>NZ_CP046121.1:1582932-1899518 GCF_009707485.1 Nostocoides sp. HKS02 | reverse complement strand
CCGGGCCCTGGCCGTCCCCGGATTGCCCATGGCCACGGCCTCGACGATGGCGTGGTGCGCGTCGAAGGTGCGACGGCCCGCGCTCGCGTCCGCGCACCCGCCCGGTCGTGGCAGCTGGGCGAGCTCGAGGTCGGCGAGCCACAGCACGGGCCCGATCTCGCGTTGCAGCACCATCTCCTCACGGGTCAACCGCGCCGACTGGGCGGTCGCGGCGACCTCAAGGTGGAACGTGCCCTCATGCCGACGTATGCCGTGGGGCTCGTCCGGGCGAACGTCGGCGAGCCGGCGCAGCCGGGCGATGTCGTCGGGATCGGCCCGCTCGGCGGCGAGCGCTGCGCAGTGCCCGCTGATCGCGCAGTAGTGGTCGGCGAGATCGCGCAGCTCGCCGAGCCCGACCCGGGAGAGCCGGGCCAGGAGGGCGGCGCGCCCGCCGTCCTGGGGAGCGCGGACGAACGAGCCGCCGCCGCGCCCGCGCCGGGTGAGGATGAGGCCGTCTTCGCGCAGGGTGCCGAGCGCCTCGCGCACGGTGACGGTCGCGACGCCGAACCGGTCGGCGAGGTCGCTCTCGGGGGGCAGCAGGCTGCCGTCCGGCAACATCCCGAGGGCGATGGCCTCCCCGAGGCGGCGACGGACGGTCTCGGCACGTCCGGCGGCGGGCAGCGGCGCGAACACCGCGGCATACGGGCCCAAGGGCATCGACCGGTGCGCCATCGGGCCTCCCTAACAGTTTGGGCATACCTCTTGCGCGTAAACATATGGACCCATACGTTCTGCGTCCAGAGGTATCACGAGGACCCCTGAGGAGTTGCCATGGCGGCGCAAACCGCGCCCGGGACGCCGGCCATCCGGCTGAGCCGGTTGCGCAAGGAGTTCGCCGGCACGCCCCCGGTCGTCGCCGTCGACGACATCGACCTCGAGGTGGGGGCGGGGGAGTTCTTCTCCATGCTCGGGCCCTCGGGTTCGGGCAAGACCACCGTCCTGCGGATGATCGCAGGCTTCGACGAGCCGACCAGCGGACAGGTGGAGCTCGCGGGCGAGGACGTCACGAGGCGCCAGCCCTACGACCGCGACGTGAACACCGTGTTCCAGGACTACGCCCTGTTCCCGCACATGAGCGTGGCGCAGAACGTCGAGTACGGCCTGCTCGTGAAGAAGGTCTCTCGCACGGAGCGTCACGCGCGGGTGGCCGAGGCCCTCGAGCAAGTGCGCCTCGGCGACCACGGCTCGCGTCGGCCCGCCCAGCTCTCGGGTGGCCAACGGCAGCGGGTCGCCTTGGCGCGCGCCCTCGTCAACCGGCCCAAGGTGCTGCTGCTCGACGAGCCCCTCGGCGCCCTCGACCTCAAGCTCCGCGAGCAGATGCAGGTGGAGCTCAAGGGAATCCAGCGCGACGTGGGCATCACGTTCCTGTTCGTCACCCACGACCAGGAGGAGGCGTTGACCCTCTCGGACCGGATCGCCGTGTTCAACGCCGGGCGGATCGAGCAGGTCGGCACCGCCCGCGAGGTCTACGAGAGCCCGGCGTCGGCGTTCGTCGCGGGCTTCGTCGGCACCTCCAACCTCCTCACCGGTGACGCGGCACGCGCGGTCATCCGGCGCGAGGGCTCGTTCGCGATCCGGCCGGAGAAGCTCGTGGTCGCGACGATCGGCAGCCAGCGCGGCGACGAGCACGCTGGCCACCGCGACGGACCCGGAGCGGAGGGCACCCTCACCGAAGTCGTCTACGGCGGCCCGGTGACCCGCTACGTCGTCGCCCTCGACGCCGGTGGCCAGCTCACCGCGCTCGAGCAGAACGCCGGCCCCAGGACCAACGGCGCGGCGCCGCGCCGCGGCGACCGCGTCGCGCTCTCGTGGCGTCCCGAGCACGTCATCGACGTGCCGACCCCGTCCTCACCCGAGTCGCAGGCACCCGGGTCCTCGTCTTCGCAGTCACCCACCACATGAAGGAGATCGGCGTGCGCACCACAAGGCAGTCCCTGTTCGGGGCCATCGCGGCCCTGACCGCCCTCGCACTGGCCGGATGCGGCAGCTCCACTCCCACGACGTCGCGTGGCGGCGGCGCCCATGCGGGGATGCAGGTGCCGGCCCTCAAGGCCCTCGACAAGCTGGGCACGCCTGAGGGCCAGGTCAACGTCCTCGCGTGGCCCGGCTACGTCGAGAACGGCAGCAACGACCCCAAGGTCGACTGGGTGACCGACTTCGAGAAGTCCTCGGGGTGCAAGGTCAACATCAAGACCTTCGGCACCTCGGACGAGGCGGTCCAGCTCATGCGGACCGGGCAGTACGACACCGTCTCCGCGTCGGGCGACGCCACCTTGCGCCTCATCGCGGCCGGTGACGTCGAGCCGGTCAACACCTCGCTCATCACGAACTACCCCGACATCTTCGACGCGCTGAAGATGAAGCCCTGGAACTCCGTCAACGGCGTCGCCTACGGCATCCCGCACGGTCGCGGCGCCAACCTGCTCATGTACCGCACCGACCTGGTCAAGCCCGCCCCTGACTCGTGGGGTGCGGTGTTCGACCAGGTGGGCGCACAGAAGGGCAAGGTCACGGCATACGACTCACCCATCTACATCGCCGACGCCGCCCTCTACCTCATGGCCACCAAGCCGGCCCTGGGCATCAAGGACCCGTACGCCCTGGACGCCACCCAGCTCGCCGCGGCGGTCGACCTGCTCAAGGCGCAGAAGACCGACATCAGCGAGTACTGGTCGGACTACCTCAAGGAGGTCCAGGCGTTCAAGAACGGCTCGTCCACCATCGGCACGACCTGGCAGGTCATCGCCAACACCGCGCAGGGCGAGAAGGCCCCGGTTGACGCGGTCCTGCCCAAGGAGGGCGCGACCGGCTGGTCCGACACCTGGATGGTCGCGGCGAAGTCGCAGCACAAGACCTGTGCCTACAAGTTCATCGACCACATCGTCTCGCCGAAGGTGAACGCCCAGGTCGCCGAGTACTTCGGTGAGGCACCTGCGAACCGCAAGGCCTGCGCCGAGACGAGCGACAAGAACTTCTGCACCGTCTACCACGCCGCCGACGAGTCGTACTTCAGCAAGGTCCACTACTGGACGACGCCGATTGCGACCTGCCTGGACGGGCGCACCAACGTCAAGTGCACCGACTACGCGACGTGGACGAAGGCCTGGACCGACATCCGTAACAGCTGATCCACCGCACCGACGAATCCGTGAACGAGGTAGGCGACGAATGAGGAACCGCAGAGGGCTCGCACTCCTGCTCGGGCCGCCACTGCTGTGGCTCGTCGTCGCCTACCTCGGGGCGCTCGCCGCGATCTTCGCCACGGCGTTCTTCACGACGGACCCGTTCACCAACCTCGTCGTCCGGACCTTCAGCACCGAGAACTTCCGCGGCCTGCTCTCGGCCACCTACGTCGGCATCATCGGCCGGACGCTGCTCATCGCCGTCATGGTCACGGTGCTCTGCGTGCTCGTGGCGGTGCCGTTCGCCTTCTTCATGGCCCGGGTGGCCCCGCGCCGTCTTCGGGGTCTGCTGCTCGCGGCCGTCCTCGTCCCGCTCTGGGCGAGCTACCTGGTCAAGGCCTACGCCTGGCGCACCATGGTGCAGCCCGGTGGCGTGCTCGACAGCACGGTGGGCGCCTCTCCGGGCTACGGGCTCGGGGCGGTCGTCCTCACGCTCACCTACCTGTGGCTGCCCTACATGATCCTGCCGGTGTATGCCGCGTTCGAGCGCCTGCCCGAGAGTCACCTCGAGGCCAGCGCCGACCTCGGTGGCGGACCGGTGGCGACCTTCCGTCGCGTTGTCGTGCCGTCCATCCTGCCGGCGATCGCCGCGGGTTCGGTGTTCACGTTCTCGCTGTCCCTCGGCGACTACATCGCGGTGCAGATCGTCGGGGGCAAGCTCCAGGTGCTGGGAACGGCGGTCCTGCAGAACATCACGCTCGACCTGCCGTTCGCCGCTGCGCTTGGCACTGCGTCGGTCGTGATCATGGTCGTCTACCTCCTCGCCGTGCGACGCACCGGCGCGCTCGAGAACCTGTGAAGGGGCGACGATGAGACTCGGTCGTGCCGCCACCGCCCTGCTCGCCGTTTTCGCCACGCTCGTGCTGGCATTCGTCTACGTGCCACTCGTCGTGGTGGCGCTCAACTCGTTCAACAAGCGACCGCACCTTCGGCTGGCCGCCACCGGGCTTCACGACGCAGTGGTGGCACGCGGCCCTGCAGGCGCAGGGACCCCGCGACGCCCTCCTCACCTCGGTCAAGGCCGGGCTCGGTGCCACGACGATCGCCCTCGTCCTCGGGACGCTGCTCGCGCTCGCGCTCAGCCGGTACGACTTCTTCGGCAAGCACGCGATCTCCATCCTCGTCGTACTGCCCATCGCGCTGCCGGGCATCGTCACGGGCGTCGCGCTGCAGTCGGTCATCCAGAACGTGCTGACGCCCGTGTTCGGCATCGGCGCAGGCCTGTTCACGATCATCGTCGGCCATGCGACCTTCTGCATCGTCGTGGTCTTCAACAACGTGACGGCTCGGCTGCGCCGGATGGGCGCCTCGCTCGACCACGCGTCGGCCGACCTGGGGGCCAGGCCCTGGACGACGTTCCGACTCGTGACGTTCCCCCTGCTGCGGTCCAGCCTGCTCGCGGGCGCGCTGCTGGCCTTCGGCCTCAGCTTCGACGAGATCGTGGTCACCACCTTCACCGCCGGACCCGACAGCCAGACCCTGCCGATCTGGATCTTCGACAACCTCTTCCGACCCAACCAGGCGCCGGTCGTCAATGTCATCGCCGTCGTCCTCGTCGCGTTGTCGATCGTGCCCGTCTGGGTGGCCCAGCGGCTGGGCGGGACGGACGCCGCGGGAAGCCGCCTCTAGCCGACCGTTCCGCGGGCAGGAGGCGGTCCCCGAGTCACTCGGGGACCGCCTCCGCGGTCGGCGCCCTACCGCACGCCGAGGTCGCCCAGGACCTCACCTGCCGCGCGCTGACCCTCGGCGGCGCCCCCCTCCATGTAGCCCTGGAAGTCGATGGAGCAGTGCTCACCAGCGAAGTGGATGTTGCCCTGCCGCATCGCCTCGTAACCCGCGTAGAGGTGGCAGTATCCCTTGGGCCAGTAGGAGTATGCGCCATAGCTGTACGGGTTGGTCGGCCACGCCGAGAGGGTGGCCCGCCCATTCCACTGAGCGGTCAGGCCCGGGAAGACCGGCTCGATCTGGGCGAGGAACGTCGCCGCGGCGGATCGCACGTAGTTCGACGTCTGGTCCGAGAACGGTGTCGGCGGCTTGAAGGACCCGGCGCTGTTGCCGCCGGCATACTGCAGCAGGATCCCCTGCACTCCACCCTGGGCCCGCGAGACGTCCCAGGAGTTCTGGTAGCCGGTGTCCGCGTACGTCTCGCCACTCGAGAGCCCGGGCCAAGGCCCGGTCATGTTCCAGAGCCGGTTGGTGAACTGGAGCTGGAGCTTGGCGTTCTTGCCCATCCGCATCGCGGCGATCTGACCGGTCTTGCGGGAGTCGAAGCCGGCAGCCGACAGGTTGAGCCGCTGGAGCACCCCGAGCGGCACGGCGAGAATGGTGTGGTCGGCCGTGACCGTCGTGACGCCGGTCGGGCTGGCGAAGGTGAGGGTCTGGGTGCCGTCCTGGTTCAGCTTCACCGCCGTGAGCTGCCAGCCGAGCTTCACCGTGTTGGCGGGCAGGGAGGCCGCAATCGCCTGCGGGAGCTGCTGGTTGCCGCCGCGGATGTGGTACCGCTCGTCGGAGATGCCGAACATCGAGAACTGGCCCGGGCTCGGCTGGTACCCGAGCAGACCCAGGAGGTTCAGGGCGGTCTGGTCGGTGGTCTCGCCGCCGTACTCGATGTTGTAGGCGACGTCGAGCAGCTCACCCATCGGCGAACCGTGTCCGCCGGGCACCCGGGTCTCAATCCAGTCGTAGAGGCTCAGGTTCGACAGTGCGGTACCGGCGGCGTTGCTCGAGTTCCAGGTGACCGGCCAGGTGAAGGTCTGCATGTCCGCCTGGATGGCGTTGTGCACGGCCTGGAAGTCCTTGGTGGCCTGGGTGTACGGGTAGTACGAGCCGTTGAAGTAGTAAGTCGGTTCGGCGCCGTTGGGTTCGGCCTGGACCAGGTCGTCGAGCGGCAGGTTGAACCGCTTGGCCAAGGTCTGGATGGTCTTGTGGCCGGTGTCGATGAGCTCGCCACCCCACTCCGTGACCTGCCCGGACTGCCAGTTCGTGGCGTTGGAGAACATCCGTCCGCCGACGCGCGAGTTGGCCTCGTAGACGGTCGCCGCGATGCCCGAGTCCTGCAGCCGCAGCGCCGCGCACAGCCCCGAGATGCCTCCGCCGATGATGGCGATCCGCCGCGACGTGGCTGCAGCCGCGCTGGGGAGCTCGAACGACGAAACGCCAAGTGCCGCAACACCAACGGCGCCGAGGGCGCCCTTGAGCAGTCCGCGGCGACCGAACTCCGCCCTGGTCGCCTCCGCCCCGAGCTCGTGCACCTGTTCTGCGGTGAGGCCGAGCACCTGTGCGGCGCGATGCTCATCGGCGAGGACTCGCAGCTGTCGACCAAGTGGAGTGCGTGCCATGCTTCTCGATCCCTTCGTCCAGCGCGTCGGCTCCCTCGCCAGCAGGCGAGGGAGCCGAGCGAAACGTCGAGGTCATGAGGTCCTTGGGTCAAGGATCCGTGCCCCGAGCCGAGCCGAGCGTAGGACGAAGCCGACCCTCGCCGAGGCGGAATCGGACAACCTCCAGCAAGGGGGAGAGTCGGGTCAGGTCGTCAGGCGCCGGCGACGTCTGCGAGCCAGCCGAGGATGGGTGGCAGGACGGCGGAATAGCTGTCGAGCGAGTGCCCGAGGTCCTGGAGCACGTAGGGCTGGACGCCGGGGATGTTCTTCTCCCGGCGCAGGAACTGCAGCGACTGCGGCCGGGACTGCGGATCCTTCATCGACGTCATGACCAGCAGGTGCGTCGTCAGTGGTGGCCGGTGCTCGATGAGCCACGTGGGGGAGTACTCGTGGGCCAGCCGCGGGTCCTGGCGCAGCCGCGGGCCGAGGGTGCCGGTGGTGCTGTCCGGCTCGGGGCTGTAGTACCCCTCGACCGATGCCGCGGCGCCGAAGCGGCCGGGATCGCGAAGGTGCAGCAGCGCGGCGCAGTAGCCACCCGTCGACCAGCCCATCACGCTCCACTGGCTGGGGTTGTGGCTCACCCGCAGGTTCGACTTGGTCCAGTCCGGGACGTCCTGGTCGAGCCAGGTGAACGCCTGGGGTTCGCCCGGCAGGTCGGTGCACTCCGTGTCGATGGGCAGCCCGACGTTGATCTCCGGGAAGACCGCGATGAACGGCGCGACGCGTCCGGCGTTGATCTCTTCGCTGGCCGTCTGCGCGAAGTCCAGACGCTGCACGACGAAGGCGATGTGGACGTCCGCGCCGCCGAGGACCATCACGACCGGGAACTTGGTTGTGGCGTACCGCCGGTCGCCGTACTGCGGAGGCAGCCAGGCGATGACCTTCTGCGTGATCCCGGAGTGCTGGCCCGCGAGGGTCACCTGTTCGTAGCGTCCGGTACCCGAAGCGGGATCCGGCACCCGCAGCACCGGGCGGTGGGGGATGGCCTGGCCGTTGAGACCGAGCCGCACCCCCTTGGCGACGACCGGCGGCGCCACCCCGGTGCCGAACAAGGATGCCCAGTCCGGGTAGAACCCGTAGTCGCGGTTGACGTCCAGGGCGACGGCGGCGACCGCGCTGCCCTGCGCCAGGAGCACGACCGCCACGGTCGCCGGGAGCATCCAGCGCGACATGCGAGGGGCTCGGTTGCGCCAGACCAGGACACCGATCGCGATGGGGCCGCCGATCGCAAGCAGGATGCAGAACAGCAACAGCCGCAGCGACGTCAGTGGCACAGCCAACGCTCCCCTAGGTGAAGGGCTCAAGGCCCGACAGTGGTCTCTTTCGTCACAGTAGGTCACCGTGCTGGCGACCGGGAACCACGGGTGCCTCGGTCCTCAGGATCCTCACAGCAGCCTCCTCAGCGTCCACACAGACTCTCCTCGAAGATCCGCACTGTGCTGCCGTCTGCCTGGGTGCCCCATTCATCCTGGGCGCAGCGGTGGTGTCTCCGGTCGACTCCGCCCGCCCGGGGCGCCGGGTACCGTAGACCGCATGCTGGGACCGGCTTCGGGTGCGCTGCGCCTGACGCGCGCCTTGGCGCTGGCCCTCGCGGCATACACGCTCTCCCTTGGCGCCCACCTGCTTGGCGGCGGTGCGCCGCCGTCGTTGCGCGGCACCGCCGTGCTGGTCTTCGTCACCTGGTGGCTCTGCGTCATCGTGACGGGACGACGGTTGGGTCGGCTGGCCGTGACCGGCCTGCTCGGGCTCTGCCAGGTGCTGCTCCACGAGGCGCTGGCCGCGACCGGCTCCGCCGACGCGTGCCTGTCCGTCGCGCCCGCGCGGGCGATGTCCATGATGCACGCCGCGATGGGTTCGTGTGCCCCGCTGGCGCCTGCCGGAACGACAGGTATGCCGTCTCCGGCCATGGCGGGCCACGCGGGCAGTCAAGGGCTCACTGGGCTCACTGGGCTCACTGGGCTCACTGGGCTCACTGGGCTCACCATGGTGCTGGCGCACGCCGCGGCTGCCGTCCTCCTGGGGTTGTGCCTCGCCCACGGTGAGGCTGCGGTGTGGTTCCTCGCGTCGTTGGTCCGACTGCGGCGCCCGAGTCCTCTCATCCGTCCGGCCATCCTGCGGCCGCTGCCTGCACGCAGCACGGTGGCGCATGCGCCGGTGGCGCTGGTTCGTCCGGGCGGTGTGGGGCGGCGCGGGCCGCCGTGGGGTGGCCCCCTCGTCGCAGCCTGACGCAGAGGTCTTGTCCCGACCGGATCGCGGCTGGCTGACAGGCGGGGGTCTTCGCCCACCCACCCGCTCCGCTGCACGGCTCGAACCGTGTGGAGCTCTCCCAAAGGACTTCACCTGATGACGCATTCCCCTCCGATCGTGCGCGACCGAGGTCGCGTGAGCGCCTGGTCGCTGGCCGTGGTGGCCGGCGCGACCCTCGTGGCACTGGGCGCCGCCACGCTCACGACGGCCTCACCCGCCTCGGCCCATGCGGTGCTGCGTTCCACCTCACCGGCTGCCGGCGCCTCGCTCGCGACCGCGCCTCGTGAAGTGGTGCTGACGTTTGACGAGGCCCCGGCAGCCGTGGGCGACGTGGTCCGCGTGACCGGCCCTGACGGCTCGGTCGTCTCGGTCGGATCCGCCCGGATCGTCGGCACCACCGTCCACCAGGACCTGGCGTCTGGTCTCGCGAGCGGGGGCTACGAGGTGGTCTGGCGCGTCACCTCCGACGACGGGCACCCGGTCTCCAACGCCTTCGCCTTCGACGTGACCGGGCCCGCGATGTCGACGCGGACCACGCCTGCCACTCCGGCGGCGTCGGGTGGATCGCAGCCGTCGGCGACGCCCGGTGTCTCGGCGCCTGCCGGGCAGACGTCGGGCGCGAGCTGGCCGACCCTCGTCGCGGTCGCGCTGCTCGTCGTGGTCCTCGTCGGGCTCGCCGCGTTCGTGGTGCGCCGGCGCCGCGCGATCGGGCGGCGCGCATGACCCGCCCGCTGCTGACCCGGCCCGTACGCACGCGGCTGCTGGGAACCCTGGCCGTGGTCGCGTTCGGCTGCGCCGCGGCGGGGTGCTCGGGCAGCGCGGCCTCGCCGGCCACGAGCTCGGGGTCCGTGTCCACGACCATGCACCCGGCTGGCAGCACGACCCTGCGGGTCACCGTCACGGGCACACAGGTCAGTCCGGCGCCGGGCGACTTCGAGCTCAAGGCCGGCCAGACGTTGCGGCTGACCGTGACCAGCAACCACGACGACGAGCTGCACGTCCACGGGTTCGAGAAGGAGGTCCCGTTGACGGCGGGTCGGCCCACGACGCTCGACCTCGTCACGAGCCAGCCCGGGTCGTACGTCGTCGAGACCCATCACCCGGAGCTGCGACTGCTCACCATCCTCGTGCGGTAGCCGGCCTCGAGGGTGGGCCGGATCAGGCCGGCGAGAGGCTGCCGGTGATCACCTCTGCGGCCCGCCGCAGGGAGTGCCCGAGCGTCACGGCACCAGCGCGCACCTCGTCCTGGGCGCTGCCCCCGACGTAGATCCCCAGCTCGGGGCTGGCTCCGCGCAGCGCGGCGACGGTCTCGCGCACGGGCACCACGTCGATGCGCGTCGCCGCCGCCAGGACGACGGCCGCTGGCTGGTGCCGGCGCACGGCCGCGACCCAGTTCTCCGGCGGCAGGTCGGCGCCGAGGTACACGACGTCGATGCCCGCGCGTCGCAGGACGACGGCGAAGGCCAGGACGCCGAGCTCGTGGCGCGAGCCGTGCGGGAGCCCGACCGCGACCCGTGGCGCGCGCGCGGCGCGCCCCGCGGCGTCCAGGGCCGCCCCGAGCCTGCGGTGCACGGTCGCGCTCACGAGGTGCTCACCAGCGACGTCGACGGCGCCGCTCTGCCAGTCCGCGCCGAGGACCCGCAGGGCAGGCAGCAGCCACTCGTCGACCACCCGCTCGAAGCCACCGACGGCGAAGGCTTCGTCGAGGGTGCGTTCGATGGCGCGTGGGTCGTGGTCGGCGGCGCCCCGGGACAGGGCACCGAGGTCGAGGCCGACGGTGGTTTCCACCTCGACGCCCGATCCACGGTCGCCCGATCCACGGTCGCCCGATCCACGGTCGCCGGATGCCCTGTCGCCGGACGGCTCGTCGGCGGCCCCCGCGCGGCCCGCGAGGAGGTGCTCGGCAGCCTGGCGCGGGGACCACCCCGCGGCCACGAGTGCGCCCATCGCGCTGAGCAGCTGGAGCGCCTGGTCGTCGTAGAGGCGGTAGCCGGCCTCGGTGCGCGTCGGCGTCACCACCGCGTAGCGCCGCTCCCAGGCCCGCAGCGTCGCCACGGGCACGCCGGTCAGGGCCGCCGCGTGACTGATGGTGTACATGGGACCACCCTACGCGCGTCCCTCGACAAAGCATGGACAGATCGCCGTACGTGAGTCATGATGGCGGAGAGAACCCTAGACAAACCATGTACATGCTGTTCACGCTCGGTCCCGCTGGTTTCGCCCGCCCCTCACGCTGTCCCCGGTTCGCAGCTCACCCCACGCCGAGCCGGGGACAGCTCACGGTCGAGCGACTTCCGCCCAATCCGGCCATCCAATCCGGCCACCCGAGCGCGCCGAATGACCCCCACATCGTCACGACACCGGATGGAGCACCATGCGAGCACCACGACGCGCCGTCATCGGCAGCGGGGTTGCCGGGCTCACTGCTGCCCACGTCCTCAGCACCGATGGACCGGTCACGCTGTACGAAGCCGACTCCCGGCTCGGCGGCCACGCCGACACCCATGAGGTGACCATCGACGGGCGCCTGGTCAACGTCGACACCGGGTTCATCGTCCACAACGACCGCACCTACCCGACGCTGCTGCGCCTGTTCGGCGAGCTGGGGGTGCAGACCCGCGACTCCGACATGAGCATGTCTGTGCGGTGCGACGCCAACGGCCTGGAGTATGCCGGCGCCAAGGGGCCGCGCGGCCTGTTCCCCGTCGCGGGCAACCTGGCCAACCCGGCATACCTGCGCATGCTCGGCGAGGTCCGGCGCTTCCACCGGGAGGCCCGGCGGGTGCTGGCCCGCCCCCACGGCGACGACGAGACCTTGACGGACTTCGTGCGACGCGTGCACTTCAGCGACTACTTCGCCCAGTGTTTCCTCGAGCCGCTGGTGGCCGCGGTCTGGTCGTGCGACCCGACCATGGCCCTGGAGTACCCGGCGCGCTACCTGTTCGAGTTCCTCGACCACCACGGCATGCTCACGGTGTTCGGTTCGCCGACCTGGCGGACCGTCGTCGGTGGGTCGGCGCGCTACGTCGAACGCGTGGCGGCGCGGCTGGACGAGGTCCGGCTGGCCACCCCAGTGCGCGCCGTGACCGAGCGCGACGGCGAGGTGCTCGTGCAGGCCGCGGACGGGAGTGTCGAGAGCTACGCGTCGGTCGTCATCGCGACCCACCCTCGCCAGGCACTCGCGATGCTGACCGAGCAGACCGCGCTGCAGGAGCAGGTCCTGTCGGCGATGCCCTACTCGCAGAACGTCGCCCAGCTGCACACCGACGAGTCGGTGCTGCCGCGCAGTCACGGGGCGAGGGCGTCGTGGAACTACTGGCAGCGCAGTGGCAGCTCCGGCGGTGTCTTGGTCACCTACGACATGACCCGCTTGCAGGGCCTCGACACCGGGGACACCAGGCTGCTGGTCACGCTCAACGGCGTCGACTGCGTCGACCAGCGTCGGGTCATCGACACGATGCACTACGAGCACCCGCTCTACACCCCGAAATCTGTTGCGGCGCAACGCCTCCTGCCGCAGATCAACTCGGACCGCATCGCATTCGCCGGCGCCTACCACGGTTGGGGCTTCCACGAGGACGGTGCCAGGTCCGGCGCCGCGGCTGCCGCGCACCTCGGCGTGGACTGGCTGACGAGGGTGCCCGACGCCCTCGTCGAGGTCGGTTCCTCATGAGGCCCGGAGCAGCCACGCGCATCTATGCCACCAGAGTCGGGCACGCCCGCACCGAGCCGGTCGTGCACCGGTTCCGCCACCGCAGCCACACCTGGCTCGTCGACCTCGACGACCTGCCGCGCCTGGGCGTGCTGAGCCCACTGGCGCGGTTCGACGCGCGCGACCACCTCGGCGAGCCGGACCGGTCCCTGCGGCAGAACGTCGACGCGTTCCTCGCGACCCGGGAAATCGACCTGCGCGGCGGTCAGGTCCTCATGCTCGCCATGCCACGGGTGCTTGGCACCGTGTTCAACCCCATCTCGGTCTTCTGGTGCCACGACCCCCACGGCAACCTCGCCTGCACCGTCGTCGAGGTGCACAACACCTACGGCGACCGGCACGCGTACCTGGTCCGCGCCGACGCGCATGGACACGCCGTGGTGGACAAGGCCCTGTACGTGAGCCCGTTCAACGACACCTCGGGGAGCTACCGTCTCACGGTTCCGCGACCCGATGACCGGCTGCGCATCCAGGTCGTCCTCGAGCGGCCGGGGCACGCCCCCTTCGTCGCAGGCCTGACGGGGCGGGCGCTGCCCGTGACCGCCGCCACCGTGCTCAGGCTCGCCTTCACCCAGCCCCTCGAACCGCTCGCAGTGTCCGCCCGGATCCGCTGGCACGGCATCCGTCTCTGGTTGCGCCGGCTCCCGATCCAGCCCCGTCCCATCCACTCCCAGGAGGCAGTCCAGTGACCACCGCCACCGCAGGCCTCTCGACCCGCCCGGCCATCGACCCGGCCCGCTGGCCCGACCTCACCGCGACTCGGGCACGGGTTCGCGGTGCCGTCGAGGCGCGCGTCGCTCGATGGATCTTCCGATCCGCCGCATCCCGCCTTCCGGTGCGCATCGTGCTGGCGGACGGCGCCATTATGGGTGGGGCGAAGCACGACGACAGTGCCCCGGTCATGGACGTGCACCGGCCCGAGGCCTTCTTCACGGCCCTGGGTGCCAAGGGCCTGATCGGGTTCGGCGAGTCCTACATGGCCGGCGACTGGGAGGCAGCAGACCTCGCTGGCCTGCTCGAGGTCTTCGCCGCGCAGATGGCGACCCTGGTCCCGGCCCCGCTCCAGCGGCTCCGTGCGTTCTACGTCGCCCGGGCGCCGCACACCGAACGCAACACGACCGCCAACACCCGCGACAACATCGCGCGCCACTACGACCTGTCCAACGACCTGTTCGCGACCTTCCTCGACGAGACGCTGAGCTACTCCAGCGCGCTGTTCGACGGCACCCGGTCCACGGCGACCCCGGTGGCCACCGAGGCCGTGACGGTCAGTGTGCCGAGCGGGCCGGTGGCGTGGGAGGGCTTCGCCACCGCGCAGCAGCGCAAGATCGACCGGATGCTCGACCAAGCCGGTGTCGGCGCAGGCACGCGCGTGCTCGAGATCGGCACGGGCTGGGGTGAGCTCGCCATCCGCGCGGCGGCCCGTGGGGCCACGGTGCTCTCCGTGACGCTGTCGAGCGAGCAGCAGGCGCTGGCGCGGGAGCGCATCGCGGCGGCCGGGTTCAGCCATGCGGTGGAGGTCGAGCTGCTCGACTACCGGGCCGTGGAGGGCGAGTTCGACGCGATCGTCTCGGTGGAGATGATCGAGGCGGTGGGGCACGAGTACTGGGCGGAGTACTTCCAGACCCTGGACCGCGTCCTCGCGCCCGGTGGCAAGGTCGCCATCCAGGCGATCACGATGCCCCACGACCGGATGCTGGCGACGCGCTACACCTACACCTGGATCAACAAGTACATCTTTCCCGGTGGCTTCCTGCCCTCGACCGAGGCGATCGAGAGCGTCACTCGCGAGCACACCCGGCTCAGGGTCGTCGACCGGCTGTCCTTCGGGCGCCACTACGCCGAGACCCTGCGGCTGTGGGACGAGCGGTTCCTCGCTGGGCTGGAGGGCGTGCACCGGCTGGGGTTCGATGAGGTGTTCGCGCGGATGTGGCACTTCTACCTCGAGTACTCGCGCGCGGGCTTCCGCTCGGGCTACCTCGACGTCCAGCAGGTCACCCTGGAGCGCGAGGTGGCGCGATGACCGCAACCCAGGAGCGCGTGGCGCCGCAGCTGGCCGGCGCTCTCGCGCCCCTCGTGGGTGGCGAGCTGCCGGTGCGCCTGACCGCCTGGGACGGCAGCACCGCCGGCCCGGACGATGCCCCCCACGTGGTGCTGCGGTCCCCGCGCGCCCTGCGCCGGCTGCTGCGTCACCCGGGCGAGCTCGGGGTGGCCCAGGCGTACGTCACCGGCGAGGTCGACGTCGACGGACCTCTCGACGAGGCCCTCATGCACGTCTGGCGCGTCGCGCGCGAGCGCGGACTGGGCGGCATACGGCCGACGTCGGGAGCCGTCGCGGCGCTGCTGCGTCTCGCGCGACGGTCGGGTGCGCTCGGCCTGCCACCACGCCCGCCGGCCAGCCAGGCCGTCGTCAAGGGCCGGCTGCACAGCCTGGCCCGCGACCGCCAGGCGATCCGGCACCACTACGACCTCTCGAACGAGTTCTACGAGCTCATCCTGGATCCGCAGCTGGCCTACTCGTGCGCCTACTGGACCTCCACGGAGCCGGGCTACACCGTCGAGGACGCCCAGCGCGACAAGCTCGACCTCGTGGGTCGCAAGCTGGGCTTGCGGCCCGGTGACCGGCTGCTCGACGTCGGCTGCGGCTGGGGGTCGATGAGCCTGTATGCCGCGGAGCACTTCGGCGCGCACGTCACCGGCGTGACGATCGCCGCGGAGCAGAAGCGGTTCATCGACGGGCGGATCCGCGAGCGTGGACTGCAGGACCGGGTGGAGATCCGGCTGCAGGACTACCGCGCGATCCCGGATGGCGACTTCGACGCGGTTGTCTCCCTAGAGATGGGCGAACACGTCGGCGAGGCGAACTACCCCAGGTATGCCGCGGTCCTGCACGACAAGGTCCGTCCGGGCGGTCGGGTCCTCGTGCAGCAGATGTCGCGGAGGGGGCGCTTTCCCGGTGGCGGTCCGTTCATCGAGTCGTTCATCGCCCCGGACATGCACATGCGTCCCGTGGGGGAAACCATTGCCCTGATTGAGAATTCGGGTCTCGAGGTGCGGGACGTCCACGCACTACGCGAGCACTACGTGCGCACCGTCGACGCCTGGCACGCGCGGTTCGAGGAGCGCTGGGACGAGGCGGTCGACCTGGTGGGGGAGGAGGTCGCCCGCGTCTGGCGGCTGTACCTCGTCGGGGCGTCGATGGCATTCCGTGAGGGGCGCATGGGGGTCGACCAGATCCTCGCGGTCCGCCCGGACCACGGTGACGCGGCGGTCGAGCCAGTCCGGCCGGCGAGCTGGTCATGAGCTTCGACCTGTCGAACTTCCTTGCGGTGAGCGGACTTTCGCTGCTCGCCGTGGTCGTCCTGATGATCGCCACCGCGCTCGAGGGTCGGCGCCAGGGACGCGTGAGCGTGGTCGACACGGCCTGGGGCCTGGGCTTCGTCGCGGTGGCCTTGGTGTCGGCGGCGGCCGGTCAGGGTCCGCTCTGGCGTCGGTTGCTGGTAGTCGCCCTGGTCGCAGCCTGGGGGCTTCGGCTGTCCTGGCACATGCACCGTCGCAACAAGCGGCAAGGGCGAGGACCCGCGGTATGCCGCGATGCTGGCCGAGCTGCCCGGCGACCCGTTCCTCGTCGCCATCCGCAAGGTCTACGCAGTGCAGGGCGTCGCGATCTGGTTCGTGTCCCTGCCGATCCAGGTGAGTGCCGCTGCTGGAGGCGGCATTCCCCTGGTGGCGGTCGCGGGCGCGCTCCTGTGGGTGGTGGGCGTGGTCTTCGAGTCGGTGGGCGACCACCAGCTGGCGACCTTCAAGGCCGACCCGGCCAACCGGGGGACGGTCATGGACCGCGGGCTGTGGTCGTGGACCCGCCACCCGAACTACTTCGGCGACTCCTGCGTGTGGTGGGGGATCTACCTCGTGTCGGCGAGTGCATGGCCCGGGGCGCTCACCGTGCTCTCACCGGTCGCCATGACCTACTTCCTCGTGTTCGCCACGGGAGCCCGGCTGCTCGAGCAGCACATGGCCGAGCGACCCGGCTACCGCGAGTACCAGGCCCGCACGAGCTCCTTCATTCCTCGACCACCCAAACGAGAGCGAACGAAGTGACGGTCGCACTCAGCGGGTTGGCGCTCAGCCGGGAGCAGCCTCCCACGCTGGCGCAACGCGATGCGCGCCGCTGCCAGGTTTCCGAGCCCAATGCTGCTCTGTCCCGGAGCGGACCATACGGGCACTCCCTGCTTGAGGACTGGCCGGAGCAGCGCAAGGAAGTTGCCTGTGTCGTCGCACAGCTCGGGCCCTCCGTGGCCGAGGTCGTCGATAGCCCACTCCTGGACCTCCTCAACGATGCCGACCACGTCGACAGGCTCATCCGAAACGGGCGCAAGCAGCTGCTGGCGACCCCGCAGAACGAGCACCTGCCCCTCGCGCCCGAACCCTGGACGGGATCTCGAACCCGCCCTCATATGACCCACCCGCACACAACTCGGCACTGCCCGTTGAACACCTGAGCACTAGAGTCCGGGCGTGGACTGCCTCTTCTGCCGGATCATCGACGGCGCGCTCCCGGCCCAGGTGGTCCTCGACGAGCCGTTCCTGCTGGGCTTCCTCGACACCCGGCCGGTCTTCAAGGGGCATGTCCTGCTCGTCCCGAAGATCCACGTCCACACGCTGGTCGACCTTCCTGCCGAGCTCTTGCCCGTCGTCATGGGAGCCGCGCAGCGCCTGGCCCGCGCGGTCGTGGACGGGCTCGGCGCCCAGGGCTCGTTCGTCGCCGTCAACAACGTCGTCTCCCAGTCGGTTCCGCACCTGCACGTGCACGTCGTGCCGCGGACCAAGGGCGACGGGCTGCGCGGCTTCTTCTGGCCGCGGACGAAGTACGCCTCGCCCGACGAGGCGCAGGAGTATGCCGCGCGGCTGGCGGGCGCGCTCCCTGCGCCGCCCGAGTGACTGTCACCGCGCGAGTCACTGTCACCCCAGGATGGCAGGATCACGCCGTGCGCACCCACACCGTGATGGCCTCTCCCGTGGGCGACCTGACTCTGGTTGCCGAGGACGGCGCCCTCGTGCGCCTCACCATGGACCGTCAGAAGCACGCACCTGACGCGTCCGACCCCGCCGAGCTGGGCGAGCGGGACGACGACGGCTTCGGCGTGGCGCGCACGCAGCTCGGGGAGTACTTCGCGGGCACCCGCACGACGTTCGACCTCCCGCTGGCCCCGCACGGCGACCCGTTCAAGCAACAGGTGTGGGCTCTCCTGCGCGAGATTCCCTACGGCGAGACCCGCACCTACGGCGAGCTGGCCCGGGCCCTGGGCGACGTCAACCTCAGCCAGGCGGTGGGGTCTGCCAACGGCCGCAACCCGATCGGCATCATCGTCCCCTGCCACCGGGTGATCGGCTCGGACGGCAGCCTCGTCGGTTACGCCGGTGGACTCGACCGCAAGCGGTTCCTGCTGGCCCTCGAGGAGCCCCAGGCGGTCAGGGACGCCCGGCTCTTCTGACTGGCGCCGAGGGTGATCCGCGTCTCGTCCTGCGCGCTCGCGGCGCGCCGCGGCATACCACCCACGCTAGGGTTGTTGACGCGAGAGCAACGCGTCACCGAGGACGGCAGACCACCGGGCGTTTGGCCGGTGCCAGCCGTCTTTTGTCTTTCTGGACAGGAGAGTGTTCGTCATGTCGCACGAAGTCACCCAGGCCCCGCGCCACCGTGTGGTGGTGATCGGGTCCGGGTTCGGGGGGTTGTTCGGCACTCAGGCGCTCAAGCGCGCCGATGTCGACATCACCCTGATCGCCAAGACGACCCATCACCTGTTCCAGCCCCTGCTCTACCAGGTCGCCACGGGCATCCTCTCCGAGGGCGAGATCGCGCCCGCGACCCGCGAGGTGCTGGCCGGCCAGCGCAATGCGCGGGTCCTGCTCGGCACCGTCACGTCGATGGACCTCGACGCCAGGACGGTGACGTCGAAGGTGCTCGACCGCGAGACGGTCACTCCGTACGACACCCTGCTCGTCGCGGCCGGAGCCGGCCAGTCCTATTTCGGCAACGACCACTTCGCCCAGTTCGCGCCGGGCATGAAGTCGATCGACGACGCCCTCGAGCTGCGTGGCCGCATCTTCAACGCCTTCGAGTGGGCTGAGCTGGCGAGTACCCCCAAGGAGATCGAGCGGCTGATGACCTTCGTGGTCGTCGGCGCCGGGCCGACGGGGGTCGAGATGGCCGGCCAGATCGCCGAGCTGTCGCGTCGCACACTCCCGCGCGACTTCCGCCAGATCGACACCCGCAAGGCGCGCATTGTGCTGCTCGACGCGGCGCCGACTGTGCTGGGTGCGTTCGGTGACCACCTCGGCGCCAAGGCCTCGGCCAAGCTCAAGGAGCTCGGCGTCGACGTGCAGCTCGGAGCCATGGTGGTCGGGGTCGACGCCACAGGCATCGACGTCAAGGATGCCGACGGCTCGACCCGCCGGATCGAGTCCGTCTGCAAGGTGTGGGCTGCCGGCGTGCAGGCCTCCGAGCTGGGCGCGGCGCTGGCCGAGCAGTCCGATGCGACCGTCGACCGCGCGGGCCGCGTCGAGGTCAACGACGACCTCACCCTGCCCGGGCGGCCCGAGGTGTTCGTCGTCGGCGACCTGGCCGCGCTCAAGGGCTACCCCGGGGTCGCCCAGGTGGCGATCCAGGGTGCCCGCTACGCGGCCGAGCAGATCAAGCGCAGGCTCGCCGGCAAGCCCGAGCAGGGGCCGTTCGAGTACCACGACAAGGGATCGATGGCGACGATCTCGCGGTTCAGTGCCGTGGCGTCGATCGGCAGGCTGCACTTCAGCGGGTTCGTCGCCTGGCTCCTGTGGCTGGCTGTGCACCTCGTCTACATCATCGGCTTCAAGAGCCGCGTCACCACGTTGCTGCACTGGTCGGTGAGCTTCCTCGGCCGCGGTCGCTCCGAACGCACCGTCACCGAACAGCAGGTCTTCGCCCGCACCGCCATCGAGCAGCTGGGGTCCGGATACCAGCCGTCGCTGCCCCGGGTCGCCGCAGACAAGAAGCCGCCGCCCCAGTCCGTGGGACAGGCGCGCGAGGAAGCCGGTCGCGGCCTCTGACGGCCAGGGTCGTCACCTAGGGTGACGTCATGCCTCTGGACTACCCCATCCACCAGCGGACGCTGGCCAACGGTCTGCGGGTCGTGGTCTCGCCCGACACCAGCGTGCCCGTCGTCACCGTCAACCTGTGGGTGAACGTCGGGTCTCGCCACGAGTCCCCGGGCCGCACCGGCTTCGCCCACCTCTTCGAGCACCTCATGTTCCAGGGGTCCCGCCACGTCGCGAGCGGCGAGCACTTCGGCCGGCTCATGGCCGAGGGTGGCCGCCTCAACGCGACGACCTGGTTCGACCGCACCAACTACTTCGAGACGGTGCCCAAGGGTGCGTACGAGCTGGCCCTGTGGATGGAGGCCGACCGCCACGGTTACCTGCTGGACGCGGTCACGCAGGAGAACCTCGACAACCAGCGCGACGTGGTCAAGGAGGAGAAGCGCCAGCGCTACGACAACGTGCCCTACGGCAAGGCGCTGATCGAGGTGTATGCCGCCGTGTTCCCGCCGGACCACCCGTACCACCACCCCACGATCGGGTCGATGGAAGACCTCGACGCGGCGAGCGTCGAGGACGTGCATGCGTTCTTCCGGCGGTTCTACGGCCCCAACAACTCGGTTCTCACGCTGGTCGGCGACCTCACGCCGGACGAGGGATTCGCTGCTGCGGAGCGATACTTCGGCCCGCTGCCCGCGTCTGCGGAGCCAGCTCGCGACCCACTCCCGCAGCTGCAGCCGTTGGAAGCCCCGGTGCGGGTCGACCGGCCGGGCAGCGTGCCCAACACCCGGCTGCACATCGCGTTCAGGCTGCCGGTCGACAACACCGAGGAGTTCTTCGCCGCGTCCTTGGCGATCGACGCCATCGGTGGCCTCACCACCTCGCGCCTCAATCAGCGGCTGGTCCGCCGCGAACAGGCGGCGAACGCCGTGCAGGCCCACGCCATGGGATTCGTCGACGGGGTGTCCCTCGGCTTCTTCGTCGTCGACGTGGCCGAGGGTCATGACCCGGGCGCCCTCGAGGCGGGCGTGGTCGAGGAGCTGGAGCGGTTCGCGGCAGAGGGCCCGACGGCGGTCGAGATGGAGTCGGCGCTGGCGCAGTCAGAGCGGTCGTGGCTGTCGGCGCTGGCCAGCCAGGAGGAGCGGGCCGACCTCATCAGCCAGCACGTCCTGCTCCACGACGATCCGCAGTTCGTCAACACCTTCCTCGACCGGCTCCGCGCCGTGACGTCCGAGCAGGTGCGGGACGCGGCGCGGCAGTGGCTGCGACCCGAGAGCCGCGCCGTCGTGGCGCACCTCGTCGAACGACAGGAGGACGCCGCGTGAGCGCCGAGCCCACCCCCACCGACGGCCGACCGGAGGTGCTCCCGCCGGAGCCCTGGGCGTTCCCCGAGCCGTCGCGCCGGACCTTGGCCAACGGGCTCGGCCTGGTCAGCTACGACGTCCCCGGGCAGTACGTCATCTCGGTGCGGGTGGTGGTCCCGTTCCCGCTGTTCGTCGAACCACGGCCGGTCGAGGGGGTGGCGACGATGATGGCGCGCCTGCTCGACGAGGGGACCGCCGAGCACACCCCTGAAGAGTTCGCCGAGCTGCTCGAGCGCAAGGGAATCGCCTTCGGCGCCAGCGTCAGCGACACCGGACTGGGGGTGGCCGTCGACGTGCCCAAGGCCCGCCTGGGCGAGGCGCTCGACCTGGTGCGCCAGACCCTGGCCGATCCGGTATTCCCCCAGTCCGAGGTGGACCGCCACCTCAAGACCCGGCTGGCCGAGATCGAGCAGGAGCGCGCCCTCGCACCGCAACGCGCGGGTCGCGAGTTCCTCGCCACCTACTTCGACCCCGCAGACCGCGCCTCGCGGCCCACCGGCGGGACGGCCGACACGATCAGGGCGATGACCCGCCAGGACATCGCCCAGTTCCACCGTCGCCATGTGGGTCCGCTGGGTGCCACCGTCGTCGTGGCCGGTGACCTCGCGGGGCTCGACTGCGCCGCGCTGGTGGAGCAGACCCTCGGTGGGTGGCTCCCCGGTGAGCAGGTCATCGCCCCCGCACCCACGTCGGCGACCAGGGCCCCCGACGCGGCCCGGGTCGTCCTCGTCGACCGCCCCGGCTCGGTCCAGAGCGAGCTCGTCGTGGGTTGGTCCGGACCGGACCGCCGCGCCGAAGGCGGCTGGGCGGCATACCCCGTGTTGTCGTTCGTCGTCGGCGGTTCCCCGAGCGCCCGCGTGGATGCCGTCCTGCGCGAGGAGAAGGGCTACACCTACGGCATCCGGTCCGGCTTCCGGCCGCGCCGCGTCGGGGGGGCTGTTCCTCACCTCCGGGTCGGTCCGCGCCGACGCGACCGTCGAGTCGGTGCGCCTGCTGCTCGAGATCCTCGACGGCGCGCGCGACGGCTTCTCTGAGGAGGAGGTGAAGGCCGGCGTCGACTACATGAGCAAGACCGCTCCCGGCCGGTTCGCGGTGGCCGACGCGGTGGCCGACGAAGCCGCGAACCTCGCCCTCGAGGGCCTCACGACCCACTTCACGACCCAGACGCTCGAAGCGATGCAGCACCTCGACGCTGTGGCGCTCAAGGAGGCCTACTGCCGGTGGGTGACGGGGGAGTGGAGCGTCGTCGTGGTCGGCGACGCCAGCACGTATGCCGCTGGCCTGCGTGAGCTGGGCATCGGGGACGTGAGCATCGTCCCCGCCTGACTGCACGAACCTCTGCGCGCAGAGCCGTCAGTGGGTGGCGCGGGCCTGGGTGCCGATCCGCTCGAGGACGGCATCGTGGAGCAGGCCGTTCGTGGCGACGGCGTTGCCGCCCCACGGGCCGTCCTTGCCGGCGAGCGAGGTGAACCGGCCGCCGGCCTCGGTGACGATGGGCACGAGGGCCGCCATGTCGTGGAGCGCGAGCTCCGGTTCGGCGGCGATGTCGACCGCGCCCTCGGCGACGAGCATGTAGGACCAGAAGTCGCCGAACGCGCGTGTGCGCCAGCAGTCATCGGTCAACGACAGGAACTCGGCGTGGCGTTCGACCGCGCGCCACCCCGAGAGGCTCGAGTACGACAGGGAGGCGTCCTCGATCCGGCTGACCTTCGAGACGTGGATCCGCTTGGCGGCGGCGAGGCTGCGACCGGACCATGCGCCTGACCCGTTGGCGGCCCACCAGCGTCGGCCGAGGGCCGGTGCGGCGACCAGTCCCAGGACGGGAGTCTCGTTGTCCACCAACGAGATCAGCGTGCCCCACGCCGGAACGCCGCGCACGAAGTTGTGGGTGCCGTCGATCGGGTCGATGACCCAGCGACGCGGTCCGTGCCCGGTGGTCTCGAACTCCTCGCCCTCAACGGCATCGCGCGGCCGGGTGCGCTTGAGCTGCGCCCGGACGAGCTCTTCGGCGGACTTGTCGGCATCGCTCACGAGGGACAGGTCTGGCTTGGACTCGACGGTGAGGTCTTCGGCGCGGAAGCGTGCCATCGTGATGCGCTCGACCGCATCGGCCAGGACGTGGGCGAGGCGCAGGTCGTCATCGTAGGTGGGCACTGGCCCACGCTAGCCCGTCCCGGCCCCGGCGCGGACCCCACGCGCCGCACGCCGGCGGAGCAGTACCGTCGGACGACGTGGGCCGGCATCCGGTCCGGCCCCGAGCCGAAGGGCATCCACGTGTTCGACACGATCTTCGGACTGCCGGTCCATGCCCTGGTGGTCCACGCCGTCGTCGTGCTCCTCCCGCTCGTCGCCATCGTGACGGTGTGGTGGTCCGCTCGGCCGGCGGCCACCCGCCGCACGGGCTGGCTCGTGGTCGCCGCGGACGCAGCCGTCACGGTGGTCACGTGGGTCGCTGCGCAGTCCGGGGAGGCTCTCCAGCGCCGCCTCGGGGGGACTGTCGCCCGGGCCCACGGAGAGCTCGCGAGCGCCCTGCCCTGGATGGCGCTCGCGCTGACGGTCGCCGCCGTGCTGGTGCAGCTCACCCGTCAGGATCCCGCCGAGGCACCCGGCGAGGCACCCGGGATGGGCCCGCGTCTGCCCGGCCGGGTCACGGCGCCGCTCGTCGGTGTGGTGGCCCTCGTCGCCGTGGTGTGGACGGTGAGGGTCGGACACAGCGGAGCGACAGCCGTATGGGCGGAGATCGTCCGAAATACTGGCAAATAGCCGCAAACTGGACATTCGCCGAAGATCCGCGCCTCACCGGGGACGCAGACGATCACGTTTTTGTCTCGGGTTGCCTCAGAACGTCGCGTTTACGCACGAAGTGCTCTTTCATGGGTGCCACCACACGACGCCATGGGCGTTACACGGCTGCGCTCCATCCGGTGTGCAGCCCTGACCGTTCACCAGAACGGCAGACCTACGTAGGAGGACATCAATGCGAGGAACTGCTCGCTCGGTGGTCATGGTTGCCGGTGTCTCCGCTGTCACGCTGCTTGCTGCAGCCTGCGGCGGCGGTTCCGGTTCCACGTCCACCAGTTCCAGCGCCGCCGCCAAGACCGGTGGTGCTGTCACGGTCCACGGGTGCAACCCCCAGAACCCGCTCATCCCCGGTAACACGAACGAGACCTGTGGCGGCAACGTCATCGACGCCGTCACGGCCAAGCTCGTGCACTACAACGCCGAGACGGGCGCCCCCGAGAACGACATCGCCGACAAGATCGAGACGACCGACAACCAGAACTTCACGGTCACCCTGAAGCACGGCTACAAGTTCCAGGACGGCACCGAGGTCAAGGCGAAGAACTTCGTCGACGCGTGGAACTGGGTCTCCTACGGTCCCAACGCCCAGCAGAACAGCTACTTCTTCCAGCCCATCGACGGCTTCAACGACACGCAGTGCGCTGACCCTGCGTGCAAGACCAAGCCGAAGACGGACAAGATGTCCGGCCTCGCGGTGAAGGACGACTACACCTTCACGATCAAGACGAGCGAGAAGGTCTCGAACCTTCCGGTGCGCCTCGGCTACACCGCGTTCGCGCCGCTGCCCGACTCGTTCTTCAAGGACCCGAAGGCGTTCGGTGAGCACCCGGTCGGTGCTGGCCCGTTCCAGTTCGTCTCGTGGACCAAGAACACCGAGATCAAGCTCGCCAAGTTCAAGGACTACTCGGGCAAGTGGGCTGCCAAGCTCGACAACGTCACGTTCAAGATCTACCAGGACGAGGACGCCGCCTACAACGACGTCATCGCCAACCAGCTCGACGTGACCGACTCGGTTCCCACGAGCGCGATGATCGACGACAAGTACAAGACCGACCTGCCTGACCGCAACGCGCAGAAGTCCGTTGGTGTCATCCAGACGATCACCTTCGCGCCGACCAGTGTCGACCCGAACTACGCCAACCCGAAGATCCGCCAGGCGATCTCCATGGCGATCGACCGCAAGACGATCGTCAAGCAGATCTTCAACAACACCCGTGTTCCCGCCACCGGCTGGGTCTCCCCGGTCGTCGACGGCTACAAGGCGAACCAGTGTGGCGAGTTCTGCGTCTACGACCCGGCCAAGGCCAAGGCCCTGCTCGACGAGGCCGGCGGCTTCAAGGGCTCGCGCATGACGCTGGCCTACAACGCCGACTCCTCGCACAAGGCGTGGACCGAGGCAACCTGCAACTCCATCAAGAACGCCCTGGGCGTGGACTGTGTCGCGACCCCCGTGGTCGACTTCGCCACCTTCCGCAGCCAGATCACGTCTCACAAGATGAAGGGCATGTTCCGCACCGGCTGGCAGATGGACTACCCGTCGATCGAGGACTTCCTGGCCCCGCTGTACAAGACCAAGGCGTCGTCCAACGACGGCGAGTACAGCAACCCGGAGTTCGACAAGCTGATCGACGACGCCGCGGCCGCGACCGACCCGGCTCAGGCCAACGCCAAGTACCAGCAGGCTGAGGCGATCCTCGCGACCGACATGCCGGTCATCCCGATGTGGTACTCCACCGCCACCTTCGGCTGGTCGACCAAGGTCACCAACGTGAAGATCACCGCTTTCGGCACCATCGACCTCGCGAGCCTCTCGCTCAAGTAAGGTCACCCGGACCCGTCCGCCCCTGGGCGAGCGGCTCCTACAGCGTCGTCGGCCTGCCGGCCTCACAGCCGGCAGGCCGACGGCCTGTTTGCGCGTCTCCCTCACGGCGACCACGGTGGCGATCCCACCGCGTCGCACGCTCCACTCATCCAAACGACTATGTTGTGGGAAGTATCGGCGAGCATCGTTCGCCACCGGCTTCCCCAGCCACGCCACCGGGACCCACCCCCACCCGAGGGCGTCAACCCAGAGGAGGTGACGTGTACAAGTACGTAATTCGGCGACTGCTTCAGATGATCCCCGTGCTGCTTGGCGCCACGTTCATTATCTTTGCCATGGTCTTCGCCCTGCCCGGTGACCCCACGGCCGGGATGTGCGGCGAGCGGCCCTGCTCCCCAGGCTTCGTGGCCCAGTTCCGGGCCGAGCACAACCTCAACGACCCCCTCCCGACGCGGTACGCCAAGTACATGGCCAACCTCGCCCAGGGTGACCTCGGCACCACGTTCCGTGGCGAGCAGGTCTCCGACGAGCTGGCCCAGCGCTACCCGACGACGGCGAAGCTCGCGCTCATGGCGATCGTCTTCGAGGCCCTGATCGGCGTTCTCGCCGGCGTCTTCGCGGGCATCCGCAAGGGCAAGTTCATCGACAACCTGGTGCTGGTCAGCACCCTGTTCGTCATCGCGATCCCGGTGTTCGTCATCGGCGAGACGATGCAGTACTACCTCGGCGTGAAGTGGAGCCTCTTCCCCGTCACGGTCTCGCCGGACGCCACCTTCTACGAGCTGCTCATGCCGGCCTTCGTCCTCGGCAGCTCCTCGATCGCGTATGCCGCGCGGCTCACCCGGACCAACCTGGTCGAGAACCTGCGCGCCGACTACATCCGCACCGCGATCGCCAAGGGCCTGACCCGGCGTCGGGCCATCGGGCTGCACGCGCTGCGCAACTCGCTCATCCCGGTCATCACCTTCGTCGGCGCCGACTTCGGCAGCCTCCTCGGTGGTGCCATCGTGACGGAGCGCATCTTCAACATCCAGGGCGTCGGCGGTTACCTCTACACGGGCATCCACAACCGTGACGGCGTCTCCGTCGTCGGCACCGTGACGATCCTGGTGCTGGTGTTCCTGCTCGTTAACCTGCTCGTCGACCTGTTGTACGGCGTGCTCGACCCGAGGATCAGCCATGACTGAGGCATCGTCGACCCTTGTCGTCTCGGCAGAGTCCGGGACCCCCGGAAGTGACGAGGCCGCCCGGTCCCTGACGTCCGACGCCTGGCGGTCCCTGAAGAAGAACCCGATCTTCTGGGTGTCGGTCACGCTGATCCTGCTGTTCGTCCTCATGGCGGCCTGGCCCGAGCTGTTCACCAACCGCGACCCCAACAACGCCCTGCTCGCGGATGCCCGTCAGACGCCGAACGCCCACGCGTGGTTCGGCCGCGACATCCAGGGCTACGACATCTACTCCCGCACGATCTACGGTGCGCGGGCGTCGATCCTCGTGGGTGTCTTCGCGACGGTGGTGACGACCCTCATCGGCGGCATCATGGGTGTCCTTGCCGGCTACTACGGCGGCTGGCTGGACTCCCTGATCTCGCGCATCACGGACGTGTTCTTCGCGATCCCGTTGCTGCTGGGCGGCATCCTCTTCATGGCGACGTTCCCCAACAACCCGGACAGCCCCTACCTCGTGGTCGTCGGCAAGGTCGTGCTCGTGCTCGCGACCTTCGGCTGGACGAGCATCGCCCGGTTGATGCGCTCGAGCGTGCTGCAGGTGAAGCCCAACGACTACGTCCAGGCGGCGCGCGCCCTCGGCGCGACTCCGTGGCGGATCATCCGGTCCCACGTGCTGCCGAACGCGGTCGCCCCGGTCATCGTCGTCTCGACGATCAACCTCGGTGTCTTCATCGCGGTCGAGGCGACCCTGAGCTTCCTCGGTATCGGTCTGACGCCCCCCGCGGTGTCGTGGGGTGTCGCGATCTCCGACGCCCTCGTGGCGCTGCGGACCACCCCGCACATCCTGCTGTTCCCCAGCCTCTTCCTGAGCCTGGCGGTTCTGGCCTTCATCATGCTCGGCGACGCGGTGCGCGATGCCTTCGACCCCAAGTCGCGCTGAGGCAGGAGACCCCACACATGACGACCACTGCATCCAGGTCCGCAAAGGCCACCCCCGAGTCGCAGTACCAACCCCAGGACGGCCTGCTGCTCGAGGTGGACAACCTCCACGTCGAGTTCCACACCCCCGAGGGCGTCGCCAAGGCGATCAACGGCGTGAACTTCAACCTCTACCAGGGTGAGACGCTGGCGATCCTCGGCGAGTCCGGGTCGGGCAAGTCGGTGACCGCCCAGGCGATCATGGGCATCCTCGACATGCCGCCGGCGGTCATCCCTGAGGGCCAGATCCGCTACTGCGGCAAGGACCTCTTGACCATGCCCGACGAGCCACGGCGCAAGACCCGTGGCCCGGAGATCTCGATGGTCTTCCAGGACGCGCTCTCCTCGCTCAACCCGGTGTTCCCGGTGGGCTGGCAGATCGCCGAGATGTACCGGGTCCACCGCGGTATGAACAAGTCCGATGCCCTCGAGGGCGCGGTCAAGCTCATGCAGCGGGTGCAGATCCCGGCGGCCAAGGAACGCGTCAAGGCCTACCCCCACCAGTTCTCCGGTGGCATGCGCCAGCGCATCATGATCGCGATGGCCATCGCGCTCGACCCGGCGGTGCTCATCGCCGACGAGCCGACCACCGCGCTCGACGTCACCGTGCAGGCGCAGATCATGGCGCTGCTGCAGGAGCTGCAGGAGGAGCGCCAGATGGGGCTCATCCTGATCACCCACGACCTCGGCGTGGTCGCTGACGTCGCCGACAAGATCGCGGTGATGTATGCCGGCCGGATCGTCGAGCGCGCCGACGTGTTCGACCTCTACCGCAAGCCCGCGCACCCGTACACCAAGGGCCTCCTCGAGTCGATCCCTCGCCTCGACCAGAAGGGCCAGCAGCTCGCCGCGATCGGCGGTCTGCCGCCGAACCTCATGCGGATTCCGTCCGGTTGCGCCTTCAACCCGCGCTGCAAGTTCGTCCAGGACATCTGCCGTACGGATCGTCCGCCGCTGCGCGAGGTCGCGCCCGGTCGCGAGTCCGCCTGCCACTTTGCCGAGGAGGTCCTCAATGGCTGAGGCCATTCTGACCGCGACCGATCTGGTCAAGTACTACCCGATCAAGGGTGGTGTGCTGCGCCGCACGGTCGGCAACGTCAAGGCCGTCGACGGCGTGAGCTTCGAGCTCCTCAAGGGTGAGACGCTCGGGATCGTCGGCGAGTCCGGCTGTGGCAAGTCGACCCTGGGCCGGCTGCTCATGCGGCTCGAGGAACCGACCTCCGGCACCTTGATCTTCGACGGTGTCGACATGTACGCCCAGAAGGGGCGTGCCATGCGGCGGCTGAGGCGCGACATCCAGATCGTGTTCCAGGACCCGTACACCTCGCTCAACCCGCGCAAGACGGTGGGCGACATCGTGGGCGAGCCGTTCGACATCCACCCTGACGTCGTGCCGAAGAAGGGGCGCCGCCGCGCGGTGCAGGACCTGCTGGACCTCGTCGGGCTCAACCCCGAGCACATCAACCGCTACCCCCACCAGTTCTCCGGTGGCCAGCGGCAGCGCATCGGCATCGCCCGAGGCATCGCGCTCAACCCCAAGGTGCTGATCTGCGACGAGCCGGTCTCGGCGCTCGACGTGTCGGTGCAGGCGCAGGTCGTCAACCTCATGGAGAAGCTCCAGGACGAGCTCGGCCTGTCGTACATCTTCATCGCGCACGACCTGTCCGTGGTGCGGCACATCTCCGACCGGGTCGGGGTCATGTACCTCGGCAAGATGGCCGAGCTGGGCGAGGAGGACGAGATCTATGGTCGTCCGACCCACCCCTACACCCAGGCGCTTCTGTCGGCGGTGCCCGTGCCCGACCCGACGCTGCGTGACAAGCGCGAGCAGATCGTCCTCAAGGGCGACGTGCCCTCGCCGGCCAACCCGCCGTCAGGGTGTCGGTTCCACACCCGGTGCTGGAAGGCACAGGACAAGTGCACGACCGACATCCCGCTGCTCGAGTTGCGTCCGGACGGCATGGGCGGTCACCTGTCGGCCTGTCACTTCGCGCAGCCGCGTGAGGTCATCGAGACGGTGGACCTGACCGACCAGCCGCTCGACGCCTGAGCCTGGTGCGTCGACGACCCGTTCGACGCCAGCTGTCCTGACGGTGCCGCCCTCCTGCCCAGGAGGGCGGCACCGCCGGTGTCAGTCCGTTTCGCCGGATCGCGCCTGGAGCAGCCTGCGCAGGGACTCGAGTCTCGAGGGTCCGGCGGGCCCCGCCTGGCCCGAGGCCACCCAGGCGTCCAACGCGCACTCCTCTTCGTCGTGGCTGCATCCGCGGGGGCACAGCGCGGTGCCGGGCTCGAGGTCGGGGAAGTGGACGATGATGCGCTCGAGGTTGACGTGCGCCAGCCCGAACGAGCGCACCCCCGGGGTGTCGATGACCCAGCCGTCGCCGCCCGGTAGGCGCAAGGCCACAGCAGAGGACGAGGTATGCCGCCCCCGGCCGGTGACGGCGTTGACGATGCCGATCGCGCGGCGGGCGTCGGGCACCAGTCCGTTGACGAGGGTGGACTTGCCGACGCCCGAGTGGCCGACGAAGACGCTGACCCGGCCGTGGAGGCGCTCGTGCAGCGCTTCGAGGCCCTCGAAGTCCTGGCTGGCGCTGGAGGTCACCACGTGGGGTACGTCCAGGGGCGCGTAGTTGGCGAGGAACGGGCCGGGATCCTGCAGGTCGGCCTTGGTGAGCACGAGCAACGGCGTCAGGCCGGCGTCGTAGGCGGCCACGAGGCAGCGGTCGATGAGGCGCGGTCGTGGCTCGGGGTTGGCCAGGGCTGAGACGATGACGAGCTGGTCGGCATTGGCCACGATGACCCGCTCGACCGGGTCGGTGTCGTCGGCGGAACGGCGCAGCACCGAGCGCCTCGGGTGCACACGCACGACGCGGGCCAGCCCGTCGGGGTTGCCGGACGTGTCTCCGACCAGCCCGACCTCGTCGCCGACGACGATGCCCTTGCGCCCGAGCTCGCGCGCCTTCATTGCCAGGACCACGCGCTCGGGCAGGCCCTTGCCGCCGACCCCGGCCGCCATGAGCACGGTGTACCTGCCCCGGTCGACGGCCGTCACCATGCCGGGCACGGCGTCCTCGTGGGTCGGGCGGTCCTTCGACCGCGGGCGTGAGCCGCGACGGCTCGGCCGGATGCGGACGTCGCTCTCGTCGTAGTCCGAGGTGCGCCGGTTCATGCGCTCGCTGAGTCGCGATCGGCGACGAGCAGCTGCTCCCACAGGGGCACGAAGTCAGGCAGCGTCTTGGCGACGGTGCCCACGTCCTCGACGACCAGGCCCGGGACCCGCAAACCGAGGACCGCGCCGGCCATCACCATGCGGTGGTCGGCATACGTGTGGAAGCGGCCGCCGGACAGCCGCGCCGGGGCGATGCGCAGTCCGTCCTCGGTCTCGCGCACGGAGCCCCCCAGCGCGGTGAGCTCGCGGGCCAGGGCGGCCAGGCGGTCGGTCTCGTGACCCCGGATGTGGGCGACCCCACGGATCTCCGAGGGGGAGTCGGCGAGCGCGGCGAGCGCGGCCACGACCGGGGTCAGCTCGCTCGCGTCGTGCAGGTCGACGTCGATGCCCGACACGTCGCCGGCCCCCGACACGGTGAGCCCGTCGCGGGTGAGGGTGACGTCGGCGCCCATCGCGTCGAGGATGTCCCTGATGGCGTCACCGGCCTGCGTGGTGTGCTGCGGCCAACCCGGCACGGTCACCCGGCCGCCGCTCACGAGGCCAGCAGCCAGGAAGGGCGCGGCGTTCGAGAGATCCGGCTCGACCTGGACGTCGAGGCCGCCGAGCTCGGACGGCTCGATGCGCCAGAGGTCGGGCTCACTGTCGTCGACGATCGCCCCGGCGTCGCGCAGCGTCTCGATGGTCATGTCGATGTGCGGCTCGGACGGCACGGGCGCGCCCTGGTGGTGGATCGTCACACCGTCGTCGTAGCGCGCCCCCGCGAGCAGCAGCGCCGAGACGAACTGGGACGACGACGAGGCGTCGAGGGTGACCGAGCCGCCCGGCATACCGCCCTTGCCGTGCACGGCGAACGGGAGGGCGCCGCGGCCGCCGTCGTCGACGCGGGCACCAAGCGTGCGCAGCGACTCCAGGACCGGACCCATCGGCCGCACGCGAGCCTGGGCATCGCCGTCGAACTCCACCACGCCGTCGCAGAGGGCGGCGATGGGCGGCAGGAACCGCATCACCGTGCCGGCCAGTCCACAGTCGATCCGGGTGCCGCCACGCAGGGTCGCCGGGGTGACGATCCAGTCGGCCCCACCGAGCACGTCCGAGGTGGCGTCGTCGATCCCGGCGCCGAGCTGGCGCAGCGCCTGCGCCATGAGGAGCGTGTCACGCGAGCGCAGTGGCCGGCGCAGGCGTGAGGTGCTGCTGGCCAGGGCGGCCAGGACGAGGTAGCGGTTGGTGAGCGACTTGCTGCCCGGCAGGACGGCGTCAGCGTGGACCGGGCCGCGGGCGAACGGGGCCGCCCAGTCGCCGTCATGGGGTCGGGGTGGCGCGGGGTCAGGTGAGGGCATCGTGCGCCTGGGTCGCGGCAAGCTTGGCCTCGCGGCGGGCTGCGTGCGCGGCCAGCTTGGCCTCGCGCCGGGTGCGGCGCGCGGTGCGCTTGGCGGCGTGACCGGCCATGCCAGCGCGGTAGGCGAGCCCGGGCCTGCCCTCGGTGTCGACGGCAGCGAGCAGCAGGCCGCCCAGCAACCCGAGGTTCTTGAGGAAGGAGATGCGCTGCATGCGCTTGGTCGCCGGGTCGCTCTCTGCCCAGAACGCGTGGCCCACGTAGGTGGTCGGCACGAGCGCCCCGGCCAGCGCCCAGGCGGCGGTGCGCGGCATACGCCCCGTGGCGAGCAGTGCGCCACCACCGACCATCGTCGCGCCGTTGGCGCGCACGAGCAGCTCGGGGTCGTCGGGCACACCGAGCGGCGCGAGCTGGGCGGCGAGAGGGGCGACCTTGCCGGACAGGGCGGACGGGTGGCGCAGCTGCTCGAGTCCCTGGACGACGAAGATCGCAGCCAGCATCGGTCGGGCCACGCGGCGGACGAGGGTCATGGTCACACTCCTGGTGATCTCGGAGGATGCGCGTCGGTCCGTCCTACCGTATGGCCTGCGCACGGTCGTTGCGTACTTGGTCCACTGACGTCCTCGCCGCGCACGTAGTCTGGCCGGCATGTGCGGCCGTTATGCAGCCACTGCCAGCCCCGGCGAGCTGGTCGAGGAGTTCGAGGTCGAGGAGGACCGGACCTCCGAGCCGGCGCGCAGCATCCTCAAGAACCCGCAGTCGCCGCCGCCCGGCACCCCGGACTTCAACCTCGCCCCCAGCAAGCAGGCCCCTGTCGTGCTCGCCCGCGTCCCGCGTGAGCTGCGGGAGGAGTATGCCGCGGAGCCGGCCTCGCCGGTCCGTCAGCTGCGCCTGCTCACCTGGGGTCTGGTGCCGAGCTGGTCGAAGGACGTCACGATCGGCACCCGGATGATCAACGCGCGCGCAGAGTCGGTGCTGGAGAAGGGCGCGTTCGCCAAGGCCGCGCTCGCCCGGCGGTGCCTCGTGCCGGCGGCGGGCTGGTACGAGTGGCAGAAGTCGCCGGTCGCCAAGGACGCCAAGGGCAACCCGCGCAAGCAGCCGTTCTTCATGCACCGGACCGACGGCCAGGAGGTGGCGTTCGCGGGGCTCTACGAGTTCTGGCGGGACCGGGCGATCGCCGACTCGGACGACCCCGAGGCGTGGCTGACGACCTTCACCATCATCACGACCGAGGCGGAGCCCGGTCTCGACCGCATCCACGACCGGCAGCCGCTGGTCCTCGAGCGCGACGACTGGTCCACCTGGCTCGACCCGACGATGAGCGATCCGGGCGAGGTGGCCAGGTTGCTCGCCTTCGCGGCGCCCGGGCGCTTCGAGGCCCACCCCGTGGGCAGGGCGGTGTCGTCGAACCGCAGCAACGGCCCGCAGCTCATCGAGCCGGTGGGCGAGGACGAGCTCGACGGGGTGGTCGACCCGATGACCGGCGAGATCATCGGCGGTGGGTCGTGACGACCCCACGCGTCGTCGAGATCGACACGCCGCAGGGGCCGGGGCGGGCGACGATCCACCGCCCGCGGGGCGCTCGGGCGACGCTCGTGCTCGGCCACGGGGCAGGTGGTCGCGACTGGACCGGGGACGTCCTCGCCGTCACCGAGGCGATGAGCGCGCAGGGGTGGGCGGTCGCCCTCGTCGACCAGCCGTGGCGCCTGGCCGGACGCCGGGTCGCCAGCCGTCCCGCGGCGCTGGACGAGGCGTGGCTGCCGATCGTGTCGGCGCTGCGCTCGGGGCGCGGTGCCCTGCCCGGACCGCTGGTGCTGGGCGGCCGCAGCGCGGGGGCACGGGTGGCCTGCCGGACCGCTGAGCAGCTCGGCGCGGATGCCGTGCTGTGCCTGGCCTTTCCGCTGCACCTGCCGGGCCGGCCCGAGGCGTCGCGCGCGCCCGAGCTGCTGCGTCCCATCGAGGCGGGCCTGCCGGTGTGCGTCATCCAGGGGGCTCGGGACCCGTTCGGGACACCGGACGAGGTCCGCGCCACGGTGCCCGACCCGGCATCCGTCGTCGGGGTGAAGGGCACCCACAGCTTCGGGCGAGCTCCTGCCGACGTGGTGGCCGCGGCGGTGGCGTTCCTCACCGCGGTGTCCCCACCGGTTCCGACGCCCTGAGGCGAGCGGCCGGTGGTCAGCCGCCGACAGCGGCCCGACCGGCGCCGCCCCCGAACTGGCCGCCACCGCCACCGAACTGACCACCACCGAACTGACCACCGCCGAACTGACCACCGCCGAACTGGCCGGTCCCGCCGAACCGGTTCTGGGTCGCGGAGGACGTGGGCAGCGGCTGGGTCGCGTCCGCGAGCAGGACCTGCTGGCCCGCAGACAGGCCCTTGGTGACCTGGGTCCGGGTGGCGCCCACGAGGCCCAGGGACACGCGGGTCCGGGTCGTCGTGACGCCGCTGACGACGCTCACCACGCCGGCGCCGGGCCCCGTCACTGTGATGGCGGAGTTCGGCACGGTCACGACGCGGTCGACGCTGCCCACGATGATGCTGGCCGAGGCCCGGGCCCCACTCGCGAGCGTGGGGGTGGCGTCGCCCACCAGCACCTCGACGGGGTAGGTCGGGGCGGCACTGGAACTTGCCTGCGCCGCGGTCGACGCGCTGGGGAGCAGGCCGACCTGCTCGACGGTTCCCTCCACGGACTGGGTCGCGCCCGGCGGGGTGACGAGCACCCGCTGTCCCACGACCACCGTGGCGATCGATGCTGCCGGGACGGCGACCGTGACCTGGGCCGCGGTACCCGAGACGATCGTGATGCCACCCGCACTCGACGCCCCTCCGACTGCGAGGCCGACTGCGGCGACCGTGCCGGGGAGCGGCGCGACGAGAGTCGCGCTCGCCCGGTCAGCCTGAGCCTGCGTGAGCTTCGCCTGGGCCTGGGCGAGGGCCGCCTGGTCGGACGCGACCCGGCTCGCCGAGCTGCCGCTGGTGCTCGCCTGCGACCGCGTGCCAGACCCTGTTCCCGAGGCGGAGCCGGTGCCCGCCCCAGAACCCGCACCCGAGCGCGAGGTCGAGCCGGAGCTCTTGGTGGACGCGCCCGACCCCGATCGCGTCCCGGTCCCGGCGCGAGCGGTGGTGCTGCCGGCGCCCGCTCCGCTCGTGCCCCGCTGGCCGCCGGCGCCGGAGGTCGTGGTGCCGGGGGCCCGTTGGGCAACGGCCTCAACCGCCTTCTCCCACAGCGAGATCGCGTCAGAGACGCGGGTCTGTGCCGAGGTGACCGACGCCTGTGCCGCGGACAGCGCCGACTGGGTGGTCTGCGCGGTGTGCAGCGCCGTCGCGCAGACGGCAAGGGATGCCGGGTCAGGCGTGCCGGACCCCGGTGCGGGTGAGGTGGTCGACGCGGTGGGGGTCGAGGTCGACGTGCTCGTCTCCGTCGGGGTCGAGTTCGTGCCCACCCCCGCCAGCGCGGGGCCACAGGCGGTATCGGCCGACGTGAGGGCTGCCTGCGCCGTCGTCTGCGCCTGGTCGGACGCTGTGCTGGCCGCCGCAAGGGCCTGCTGCGCCTGGGTCACGGCCCGGAACGCGGCGCTCGCGCTGGGTGTCGCGGTCGCGCGGGCGACCGTCACCGCGAGGGCGGCCGGGGTGGCCGAGAAGACGGCGGACACGGCGGAGACCGCCGAGCTGCCCGTCAAGGATGCGCCGGTGGTGGACGCGCTGGAGGCCGAGGCGGTTGAGCTGGCCGAGCCGGTGCTGCCGCTCTCGTCGGCCGCGAGGTTCGCCTGGGCCCTGGCGACCTCGGCCCGGGCTTGCACGACCGCGTCATCGAGGTCGGGGGTGGCCAGCTGCGCCAGGGTCTGGCCGCTCTTCACGGTCTGGCCCACCGCCACCGCGACCGACGAGACCGTGCCGGACACGGCGAACCTGGCCGTCTTCTGGTCGACCCGCTGGACCGTTCCGGTGAGGTTGACGGTCTGCTCGACGCTGCCGAGGGCCACCGCGGCGGTGCGGTACCCGCTCGTCGGGTCGCCCGCGGCATACGACCTGGCCATCCACACGCCGCCGACGACGAGGGCCGCGGCGACGCCAGCGGAACCGAGGCGGACCGCGCGAGTCACTCGGACCTCAGCCATTGGTGGTTCCCGTCGTGTTGCCAGCCGGGCCGCCGAAACCGCGACCGCCGACGCCCGCGCAGGCGCCGTTCACGGCCGGGCGGACGGTGACCGAGGTGGCGCTGATCGCGCCGGTGTCGTCAGCCTTGCCGAGGGCGACCACGCAGGTACCCACCGCTGCCGCCTTCGCCGTGGCGGCGATGGTCTTCGTGTAGGTCGTAGCGCTCGTCGTGGTGACCTGGACGGTGCGCACCGCCGGCGGCGTGGCCGTGGCGGTCGCCGCCGACCGCCGGGCAGTGGTGGCGTCGACGGTGAAAGAGGTGCCGCTGACGGACTTCACGATGCCGAACGCCCCGCCGAAGCCGCCGAACCCCCGCGCCCCGCCGGGGCGTCCCGTGCCGGTCGGCTGACCCGAGGGGGAGCCGCTCGGCCGGGCCCGGCCCCCACGGGCGGCGCCGGCGTCACAGGTTCCGGCGACGCTCGGGCTGATGGCCACGCTGACGGCCTGGACGGTCGGGGGCTGGGGCGTCGCGCCGGTGTTCGAGCTGCGCACCATGACGCACGAGCCGACCCGCACGTCCGAGAGCTTTGCGGGGACCTGTGACGTGAACCGGGTGCTCGCCGTCCAGGTGACGGCGGTCTGCGTGCCACCGCCCTGCACCTGCAAGGTTGTGCCGTCCACGGCTGCGACGAGCCCGGACGCACCCGGGAAGACGCCACCACCGAAGCGACCCCCACCTTGGCCGGTCGTGGCGCTCGGGGCGCTGGTCGTGGCGCCCGAAGCTCCCGCGGAGCCGCCGCCGCACGCCGCCAACAGGAGGGCAGCGGCACCCACGATCGCGAGGGACAACGGTGTGCGGTGAGCGGTTGTCATGGGGTGCTCCTGAAGGTGGTTGGGAGCGCAGGTCATTCGCTGCGCAGGGCGTCGATGGGGGCGAGCCGGGCCGCTCGCGTTGCGGGGTACACGCCAGCGCCGATCCCGATGGCGAGCGAGACCGCGAGCGCCCCGGCGGCCACGTACGGCTCGATGGACACGGGCTGGTTGAGGAAGTGGGGGAGGATGCGCGCGCCGGCGTACCCGAGCGCCAGGCCGAGCACGCCGCCGGCGAGGCCCAGCGCACTGGCCTCCGCGAGGAACTGGCGTCGCACGGCCCGCGGGGTCGCGCCCAGTGCCTTGCGCAGGCCGATCTCGCGGATCCGCTCGGTGACCGACACCAACATGATGTTCATGACGCCGATTCCGCCCACCAGCAACGAGATCGCGGCGATCCCGGCGAGCAGGATCGTCAACGTCCGGTCGGTGGAGGTGGCCGTCTGGACGAGCGACTCCTGGCTGCTGATCGAGAAGTCGGCGTTGGCGGTGGTCACGCCGTGCGCGGTCAGCAGCGCAGCGTGGGCCTCCTGGTATGCCGCGGAGAGACCGTCCTGCGAGCTCGCCTTGAGGTAGAGGGTGTTGACCGATGCCGCGTTGCCCGAGGTGCTCAGCCGTACGGCATACGTCGTCCCGGGCACGACCACCGTGTCGTCCTCGTCGACGGTGGTCGTCGAGCCGATCGAGGCGAGCACCCCGATCACCGAGAACGACGATCCCTCGATGGTGATCGACTGACCGACCGGGCTGCGTCGCCCGAACAGCTCCGATGCCGTCGTGGTGCCGATCACGGCGACCTGCGCCGCCTGGTTCTCCTCGGCGGCCGAGAAGAACCGGCCGTCGGTCACCGAGCGCGACCGGACGGAGAGCCAGTCCGGCGTGGTCCCGACGACCTGGGTGGTCCAGTTGGTCGTGCCGGCCACGACCGACTGTGAGGAGCTGCTCACCGCTGCGACGCCGGCGATGTCGGGCGCCACGCCGTGGTCGGCGAGCATCGCCGCGTCACGGGTCGTCAGGGTCGAGGCCGAGCCCCGGCCGCCGCGTAGTCCGCCGCTGGTCGTCGTGCTGCCGGGGGAGACGATGAGCAGGTTCGAGCCGAGCTTGCCGATCTGGTCGCGGACCGCGTTCTGGGCGCCCTGCCCCAGGCCGACGGTGAGCATGACGGCGGCGATGCCGATGAGGATGCCCAAGGTGGTGAGGATCGAGCGCAGCCGCCGGGCCGAGATGGCCTCGAGGGCGGTGCGCAGCGTCTCCGCGAGGCTCATGCCCGGGCCCCCGCCGGCGTGAGGTCGTCGAGCAGGCCGTCACGGATCCGTACGGTGCGCCCGGCGCGATGCGCCACGTCGGGCTCGTGGGTGATGAGCAGGATGGTCCGGCCCGCGCCATTGAGCTCGTCGAGCAACCGCAGGATGTCCTCGGTCGAGGTCGAGTCGAGGTTGCCGGTTGGCTCGTCGGCGAGCAGCAGGGCGGGGTCGGTCACCAGGGCACGGGCGATGGCGACCCGCTGCTGCTGACCACCGGAGAGCTCACCGGGGCGATGGTCGACCCGGTCGCCCAGCCCGACGCGCTCGAGGGCGGCGACCGCACGCGCACGGCGGACGGGCGCGGGCACTCCGGAGTAGCACAGGGGGAGGGCCACGTTGCGCCAGGCGGTGAGCGTCGGCAGCAGGTTGAACTGCTGGAACACGAAGCCGATTCGTGCGTTGCGGATCTCGGCCAGCTCGGCCTCGTCGAGGTCGCTGACGTCCTGTCCCGCGAGCTCGTAGCGACCGTGGGTCGGCACGTCGAGGCACCCGAGGATGTGCATGAGGGTCGACTTGCCGGATCCGGAGGGACCCATGATCGCGACGTAGTCGCCGGTCTGCACGGTCAGGCTCACGCCGCGCAGGGCCTCGACCTCGAGGCTTCCGGTGGCGTAGGTCTTGCGGACGTCGGTGAGGCGGAGGATGACGGGGCGGGCTGGCATGGTCATGGCGTCGCCGCGCCCGACGGCGCTGCGCCGCCTTGACCGCCACCGCCGCCGAACCCACCGCCACCGCCGCCGAACCCACCGCCACCGCCGCCGAACCCGCCGCCGAACCCGCCGGTGCGCTGCCGCCCCGTGCCACCGGTGGTCCCCTGGGGGAGTCGGATCTGCCGAACCAGGACCTGGGCGCCGTCCGACAGCCCCGTGGTGATCTGGGTGACGCCCCCGAAAACGGTTCCCAGCACCACGGGGGTCCTCGTCTGGATGCCGTTCTTCACGACGGTGACGTAGGGGCCGTTGGCGTCGGAGCTCACGGCCGCGCTGGGCACCGTGAGGACGTTGGTGAGCTGCTTGACGACGATGGCCGCGGTAACCGTCGCGCCGGCATACAGGCCCGCGGGTGACCCGGTGACGGTGACGACGACGGGGAAGGTCGCGGTGCCCGAGCTGCCGGCCGAGGCCATCACGCCCACCGAGCTGACCGTGCCGAAGATCTGCTGCGAGCTGCCATCGACGCTGATCTGGACCTGCAGGCCCTTGCGCACCTGAGCCAGGTCGGCGGCGGCGACGCTCGCGTCGACGACCCAGGCGTTGGTGGAGATCACCGTGAACTGGGCGCTGCTGGACGAGCTCGCGCCCGACGACCCCGAGCCGCCGGACCCCGAGCCGCCCGAACCCGAGCCACCCGAACCCGAGCCACCCGAACCCGAGCCACCCGACCCCGTCGACCCGGACCCCGTCGAGCCCGACCCGACGATGTCGCCGACACCGACTCCCACGGCCGCGACGACCCCGGAGATGGGCGAGGTGAGGGTCGCGGCGGCCAGCTGCTGCTGGGCCCGGGACAGGGTGCTCTGCGCTGCGGCGAGCTGCGCCTGCGCCGAGGCCGCCGCCGCGGCCGTGCTCGATCCGGCGTTCACCTGGTCCTGGGCGGCGGTCACTCCGGCTTGAGCGGTGTCGACGGCCGACTGCAGGGCGTCGTTGCGCAGGGTCGCGAGGGTGGCGCCTTTGGTGACCTTGTCGCCGACCGCGACCGGCACGGCGGTGACCGTGCCCGAGACCGCGAAGGACAGGTCCGCGCGCCTGGCTGGGGCCAGCGTCCCGGACGCCGACACGGTCTGCCGGATGGTGCCGGTCGTGGCGGTCGTCGTGATCGAGGTGGTGGTCGCGGCGCTCGTGGTGGGGCGCGCGAGCGCCCAGCCACCCGCCGCAGCCGCGACCACCGCGGCGGCTACTGCCGCCACCGCCCACGTCTTCGTGCCTCTGGGGCGCGTACCCACGGTGTGCTCCCGTCTTCGTCGCTGTCGGGACAGAGAGTGCTCCCGTTCGCTGGGCACGACGTGCATGGACCCTGTGCTGAGCCTGTGAAGAGCTGGAGGGAATGACCGGCAGGTCGGTCTGGTTGAAGACTGACGAGACCACCGAGAGGAGCCCCGTTCCGTGCCAGTTCTCACCGCACCGTCGGTGCCCCGCCTCGGGCTAGGCTGGAGGGCAATGACTGACACCCCCGCACCCCACGCCACCGACTCCACCGTCGATGTGGCCACCGAGTCCCGCGAGGACCGCCAAGCGCGGTTCGAGCGCGAGGCGATGCCCCTTCTGGACCAGCTCTACTCCGCGGCGCTGCGCACCACGCGCAACCCCGCTGACGCCGAGGACCTCGTCCAGGAGACCTACGCCAAGGCCTATGCCGCGTTCCACCAGTACCGGCCGGGCACGAACTTCAAGGCGTGGATGTATCGCATCCTCACCAACACCTACATCAACACCTATCGCAAGCGGCAACGTGAGCCCCAGCAGTCGGACGCCTCGGAGATCGAGGACTACCAGCTGGCGCGCGCCGAGTCACACACGTCGTCAGGCCTGCGCTCGGCCGAGACCGAGGCGTTGGACCACCTGCCTGACACCGAGGTCAAGCGTGCGCTCCAGGCGCTCCCCGACGACTTCCGGATGGCGGTCTACCTCGCCGACGTCGAAGGATTTGCCTACAAGGAGATCGCGGAGATCATGGACACTCCCATCGGCACCGTGATGTCGCGGCTGCACCGTGGCCGGCGCCAGCTGCGCGAGCTCCTGACCGAGTATGCCGCCGAGCGCGGCTTTGCCACCCAGGGGGCGGACTCATGACCTGCGCCAGCGGTCCCACCGACGCCAGCTCCGACTGCTCTGAGGTCCTTCACCGGGTCTATGAGTACCTCGACGGCGAGATGACGCCGGACGACACCACGAAGATCAAGCAGCACCTCGACGAGTGTGGCCCCTGCCTGAAGGAGTACGACCTGGACCAGGCGCTCAAGGCGCTGGTGAAGCGGTCGTGCGCCTGCGAAGAGGCGCCGTTCGAGCTGCGCACCCAGATCATGGCCCGGATCACGACGATCCAGGTCACGCTGAACGACTGAGCGCCACGACACAGGGCGTCCACACGACACAGGGGCGCGGATCCGGTCATCGACCGGGTCCGCGCCCCTGTGTTCGTCGTGTTCAGGGTGCGTCGTGCGCGTGCTCAGGCGTTGGGCTTGCGGCCGTGGTTGGCCGCGTTGCCCTTGCGCGAGCGGCGCTTGCGGGCGCGCTTGCTCATGGGTGTCACTCCGTCAGTGGTGAGGTGGCGCTCGTGCGCGCCCGGTCCGTCGGACATTGTCGCACAGCCCAGGCCCGGGACGAGAAACGGCAGAGAGGTCACCCCTAGACCTTCAAGTTTTGGTCAAGAACGATGCGGAAACTCACGAATCGGCCAGATCTACCGGCATCATTGACTTTGCTGCCGAGTGGCGCCCCTGACCATTCGGAGCTCATAGATGACCTGCTGTGCTGCCGCCGCGGCCAACCGGTCAGAAGGAGACCTGCCATGAAGGCGATCACCCCCAACGTCGAGTCCATGCTTCTCGAGAACGCCCCCATCTCTACCCCCGCTGAGGCGCTGTCCGCCGGCCCGCGCACCACGAGCTGGGGCTGGGGTAACTGAGCCGCCCTCCAGCTCGGTGCTCGTGACGTCTAGATTTGCGTTGTGAGCCCCGAAGCCGAGGGATCAGGTCGCTTCGAGTCGTGGGCGACGGTGGTCACCGTTGCCGTCGTCTTCTCGAGTTCCTTGGCGCTGCTGGCTGTCAGCTGGGTCTGGGCTGGGCCACCGCGTGACTGGTTGGCCCTGGGCATCCTCGCGGTGCTCGGGATCGCCAGCTGGACCCTGCGCGAGACCAGCGTCGGCCAGCGCGTCCAGATCTCGTTCACCAGCATCGTCATGCTGGCTGCCGCGGTGCTGGTCGGCCCGGTCGGTGCTGGCATCGTCGGCATCGTGTCGACGCTGGTCGCGCTTGGGCCTGACAAGCCGATCGTGCGGGTGTTCAACATCGGCATGTTCGGCTGGATGGCTACGGTCAGCGCGGTCGTGTACCGCCTCGCCGGGGGCCCTCCCCACGCTGATGGCGTGGCGGGCGCCGCCCAGCTGTTGCTCCGGGTCGGCCTGCCGCTGATCCTGGCGGACGTGGCGCAGTGCCTCACGAACGCGGTCGCGCTGTCCTTGGTCATGCGCGTCGCCAACGGCGTGCCCGTGCGGATGCACGCCTGGAAGCTGCTCAGCACGATGGGGCCTGCCTATATCGGCTACGGCGTCATCGGGTTCCTCTACGTCGTGCTGTGGGTTCCGGCCCGGGTCGGGTGGTTCAGCTCAGTCCTCGTGCTGGCGCCGTTGTTCGTGGCCCGGTGGGCCTTCGTCCAGTACGGCGAGGAGTTCCGCGCCCACGAGCGCACACTTCGTGCCCTGGTCGCCGCGGTCGAGACCAAGGACCCCCACAACGCAGGGCACAGCGACCGGGTGGCCAAGTTGTCCGAGTGGTTGGCCGAGGCGATCGGGCTCGGGCACAAGGAGATCCAGGAGATCCGGACGTCCGGCATGCTCCACGACATCGGCAAGGTGGGGGTGCCCACTCGGTTGCTGCGTCCCCGCCGCGACCTGAACGACGAGGAGCTCGCCGTCATCGCCGACCATGCCCACGGTGGGGTCGACCTCGTCCGAGGCATCGACTTCCTGGAGGGCTCCGTCGACGGCATCGCTCACCACCACGAGCGCTGGGACGGCCACGGTTACCCCGACGGGCTCGCCGGCCAGGCCATCCCGCTGGTGGCCCGGATCGTCGCGGTCGCCGACACCTTCGACGCCCTGACGACCACTCGGGCGTACCGACCCGCGTTCACCGTGGAGCAGGCCCACGCCGAGGTGGAACGTCGGGCCGGCACCCAGTTCGACCCCCAGATCGTCGAGGCCCTGGGCCGCGTCCTGGCCCGCCATGACTGGACGACGACCGACCGGTCGCCCGAGCTGTTGGCGTCTGCCGGAGTGGCCCTGGACCACGACGAGCCCGAGGTCTCGGACCTCTTCGCAGCCCGGGCCGACCTGCGGGCCAGCCTGCACAGCGCCGCTCCCCGGCAGGTCGTGCCGGCGAGGGGCTCGGCATGAGGGCGCTGCGGCGGCTTTCCGTCGACCTGCGGCTGCCGGTGGCGGCGCTTGCGGTTCTCATCGCCCTGGCTTCGGTCTGGTACGTCCGCGACGATCTCCCGCAGATCGACGGGACCACCTGGTTCCACCTCTCCCTGTTCATGGTGACGATCGCCCTCGGTGAGACCGCTCGGCTCACCGTCCTCACCAGCCGCGAGACGGCCCCGATGTCGACTGCTGCCGCGCTCGGGCTCTCGCTGTCGGCGTTGCCGATGCCGGTCGGCACCGAGATCGGCGCCGCGGCCGTGATCGTCACCATCTGCGCCGGCATGCTCGTCGGCACGACCTTGCTCCGGATCGCCGGAGCCCCCGTCGGCTGGGCGGACACGGCCGCCCGGGTCGTCGGTGCCGCAGTGGCGCCGGTGGTCTACCGCGAGATCGTCTTCCGGGGCCAGACCCTGATGGTGTGGCAGTCCCAGTGGGACCAGCGTCGCTGGCTCGTCGGCATCCTCATGGTCCTCGTGGGGGCGGTGACGATGGTGGTCACCCTCACCCTCGAGGCGGCGGTCCGCGCTGGCCGTGACCACGCCCCGGTTCTGCCGGCGGTGGCTGACGAGCTGCGGTCGACGGCCGGCCTCGCCTCGGCGCTGGTCACCTCCGGAGCCCTGATCGCGCTGGCAGAGTTCGCCATCGGGATCGCCGCCTTGCCGCTGTTCCTCTTCCCCCTGGTGCTGACGTACTTCGCGGTCCGCCGGTTCGCGAACATCCGCACGACGTACCGCCAGACGATCGGAGCCCTCTCGTCGCTGACCGAGCGCGCCGGGTACACCGGGGTCGACCACGCCGAGCGCGTGACGCGCACGAGCATTGCGGTCGGACGTGACCTCGGCATGGGGCAGCGTGACCTGACCGACCTGGAGTATGCCGCGCTGCTGCACGACCTCGGCCAGGTCGCCCTGCGCGAGCCCATCCCGCACGGCGCCACGGTGATGGCCGCTCCCGCTGACCAGCAGCGCATCGCCCACGACGGCGCCGAGATCGTCCGCAGCACCGGCGTGCTCGACACGGTGGCAGCGATCATGGAGGCCCAGACGACCCCCTACCGTCAGGTGCGCGAGTTCGGCCAGGATCTGCCCATGGCGAGCCGCATCATCAAGGTCGCCAACGCCTACGACGACATGTCCGGCCCTCATGGCGAGAACGATGAGCGCGCCATGGAGCGGATCCACCTGGGCCTCGGCTACGAGTACGACCCGCAGGTCGTGGACGCCTTGACCCGGGTGCTGCAGCGGCGCCGTCGGGCCACGCCCCCCACCGTGTTCTGAGCGCGCGGCATACGACGGACCCGACGGGGAAACCAACGGGCGGCGACCCGCGCCATGCGCGAGCCACCGCCCGGTTGGGAGCCGGTTGGATCAGGGTGTGCCGGTCGTGAGGTGGGTATCCATCCCGAGGTTCTTCTCGACGCGAGGGTCGCCCGCGTCCGCGAAGTAGTCGCCCTTGATCGTCTCGTCGAGGCCCGGCGCCACCTTGAGTGCGCGCAGGACCAGGGTGAGCACCACGGCGATGATCACGTTGATGGCAAAGGCCGTCGTCGCGATGTAGCCCATCTTGCCGATGGTGGGGATGATGTCCAGCGAGCCGCCGAAGTGGGCCTTGGTCGCTGGGTTGATCACGTTGTACGCCGTGATCGTGCCGTAGACCATGCCCACCGCCCAGCCTGCGAGCAGACCCCAGCGGTGGAACCACCGGGTGTAGAGCCCGAAGACGATCGCGGGGAACGTCTGCAGGATCCAGATGCCTCCGAGGAGCTGGAAGTTGATGGCGTTCTGCTTGTCGAGGGTCAGGACGAACACCAGCGCAAACGCCTTGACCACCAGGGAGCTCAGCTTGGAGACCCGGGCCTCCTGGGCGTGGGTAGCGTCGGGCTTGATGAAGTCGCGGTAGATGTTCCGGGTAAAGGTGTTGGCTGCCGCGATCGACATGATGGCCGCGGGTACGAGGGCACCGATGGCGACTGCCGCGAACGCCACCCCCGCGAACCAGTTCGGGAACGAGTCCTCGAACAGCTGGGGGATGACCAGCTGCGGGTTGAGCTTGCCGTCGAGACCGATCGGCTTGGTCTTGGCGGCGATGGCCACCCATCCGAGCAGGGCGAGCAGGCCCAGTACGAACGAGTAGGCCGGCAGGATGGCCGCGTTGCGACGGATCGTGTTGCGGCTCGAGCTCGACAGGGTCGCCGTGATCGAGTGGGGGTACATGAACAAGCGCCAGCGCCGAGCCGACCGCCAGGGTGGCGTAGGCCCAGTACTGCTGGGCGCTGGGGATGAACGCACCCGTCGGCTTGCCGGTCACCTTGCTCGGCGTCGCCATCTTGGTCTGGGCGGCGCTGAAGATGTGGTCCCAGCCACCGAACTTGGACGGGAGGTAGATGACCGCGACGATGATGACGAGGTAGATCAGCCCGTCCTTGACGAAGGCGATGACTGCGGGCGCGCGCAGGCCACTGGAGTACGTGTAGGCCGCGAGCAGCGCGAACGCGATGAACAGCGGGAGGTCCTTGGCGAGGGCGTTGCTGCCACCGAGGCCGGCCACCTCGAGGACGGCCTGGATGCCGACGAGCTGGAGCGCGATGTACGGCATCGTCGCGAGGATTCCCGTGACCGAGACGGCCAGCGACAGCCCGCGGGAGCCGTAGCGGCCCTTCACGAAGTCGGCCGGCGTGACGTATCCGTGCCGGTGGCTGACCGACCAGAGCCGCGCCATGAACACGAAGATGATCGGGTAGAGCACGATCGTGTAAGGCACGGCGAAGAAGCCGCTCACGGCCCCCAGCGCGAACATCGCCGCAGGCACCGCGACGAAGGTGTATGCCGTGTAGAGGTCACCGCCGAGCAGGAACCACGTCACCCAGGTGCCGAACCTGCGGCCGCCGAGGCCCCACTCGTCGAGCGACTCCATGCTGTCGGCCTTGCGCCACCGGGTCGCCCAGAAGCCCATGCCCGTCACCACCGCGAACAGCACGATGAGGACAGCCAGCGCGACGTAGTTGACGCCGCTGGTCCCGGCGGCCGCGGGCACCATGACGGTCATCGGGTCACCTCACCGGCGTCGGCCCGGTGCCCGGTCATCGGCCGGTGCGGGCGCGCCTTGAGGACCAGCCGGTAGGCCGTGTAGGTCAGGCCCGAGCAGAGGAACACCCACAGGAACTGGTACCAGATGAAGAACGGGAAGCCCCACAGCACGGGGTCCTTCTTGGCGTAGCTGCCCACCCACAGGAGGGCGACGATCGGGATGGCCAGCAGGACGCCGGCGATCGCGAGCAGGCCCTTGTTGGCGGGCGGGACGGTGTCGTGGTCGACGTCGTTGTCGATGCTCACCTTGACCTCCAGATGGGAAGTGGCGGCTGCCGAGGGGGCAGTCCGCTTTGTACGGTATTCCTGACTGGCCGGTAACTGTGGGATGTCACAACAGTCACATCAGCCCCCTCGTCGGGCCGCGGCATACCCAGCGCGAGCGAACTGCGCGCACCGACGTCCTACCTCGCCGCGAGCCCGTGTCTGCTCAGCGGGACGCGAGTCTGCGCAGATCGCGGTCTGCCTGGCGCAACGCACCCAGCACTCGCTCCACGATGAGCTGGGGGCGGTCGAGCTGGGCCCAGATCACCCGGACCACGAGGTAGCCCAGTGCCCGCAGGTCGTCCTCGCGCCGCTTCTCGGCCCAGAGGTCGTCTCCGGATGTTCGACCGCCCATGCCGTACTTGGATCGCCCGTCGAACTCCACGACGACCCGGTCGCCGACGAGGAAGTCGACCCGGGCCACCTCACGCCCGAGATCGTCGCGGACATGGTGTTGTGACCGCACGCGCGGTGCGCCGGGGAGCGCCTGGAGCACCAGGCGCGTCCGGGTCTCGCCGACCGACTCACAGAGCGGGTCGGCGAGGTCCACCGCTTGGCGCGCCGCCACAAGCCCGGGCGTATGCCGCATGGCGCCGAGCGCCTGCCCGAGCTCCTCGAGCGTGGTGACCCTGCGGTTCAGGGCGGCGTCCGCAGCGACGATGCCGGCCTCCAGGCCGTCGACCACCGCCGTCCCGATCACCGCCAGGGTGGCATTCGTCGAGGGCGCCCCGGTGGCACGGAAGGTGACCAGGTCGCTCGGCGACACCGACTCGTGGATGTGCAGGTCGCCCCGGACCCGCGACGATCGGCCGGCCACGCGGCATACGTGAACGATGGTTTCGTCGACGTGCCAGAAGGGGGAGGCCGTGCAAGGCAAGAGCCGAGTGATGGCTGGCCGCCACGCGGCCGCCGAACGACCTGAGCACCGCGAGCGTGGTGAGCCGATGCCGGGCCTCGGGAGTCGTGGCCGCGCGCTGGGCGGTAGTGAGGACGTAGGCGCGGGGGCCGACGTTGGTGATCTCGCCGGCCCGAACCAGAGCGTGGAGCTCGTTACGGCTCACGCCGACCGCCGTCGCGTCGCTGGTCGTGAAGACGCCGCCCCAGAGGGCCGCCCGGCTGAGCAGGATCTCGGACATGGGGCGAGGCTGGTCGTCCCAGGTTGCCGGTGCAGCGCCAGACGAACGGGGCTGTGGACGCCGGGGGTCGGTGGGGGAGGTCTGTGCACAGACGGCCCGCACGCTGCGCAGACAGCGGGTGCCTGCGCAGACGGACGCCCCTCTGCGCAGTGCAGAGAGGCGTCCGTCTGAGAAGGTGCATGGCCGGGTCAGGCGGCCTTGGTCTCCTTGAAGATCGTGTCGATCTCGGCGATCTTGGACAGCAGCTCGTCGGCCTTGGCGGCGTCGAACTCGCCCTTGGTGCCGGAGGCGCCCGCCAGCTTGGTCGCCTCGTTGAAGAGGGTGTGCAGCTGGGGGTACTTCTCGAAGTGCGGAGCCTTGAAGTAGTCGGTCCACAGCACCCAGAGGTGGTGCTTGACGAGCTCGGAGCGCTGCTCCTTGATGATCGTCGCGCGCACCCGGAAGTCGGGGTCGTTGTTGTCGGCCACCTTGGCGATGATCGCCTTGATGGACTCGGCCTCGATGCGGGCCTGTGCGGGGTCGTAGACACCACAAGGCAGGTCGCAGTGGGCGCTGACCTCGGTGGTGCGGAACATTCGGGAGAGCATGCGAATCCCTTCTGCGAAGTTGATGATCACGTGCTCGTTCAACCTACCCCGGGCTCCCGGGCGCCGCACGGCGCCCCCGCAGGGGATGGGGGATCCGGAACAGCACCAGGGCGCGGATCTGGTCGCGGGCCAGCGAACCGATGCCGTGGGTCCACGAGTCGGCCACGCCGGGTGCGCTCTGGTTGTCGCTCTCCACCCAGTACCGCCGGGGGTCGGCTGGGTCCCGCCCGGTGACCCGCTTGATGGCGAGCGGGCGCGGTTGCCCGGACTCGTCCGGGGGAGGCGCACGATGGCGAGCCGACCCAACCGGGGCGGCGCGCCGCGCAGCACGAGCATCCGGTCACCGGTGTGCAGCGTCGGCTCCATCGACCGTCCGCGGACGGTGACGACGCCGAGTCCGATGGCCATCAGCCGTGCTCCTCCTCCTGGCGCATGCGGCGCAGGAACGACCTGGTGCGCTCGTGCTGGGGGTTGGAGATGACCTGGCTCGGCGGTCCCTGCTCGACGACCACGCCACCGTCCATGAAGACGATCCGGTCGGCGGCCTCTCTGGCGAAGGCCATCTCGTGGGTGACGACGATCATCGTCATGCCGTCTTGCGCCAGGTTGCGCATGACCTTGAGCACCTCGCCGACGAGCTCGGGGTCGAGGGCCGACGTGGGTTCGTCGAACAGCATCAGCTTGGGCTTCATGGCCAGCGCTCGCGCGATCGCGACGCGCTGCTGCTGCCCGCCCGAGAGCTGGGCCGGGTAGGCCTTGGGCTTGTCCTTGAGGCCGACCTGCTCGAGCAGCGCGAGGGCACGCTCCTTGACCTCGGACTTCTTCTCGCCCTTGACCTGGATCGGCGCCTCCATGATGTTCTCGAGGGCTGTCATGTGGGGGAAGAGGTTCCACCGCTGGAACACCATGCCGATGTCGCGACGCTGCGCGGCGATCTGCTTGTCGGTGAGGTGGTGGAGGTGGCCGCCACGGTCCTCGTAGCCCATGAGATCCCCGTCGACCCAGATCCGGCCGCCGTCAATCGACTCGAGCTGGTTGATGCAGCGCAGGAACGTCGTCTTGCCCGATCCCGAGGGGCCGAGCAGGCAGACGACCTCGCTCTTCGCGACGTCCATGTCGATGCCCTTGAGGACCTCGTTGCCGTGGAACGCCTTGGTGACGTTGACGGCGTGGACCAGGGGTGCGTCAGTAGCCGCCATCAGAAGGCACCTCCTCCGCCGCCGCCGCGAAGCGAGAGCAGCTTGGCCCGGACGCTGGGGTTGGCGCCGCCCGTGGTCCCGAAGCCGCGACCGAACCGCCGCTCGAGCCAGTACTGACCGACCATGAGGACGCTGCAGACGATGAGGTACCACGCGGTGGCGGCCACATACGTCGGCATGATCTTCAGGGTGCGCGAGCCGATCGTCGAGGCCTGGTAGAACAGCTCGGCGTTGACCGGGATCGCGATGAGCAGCGAGGTGTCCTTGACCATGGCGATGGTCTCGTTGCCAGTCGGGGGCACGATCACGCGCATCGCCTGGGGGAGCACGATGCGGCGCATCGTCTTGCTGGACGACATGCCGAGTGCCTGGGCTGCCTCGACCTGTCCGCGGTCGACGGACAGGATGCCGGCTCGCGCGATCTCGGCCATATAGGCGGCCTCGGACAAGCCCAGGCCGATGACGCCCATCAGCAGGGTGCTGCTGAACTGGTTGACGTTGAGGGAGAAGAACGTCAGGTGCGAGCTCAGCCCGAACAGCTTCGAGATCTGCTGGCCGAACGGCACCCCGATGTCGAAGTTGCTGTAGAGGTAGCCCAGTCCGGTGCCGAGGATGACGAGCAGGACGTAGCGGGGGATCGCGCGGAAGAACCAGGTGTAGACGAACGCGACGCCGCGCAGCACCGGGTTGCTGGACAGCCGCATGATGCCCACGAGCACACCCAGGCCGACGCCCAGGATCATGGCCAAGAAGGTGCCGAGGATGGTGCCCTGCACCAGGCCGTTGAGGACCGGGTTGAAGTTCATCACCTGCAGCGCGAACGGGAAGTCCCAGCGCGGGTTGGTGATGAACGAGCTGATCATCATCGCCACGAGCACGGCGATGAAGGCCAGAGCCACCCATCGCCACGGGTGGGGCACCGGCCGGGCGTGGATCGCGCCCGGCCGGCCTTCGGTTGTCTCAGCCATCAGTTCGCCAGCCTCAGGGGTTGACGGCGAAGTCGGTGATCGCGCCGGTGTCGTTGCCCCACTTGGTCAGCGTGGCCTTGTAGGTGCCGTCGGCCGCGATGGCCTTGAAGGCATCCGCAATGGCCTGGGCGAAGTCCGTCTCGCTCTTCGGCACGACGATGCCGTAGGGGGCCGAGTCGTAGATCGCACCAAGGGCCTGGAGCTGCCCGCCCGTCTGCTTCACGGCATACAGCCCGACGGGGGAGTCGGCGAGCATGGCGTCCGACTTGCCCGAGATGACGCTCGCGGTGACCTTGCTCTGGTCGGCGTCGATGATCTGCTTGATCGCCGGCTTGCCCGCGTCGGTGCACTTCTTGGAGCGGGCCGTGAGGTCATCGATCTGGGTGGTGCCCTTCTGGACGCCGATGCTCAGGCCGCAGGCGTTGTTGGGGTCGACGTGCTTGGGGTTGCCCGTCTTGACCGCCCACTGGGTGCCGGCGTTGAAGTAGCTCACCATGTTGACCTGCTTCTTGCGGTCGGCGTTGATGGTGAACGAGGAGACACCCACGTCGTACTTGCCGGACGTGACGCCGAGGATGATCGTGTCAAAGCCGGCGTTCTGGAACTGCGCCTTCAGGCCCAGCTTGGCGGCGACGGCAGTGAAGAGGTCGACGTCCATGCCGACGACCGTCTTGCCGTCGGTGTCGATGAACTCGTTGGGCGCGTAGGACGCGTCCGAGCCGACGACCAGCGTGCCCTTGGACTTGATGTTCGCCGGGACCTTGGCAGCGAGGGCGGGGTCAACAGTGGCGCTGGTGGAGCTGCTCGAGCTGCTGGACGAGCTGCCCGATGCGCTGCTGTTGCCCAGGGTGTTGGAGCCGCAGGCGGACAGGGCGAGTCCGGCGGTTGCCAGCCCCGTGATGAGGACTGCGGTGGGGCGGAGGCGGTGGGTCATGCGGTGAGGTCCTTCCTCGTATGCCGGGGGGCCCCTGGAGTGGTCCAGGTCACCCGCTGGGGGTTATGGGGCATCCTGCCAGCATGGGTCGGCGGGCGTGCTAGATCCCTAGGTTCCGAAACAGTCTCAAATCTGAGATGTATCGCCTGAGCGCTCGCTGAGCGACAGTGTCCCCCGGCGGGCCGCCATCCCATATCGGACATTCCGTCGGGGCGACACGCGTCACAGTCCGTTCGCAACGGTGGTCTGCGCCGCGCGCCTGTGCCACGATGGGCGAGCGGGTCACCCCCGCGTCTGCGTTGAGAGGCCACACCCGGCTGTTGTTGACCGCGGCAAGATCCGTGCGCGGTGTGGCCCCCGCTGTTCCTTTTCCCGTCCGAGGTGACTTCTCATGTCTGCGTCCCTGTCGTACCCGCTGTTCGACCCGTCCGACCCGGTCTTCCGGGCGCACGAGGGCGGCAAGCTCGGGGTACACGCCACGCAGCCACTACGAGACCGTGCCGACCTGGCGTTGCTGTACACCCCCGGCGTCGCGGACGTCTCCCGTGCGATCGCTGCGGACCCCTCGCTCGCCTCGAGGTACACGGCGCGGAGCAACACCGTGGCGGTCATCACCGACGGGACCGCGGTGCTCGGCCTCGGGGACATCGGTCCGCTTGCTGCCATGCCGGTCATGGAGGGCAAGGCGGTGCTGTTCAAGCACTTCGGTGGCGTCGATGCTGTGCCTGTCTGCATGGAGACGGGCACGGTCGACGAGCTCGTGGATGCGATCGCGCGCATCGCGCCCACCTATGGCGGCATCAACCTCGAGGACATCTCGGCACCGCGGTGTTTCGAGATCGAGCGTCGGCTGCAGGAGCGCCTGAGCATCCCGGTGTTCCACGACGACCAGCACGGCACGGCAATCGTGGTGCTCGCCGGCCTGATCAACGCGGCGCGCGTCGTCGGTAGGTCGCTGGAGTCGCTGCGCGTCGTGGTCTCGGGGGCTGGCGCCGCCGGCGTGGCGGTGACGAAGCTGCTGGCCCGCGCGGGAGTGGCCGACATCGTGGTCTGCGACTCGCGCGGGGTCATCGCTCCGGCTCGTACTGACCTCGCCGACCACAAGCGCCGCCTCGCCGCGACCACGAACCCGCGGGGCATCTCTGGATCGCTGGGGGAGGCGCTCGTCGGCGCGGACGTGTTCGTTGGCGTGTCGGGCGGGTTCGTGCCCGAGGCGGACATCGCACGGATGGCGCCGTCGTCGATTATCTTCGCGCTCGCGAACCCCGACCCGGAGGTGCACCCCGAGGTGGCCGGTCGGTATGCCGCGGTCGTGGCCACGGGGCGCTCGGACTTCCCGAACCAGATCAACAACGTGCTCGCCTTCCCGGGGATCTTCCGCGGTGCGCTGGACTCAGGCGCGCCGCAGATCACCGAGGCGATGAAGCTGGGGGCCGCCCAGGCCATCGCCAGCCTCGTCGAGAACCCGACGGCCGGCGAGATCGTCCCCAGCGTCTTCCACGAGGGAGTCGCGGACGCGGTGGCAAGCGCGGTCCAGGCCCTGAGCTGACGGGTTGAAAGTCGGCTCGCGCTCCGGTGGGTGCTGTGCAGTACACCGACGGCGCCCGAGCGTCATGGCCGCGCGGCGGGTCGCTCCACCGATCTTGGCCGGCCCGTCCAACTAGGATGTGTCACGCTCGTTCTGCCCGCCCACGATCTTGGGGTTTCAGCTGTGCACCTTCTCATCACCGGCGGCGCCGGCTTCATCGGGTCGAATCTTGCCCGGCTGGCGCTGACCAACGGCCACCAGGTCACCGTGATCGATGACCTCTCGACTGGCTACGAAGAGAATGTCGCGGGCTTGGACATCGCGCTCATCCGCGATTCCATCCTCTCGCCAGAGGCAATGGCGCGAGCGGTGCGCGGCGTGGATTCGGTTGTCCACCTTGCCGCTCTGGGCAGCGTGCCCCGAAGTATCAAGGACCCCATGGCCACCCACGCAGCCAACGCCACGGGCACGCTTTCGGTGCTGGAGGCTGCTCGGGCCGCTGGCGTGGGTCACGTCCTCGTCGCCTCATCCTCGTCGGTCTATGGACTGAACCCGGCCCTGCCCAAGAGCGAGCGCGAGTGGGTGCGGCCGATGAGCCCATATGCGGTCACCAAACTTGCGACTGAGCAGTACCCCCTCGCGTACCAACAGTCCTACGGCATGGAGTCTGTCGCCTTCCGCTTCTTCAACGTCTACGGCCCAAGGCAGAGGGCCGGCCATGTGTACGCCGCGGTCATCCCGACGTTCATCGACGCCCTCCTCAATGGCCAGCCCCTGCCGATCAACGGTGACGGGAGCAACTCGCGAGACTTCACCTACGTCGGCACCGTGTGCCGCGTGCTGCTGGATGCCTGCGAGCGCCGAGTCTCGCACCCAGAGCCGGTGAACCTCGCCTTCGGTACCAACACCGCCCTGACCGAGCTGGTCGAGATGATCGAGTCCGCGTCGGGCCTGAAGGCGGAAGTGGTTCACCGGGAGCCACGACCGGGGGACGTCAAGCATTCGCAGGCGGACAACGCAGTCCTTCGTTCACTCTTCCCGGATATTTCGCCGGTGCCCCTCGAGCGAGGCTTGGCTGAGACCGTCACCTGGTTCAAGGAGATGCAGTGAGCAGAAATCTTGTCGTCGTCGGTCAGGGCTACGTGGGACTGCCCATGGCGCTGCGTGCGGCCGAGAAGGGCTTCATGGTGGTGGGGCTGGACACCAATGTCGCTGTCGTCGAGGCCCTGAACTCCGGTGTCTCGCACATCGACGACGTCTCGGACGACGAGCTGAAGACGGGGCTGAGTTCTGGCTACCGCGCCTCGAACGATCCCGCCGAGATGGCTACCGCGGACGTCATCGTGGTGTGCGTTCCCACCCCGCTGAGCGAGGACGGCGGTCCTGACCTCGGTGCCGTGAAGGGGGCTGCGACGGCGATTGGCGAGCACGTGCAGCCGGGGGCGCTCGTCATCCTCGAGTCGACCACCTATCCAGGGACCACGGAAGAGGTGTTCGCGCCGCTCGTTCTCGGACCTGGGCGGCAAGCAGGAACAGACATCCGAATCGCGTTCTCGCCAGAGCGGATCGACCCCGGCAACCGTGAGTACGGCGTCAAGAACACCCCGAAGGTGGTAGGCGGCCTGACGCCCGAGTGCACCAGAGCCGCGCGCGACTTCTACGCAGAGTTCATCGACACGGTGGTCGAGGCCAAGGGCGCGAAGGAGGCCGAGATGGCCAAGCTGCTCGAGAACACCTTCCGCCACGTGAACATCGCACTGGTGAATGAGATGGTGCGGTTCTCGCACGAGCTCGACATCGATCTCTGGGACGCTATCGACTGCGCCGCCACGAAACCCTTCGGATACATGGCATTTCGGCCGGGTCCAGGGGTAGGGGGCCACTGCATCCCAGTCGACCCGTCGTATCTGAGCCACCGCGTCAAGGCGCAGCTTGGCTACGCGTTCCGGATGGTCGAGCTGGCCGAGGAGATCAACACTGCCGCGCCCCTCTACGTTGCCAACCGAGTCTGGCAGGCTCTGAACGAGCGGAAGATCGCCGTCAACGGGGCCAGGATCCTGCTCCTCGGCGTGACCTATAAGGCCAACATCTCGGACCGGCGCGAGAGCCCAGCGGATCCCCTGGCAAAGCGACTGCTCGAGTGGGGCGCGGAGGTTCGGTATCACGACCCCTACGTGCCCGAGTGGACGATCAAGGCAACCGCGGGCAAGAAGCTCATGTGTGAGAAGGACCTTTCTGAAGCCGTGCGAGAGGCGGACATCGTCGTTCTCCTCCAGGCACATTCCGAGTACGACCTTGACGGCATTGCAGCCGAGAGCAGTCACCTGCTCGATACTCGAGGTGCGCACTTCGCGTCCACCGCCCACGTCTCGCGGCTCTAGGACGAGGGCCTGTTCGTGAATTCCCAGCAGATTGCAGCCGGTGAGCGCTGGCTGATCGAAGGCGGGGGCACCGAACTGGAGCTCGGCGCCGCCGTGGTTCTCTGGTTTTGGGAGACACCTGGGCCGTCGCACGTTCGCGATCTGAGTGCTGCAGGGAAATCATGCAGCGTGAGCGTGATCGGCCCGTTCATCGGGCTGCCTCCGGAAGGCATTCGCCGTGGGTATGCAGTCCTCGTGGTCACCGATCGGGCTGTGCCTCGCCCCACCGTGTGTCTGAGTGTCGGATGGTCCGACGGGGACACCGAACTGGTGGAACTGCCCTTCCGCCAGGTGGACCGACGTGTCGCGTCGGGTCTGGACGTGCCCGCGCCCACGGTGGCCATCTGCATGGCCACCTTCGAGCCCCGTATGGACCTCTTCACCAACCAGGTTCGGTCGCTGCAGGCGCAGTCGACGTCAGACTGGATCTGCCTGGTCCAGGACGACGGAAGCTCGGCCCAGACCCTTGAGCACATGCAGGAAGTCTTTGGCGATGATCCGAGGTTCGTTCTGGAGGAGAACGCCGAGAACGTGGGCTTCTACCTGAACTTCGGGCGGTCCCTGGCCAGGGTCCCGGCCGGCACGCGATACGTGGCGCTGTGCGACCAGGACGACACGTGGTACCCCGACAAGCTTGAGTGCCTGGTGGGGGCGCTGGACGCAGATCCGACAGCAACTCTGATCTACAGCGACATGCGCGTGGTGGACGAGACAGGCACAGCCATCCGAGACGACTTCCCACTGGGCGTCGCCTCGGACCGGGGTATTGAGGCCATGGTGGTCGCCAACCTGGTGACTGGCTGTTCGACCTTGTTCCGCGCCTCACTCCTCGACGTCGCGTTGCCGCTTCCGGAGGCCAGAAACGCCTATCACGATCACTGGATCGCCACTGTTGCAGCCGCGCGGGGGTGTGCGCCTACTATCCGCGTCCGCTGATGGATTACTACCAACACGGCAACAACACCTTGGGCTATCGAGGCTCGCATGCCTTCTTGATCCTCAAGTTGCTCGTGGCGATTATCGCAACCCCAGCCATCGCACTGGCGGCCGTGTTCTCGCCGACGCGAAGGATGGTTCGGCGTTACTTGGACATCATGCTCAACCAAACTCGGGATGAGTACATCGTGAGGGAGACGTTCCGGGTCGCCCTGCAGAGCCGGGCCGGTGTCCCGGCCCCCCAGGTGCCATCGCGACGCCGGGGCCGAGCCCTCCAGCTCGCAGTTCAGACACTCACCGGCGTTCGTCGTGGGTCCGGCTACACCGCCATCTCGCTCCGGTTGTATGCCGCGGCGCTGTTGGACTGGGCGATTTCCCGCATTGACGCCTCACTGCGCTGAACCGACGCAACAGTGCCGGCCCGGCGGCCCCACCCGTCGCCTCAGCCGTCGGTCATTCCTCGCGTAGGACCCAAGCGGCTTGGTCCCCCGCGGCGGCTCGGTTGAGCTTCACAGCTTCGTGGGCGAGCGTGCGTAGCTCGGCCGCCGAGAGTTCCGGAGGACGTACGGCCTGCGGAGGCCGGCCCGCGTCCAAGTCGGCGGCGATCTGGTCGCTGCGCCAGAACTGGACGGCGGTCGAGTCGTCGATCACAGAGGACACTCTCAGGCCCACCTGAGCGGCGAGAGCCTCCACCCCGAGCCGGCTCGCGATTGTGAGATGTCGAGGGGCGTCCAGCTGAAACCACGCCGCGCCATAGCGCTGAAACGCCCAGCTGGAGACGGTCGGCATCCTGATGAGGATGCTTCCGCCGGGTGCCAATGCCTTCTTTGCGAGGGCCAGCTCCGCCATCGGGTCAGCGACGTGCTCAAAGCTGTGATGGAACATGACGATGTCCCAGCCGGTTCCGGACTCACCCAGATGACCTCGCTCGAGTTTGGCGCCAGATGTCAGGAGTCGGTCCGCTGGAAGATAGGGATCGACGCCGAGGACATTCGTCAATCCTCCAAGGGCCAAGAGGTGGACGAGGAAGCCAGACCCGCTGCCAACATCGATGATCCTTGTCGAGCGCCCGCGACGCAGACCCGCTCGTGCCACGCTTCTGAGGATGCCGGCATACCGAGCTGCCTCGCCGTTCCGAGTGGCGCGGACGACAGACTCACCCGGCGACCCGCCCCACAGTGCGGTCGTTGCAAGGAGGCGAGCCGGAAGTCTCCGTCTGCCGCCGAACAGGATCTCCGGATCTTGACCTATCGAGTAGTACTCGCCTGGGTAGTACTCGTCCATGGCGGGGGGGACATCGCGAAGGACGGCCGACTTGCATGCCTGACAGATGTCGTATTGGAACCATTCGCCTTGACCAAACATGGATTCCGGGACAGCGATCGATTCGCCGCTTTGGTTGCCACCACAGTAGGGGCACGCGAACGGCGAAGCGTTTGGTTGAGTCACGGTCTGTCCTCACGGTGGCCGGAATTCAGGGGAAGCGCATTGTGGTTGGGATGTTCGAGCTCGACGGCACTCGGGACTCCCGAGGGAGGAAGACGTTTCCACACCTGAAGGAGCATCAGAGGGATAAATAGCACCCACAGACTGTCAAACTTTTCCAGGTAGGGATTGGTGATGTTTCCGATCAGAAAGCACGTCAGGCCGACGAGCAGCGGCACACTCCACTCGCGAAGCCCCACAACCTTTCGCGACTCCCGCAAGGCCTTGGCGAATGATCCTCCTATGGCGCCGCCGTAGAGGATCACTCCGCTGAGTCCGACGTGGAAGAGGAGCGCGACGTAAGCGAGCTCATACGCCCAGGGCGTGTCGAGGTTTCTTATCGCACCGGGAGCGACGCCGCCGAGTCCGCTGCCGAAGATGGGCTCGTTCGACCAGCCCTGCAGGAGTGCCGCGAGTTGCATCGATCGAGCATTGGCGTCTGGCCCCTGTGAGTCGGATTTCAGCACGGTCCACGAGAGGTTCGCTTGCAGGTCAAGATGGAGGGCAAGAACAATGACATACCCCACAACTGCGACCACGATGATTGGAGCAATGAGGCGTCGAATGCGCCTTCTCAACCTGGGTTCGAGCATGACTGCCAGAATCGGCGACAGGGCGAAGACCAGCAGCAGAGCCCGCCGGCCCGACAGAATTACCAGCGCGATGGTGCTGATCAGCGAGAAGTAGATCACCCACCTGTTGATGGGATAGGGGGTTCCACGGGGCCACGTAAGAATGAGCGTGATCAGAAATGGAACGAGGAACAGAAGGCTTGAAAGGGTGGTGAGGCTGAATTGAAGAATCCCGCGACTGTAGACAATTCCTTGACCCTGGTTAATGGCCGTGGCAAGCCCGCTCGCAGGAATAACGCCGGTCTGGGACAAAATGTACAGCGACCCATATGCGCCGATCGCAGCCGCCCCGATGATGCAGACTCGGAATAGGCGACGGAGGTGCTGAATGAATTGCACCTGACTCGCAAGCACAAGGAAAACAATGGGCCATAACGTGTACACGGTCGACTGAGAGTACGCGCCGGGGTTGGCGTTCCAGGCGCCGTGGAGGGCCTGCATCGTTCCGTAAGCCGCCAATCCTAGGACCACGACGGCGCCAGTCCGGTTGAACCGAACCCCTCCACGCGAGGTGATTGCCCCGAGGAGTGCGATGCTCAGAACGGGGAGCTTGAGGGACTGATACGTGGTTGGAACGAAAAGCATTCCGAAGAGCAGGATTCCGGAGGCCCATTCTCCCAGAGTGGGCGCGCCCGGGGCGCGGTTGCTATCCGTCGCGTGCGCCGTGGTGGCCAACAACGGTCCCGGGGTCTTCGATCTCATACCGCGGTCTCACTGTGCTGTGTCGCGGCCCGGCTCGATGAAATCTTCATGCCTCGAGGCCATGCCCGACGAGGTCCTGGGGCAACGGCCGAGTGTGGGCCTGAACGCGCCGACGCGCGAATATGGCCGTGACGACATATGCCAAGACGCTGGCGCTCGCACAACCGGTGGCCCCGTACAGGTAGGGAGAGCGGTATCGCTGCGATGACCATCGCGCACGCCCCGGTGCTGGTGACGATTGAGCCAGATCTGAAGTCGCCAAGGCCCTGGCAGGCGGACAGGTCGATATTGCTCGATGCAAGGAGCACAGAAGCCCCGCACAGGAGATATGCGGCGGGGAGGCCGCGCACGAACTCACCGCCGAGAACGTAGTGCATGACCAGGAAGGATATCCCGGCAGCCCCGATGGCCAGGACTGCCGTGATCGACACGTACCGGCGGCGCCAATGAGACAGTGACGACAGATTCCCGACGCTCGCGACGCGGCGAATCAGGATGGCTGACGCCGCGGAAGGGACGATCCACGCAAGATCGGCCAAGCTCGCCGCCGTCCCGTAGATACCGACCTCTGCGTTGGTCGAGACGGTGCCGAGGATCAAGCGGTCGCCCTTCCACATCACGATGTTGCCAACTCCCGCGAGCATTGCCGGGAGGCTGATGATGATCAGCCCGCGCAGCTGACCCCATGAGGTGGCTTGGCGGCGACTCCAGGCGAAGCCCGACTTCCACAGACAGAAGCAGATCTGGCCTGCGTAGCCCAACGCGCCCAGGGCGAGCACAGAGGTCACACTGAGATCACCTGCGCGCCACAGGAGGGTGGACCCGACGAGCTGGAGGAGCGGCGGAAAGAGGTCAGAGGCCACCGCTGCAGCGTGGTGACCGAGCCCGTGCAGGGTCTCACGACCTAGGGCCGCACCAAGGGCGGTTATCGAGAATGCTGCGGTTGTGGCGAGCAAAGCGGGATTTCGAGTTCCACTCACCAGGCCCACCCCAACCGCGCCGATGGCCGCGAGCGGTACTCCTGCCGAGAGGAGCAGGCGCGCGCCGAGAGGGGCAAACGCCTCAACCGTGAGTCGGTGATCCGCGTGGGCGAAGAGCGTGCGCAAGGTGCTCGTGAGCCCGAGCGCTCCGATGAGCGTGGTCACGCTGGACATCGAGATCGCGATCACCAGAACACCGCGGTCGGCGGGGCCCAGCCATCGAGCCGTAAGCAGAGCGGTGAGCCCGAGGGTCCCGAGCGAGATAGCGGTGAGTATGAGCACCCTCGACTGCGGACGCCGAAGTAACGTCACGACGTTGTGGAACGGGCCAAACACCACGGTTCAAGGGCTCTCGACGTAGGCGGGGCTCGAGGGTCCCCTGGGCGGCCTCAGTGTACTGTTTCGTCGGTGCTGGGGTCTTCAGCGGGACTCGGACCCGTGAATGAGAACCGGCGGCGATCGACAGGACACGAGGGACCCGTGGAACGCGTGAGTGTGGATGTCTGTGTCGTGACGTACAACAGTGGTCGGACATTCCCGCAGCTGGTGGCCTCCGTGGAGGCCTACATGCCCCAGGGAACCCGCATCCTGGTTCGAGACAACTCGCCGAAGCCTGGACTGCTCGATGACCTCGAGCGAAGGGTGTCCTCAGGAGTCGAGATCCACGTGGTGGGACAGGGCGACAACGTGGGATTCGGACGCGCTTGCAACGAACTGGCGTCCGCGTCAGACCGCCCGTGGATCCTCTTTCTGAACCCGGACGCCGAGCTGCTGACACCGTTGCCCTCGACCGTGGGCGCAGACCCGCTGTGCATGATCGGCCCGCTCGTAGAGAGTCCGAGTGGTCAGACGGAGGCCACGTTCGGGCCGGATCGCAGCATGTGGTTCGAACTCAAGCAACGGGTCCTCAGGACGAGAGTGAGACTGGACCCTGACCGACCCATCGACTTCGTCTCGGGAGCCTGCTTTGCCATTTCGCGCGAGCGGTTTCTCGGCCTCGGCGGCTTCGATGACCGGTACTTCATGTACTACGAGGACATCGACCTCGGGCGACGGTGGCGAGGCCGAGGTGGCCAGATCCTGATAGAGCGGGGATGGCGCGTACGACACATCGGAGGCGCCTCCGCAAATGCGGCCCCGCTCACTGCCCTCGTACGCAGCTATCAGTCAGCCTGCAGGTATCACCAGCGCTGGCATGTGGTTCCCCAAACGTTCAAGGCCATCTGCGTTGTGGAGGCGGCCCTGAAGTTGACCCTCGCGCTCATTGCGGGACGGGTGGGCAAGGTGGATCGGAATACGCAGTGGGGACTCTTCAAGTACGTCATCGCGAGCCCTTGGAATCGAGTCCTCGCTGACGACTAGCTGACGGTGCCGCCTGGTCAGCCGCTGCGGGTTGGCGTCAGCCCGCAGGACGGGAGAGGCGATCCAGAAGGCTTTGCTTCATCGTCGTGGGGATGAGTCCCTTGACCTTATTCCAGGCGATCCAAGCAGCCTTAAGGGCCTTCACCTCAGCGTTCGAGACGTCGAGCGTGCGGCGCCGACGGATCATGCTGTAGAGCTCGATGGGCGCAAGATCCGGCTCCGTGCGGGTGCTCTTGATAGCCCGAACGAAGACTCCCGCCTCCGGGGCGTCGGGGGAGACGGTCACATCGTCGAAGTCAGCGAAGATGGTGCGCATGTCATCCAGCTCGTAGCGCCAGAAGTCGTATGGGTAGGCGTGGATCGGGAATCCCTTTGATCGGGTGGTGATCACAAGGACCCCACCCGGCCGCAGGACACCTTTGAGGTTGGAGATCACTCGGCGCCAGTCGCGAACGTGCTCCAGCATCTCAGTCGTTAGGACCACGTCGAAGGATTGCGGGCCGAACCGCTCGACCAGGGTCTCGGCGTTGCACACGATGTCGACGCCGGGTCCGTCCTCGATGTCCACCCCGATGTACTCCGACGGCGCGAACGACTTCAGATACGGACGCGTGCTGCCGTTGACGTCATATGCGCCGACCTCGAGGACCCGCTTGCCCTTCACGTCCGGCTCTGTCAATGCGTCTCGAACAAACGTGATGCCGGCCTGGTTGCACATGGCGAGGAACCTACACCATGGTCGAGCGTCGACCGGGCTGAGCGACCACAGCCCCGAGCAGACTCACTGACGGGGTTCGGAACCCGCAGATCCGCCTTCGTCGCCGTGGACTCCCAAGTGATACGAGTTGGTGCTTTCAAGCCGCACCGTGACGCTGGAGGCGTAGCGAAGGCACTTGGCGCCCAAGGCGTCCGTGAGTGCGCGCCCTTCGGTGTCGTACTGGCGGACCGCAGGCTTGCGCCGAAGTTGGCGCAACTTCTGCACATAGAACTCTGGCGTGTACCGCAGGCTCGCGCGTAGTCCGACCTGACGCGCGAGCGCGTACACCTGCGACTCGGTGAGGTAGTTCGTCCAGTGCCAGACGTAGTCGGCGTGTAGTTCCGAATAGTCGGCGAGCTGCCGCCCTTCTCCGGCGGCCTTTGACTTGCGAAAAGGTCCAATTCCCATCTGACTCATTCGCTTGATCGCGGCATACCGCAGATCGTGGGACTGGATTCGGTGAACGAGCGGAAGGTGGAGGTGTCCCTCCCACAGGTAGTGACGAAGTGGAAAGAGGTGGAGTGCGACTCCACCTTGCTTGAGGGCCCTTCGGGTTTCCTTGAAGAAGTGCAGGTGGTCGTCCACGTGCTCGAGAACCTGGTTACTGACCACGATGTCGAAGTATTCGTCCGGGAATGGCCACCCCGAACTCGCCCCAATGAGATGCAGCCGCTCGGTCCAGTCCACACTCGGACTCTCCTCGCTGAGGCGGCGGACGGTGGAGTCGAAGAACCCGGCGGACTGCACTCCATGGTCACCGACGTCGTAGCCGTACACCTCCACCAGGCAATCTGGATACCAAGCAGACAGCGCAACATCGAGGACCCGGATGAGCTCACCATTGCCACATCCGGCGTCCAAGATCCGCAGAGTCCTCCCCGGAACGGCCCGTGCCAGGAGCTCGGTATTCACGCACGCCAACAGGTGGGCATGCGTCACGGAGGTGATGTTGAGGTCGGCCATGTCAAGGTTGGCGGATGCCGTACGACCGGCCTGCATGGAAGTCATGGGCTGCCTATCGGGGCTGATTGTGGGACCGCCCTTCCGATGTTCCGGCCTGACGAGTGTGGACGACTGAGTGTATGAGCCCTCCTCGCGGCGAGACTGGCAGCCGCTCCACCCCCAGACCAGATTTCAGTGCAGCATTGTCAACGACATAGCTTTCGGTGAGCTTTTGCAAGCGTAGGGAGTTGAGGGGGAGAGGCAGCACATCGCCAGCTCTGGCCAGGGCTTTGACCACACTGACCGGGATGGGCCAGATCTTGGGCGAGCGCCCGTGCGCGGCTGCGAGCGTCCGAACCATGTCGACTGTTGAGAGGGGCTCGTCGTCCGCCAAGTTGTACGTGCCCGGCGGCAGGTCCCCTTTCAGGGCCGCGGTCACGACGAACTCAAGGTTGTCGATCGAGAGGACTGACCGCTGGTTCGCAAACGCTCCCAGCGGATAAGGGATCCGCGCTCTGATGAGCCGGTTCAGCAACGCGAAGTTACCCTTGACCCCTGGGCCCACAACCACGCAGGGTCGAAGCACGTAGAGCTCTTGGCCCGGCTCCGGCGGCCGCCCAGCGAGGTACTGCTCGGCTCGCAGCTTCGACCGGCCGTATGGCGTTGTGGGGTGTGGTTCATCGTTCTCGCGCAGGATGCCGGCCGGGGCGTCGCTGACTGCCTTGACCGAGCTGAAGAAGATGAAGGTGCGCGCCTTCGAGGCCCGGAAGGCCTCGTAGACGTCGCGGGTGAGGGCAACGTTGGCCGCCTCGTACCGGGCTTCGTCCGCCGACCCGTGGAGGTCGTGCGCCTGCCCAGCCAGGTGAATCACCGCCGAGTCGGCCTCCAGCTCGGCCTTCGCAAAGGTCGCGTAGTCGAGATCGCTGCCCGACCGTCCGACGGTGACAATCTTTCGCACGCCACGCGCGGGCAGCAGCCGCTGGAGGTGCTGACCCACAAAGCCCGAGGCCCCGGTGAGGTAGACAACTTCGGAGGTCATTCCGACGCACCTCCGACCATTGGCCTGGCGGCCGGTGACGGGTTTGGCACGCCGAGAGCTGCCGCCACCACCGCTGCGGCCACGTCCCGGGGCTGGAAGTCGGCGACGACGCGTGCGCGGGCGGCAGCGCCCATCTCACGGCGGAGCTCAGGCTCACGCAGGAGGCGGTCGATCGCTGCTGCCAAGGCGGGTGCGTCATCCACGGGGACGATCAAGCCGGTGCGTCCGTCCTCGACCGAGTCCACAGCCCCTGTCGCGTCAGTGGTGATTGCCGGAACCCCCATCGCGGCAGCCTCAAGGACCACGTTGGGCATGCCCTCGCGCCAGGTGGGAAGGACAAGGATGTCCGTGACCGAGAGGAACGGTCGGACATCCTCGAGGTGGTCGTAGACGGCCAACGGGAGGCCGGAGCCCCGCAGGCGCTCCAGGTAGCCCGCAGAGTCGGCTTCATCCTGGGCGCCCAAGATGAGGAGCTGGACCTCGTCACCGAGCTCACGAATCCTGCGTGCCGCCGCAATCAGGGCGTCCGGTCCCTTGTCCCGAGTCAGGCGACCGATGAAGGCCAGCACGGGCACCGAGGACTGGAGTCCGGCATCGAAGAGCACATGTTCCGCTCGCGGGATCGGGGTGAAGTGCTCTGTGTTCACGCCGTGGCTGCTGCCGTGATGTGGCACGACGAGCGGCCTGCCCGCGTCCAGTCCTAGCACTCGGTACCGGGTGGCGAGCGACGGCGACACGGCAATGACCACGTGGCTGCACCAGCTGGTCAATCGCTCCATCGCGCTCAGGATGGCCCGGTGGCGCCCTTCGACGCCCTCGAGGCGGAGCCCCTGCAGGAAATAGGCGCGGCGTGGAACTCGGGTCAGCTTGGACGCGACCATCCCGAGCAGACCGGCCTTGGGCGTTCCCGCGAACACGACGTCGGGGCGCACCTGCCGAAGCACCCGGATCCATCCAAGCAGCGCTCGCAGGTCCGCAACCAGCGAAACGGCCCGCGCCATGGGCACGATGTGGACGTGATCAGCCCGGGCGCGAAGGGCGGGGATCTCGGGGCCTGCGCTGGTGATCACATGCACGCGATAGCCCTCGCGCTGGAGCGTCCCGGTGATCTCTCGGTAGAACTGGTCCACGGTGCGGGAGATCGTGGTGCTGACGACGGCGATTGGCCGGTCCCGACTCACGACAGGCCCACCGCTCGGGTCCATTCATCCGCCCAGGCGTCAAAGGAGTAGTGCTCCGCCACAGCGGCAACGCCAGTGAGCCCGCGCTGTCGGCGCACGTCATCACCCTCGTGGAGGACACCCGCGATCGCGTCGGCCCAGCTCTCGTCAGGGCCGACGGCAACGCCATCGAACCGCTTCAGCGCGAGCTCGTTCGCCCCGACGGGAGAGCCGACTATGGGCAGCCCCGCCGCTGCATACTGCAAGAGCTTGTAGGCACACTTGCCTCGGCTGAACGGTGAGTCGTCCAGGGGGGCGATGGCAATGTCTGCGGAGGCGAGCAGGCCCGGCATGGTGCGCAGGTCCCATGGCACGCGGTCGACGAACCCATGCAGACCGATGCTGTCCGGGCCGGGCCCGCTGATGAGTCGGAGCCGGGCCCCTGTCGTCTCATGGAGTCGGCGCAACTGGGGTGCGATGGATTCGACGTACCGCTCTGTGGTGCGGGAGCCGAGCCAGACGATCACCGGCGCCTCACCGACCGCCCAGGAGCCCTTGACCAGGTACGTCGACGGTTCGATGCATGAAGGAATCACACGCACGTCGCGGGAATGCTGGGAGGCCCAGCCCGCGAGATAGTCGTTTCCGGCAATCACGACGTCCGCAGTGCTGACGCCGCGCCGGCATTTCGCGGGCCTGGCGTAGATGCTCCGCAGGCCGGAGCCGTCCTCGAACAACGCGTCGTCGAAGTCGTAGGTGGAGTGCGCCGCCGACCGCAGAAAGCGCTCCTCGACCTCCCCGTGGCTGAGGGGGCTGGCCTCGCGCGACATCAACAGCAAGTCACGTTTGCCATGTGCGAGACGGCGGGTCGTGATCTCCGCGGCCACGACCTCAGGCAGGTGACGAAACACGGTCGAGGGGCGGAGGTTGCCGAGTCCGGCATGGCGGAAGTGTTGCGCCGACACGTCGAGGTGCGACAGCCAGTCGTCGATCCTCACCCTGGTACTGGGTGCTCTGCTGCCATACAACGAGACCGTCGTGAGGCGCGGGGTTGTGAATGATCCGTCCGGCGAGGTGGGCATCAGCGCTGGCGGTCCTTCAAGGGTCAGAGTTGCCCTGCTGGGTGCTGGTCCAGCCAGAGTTCGAGCACAAGCATGGCATACAGGAGATACGTGGTGTTCCGGTCCGTGAAGGCAGTGCCCTCGAGCAGACCCTGCACCAGTTTCGGTTCAACGTACTCGAAGACCCGCGCGTTGGGTACGCCGAGCGTGTCGTGCACCAAGGGCCTCAGCGGACCCTGCAGCCATGACGCCATCGGTACCTCGAAGCCCCGCTTGGCCCCGCCGATCACCTCTTGAGGAAGGCGACCCTTGTAGGCGTCGCGCAGAATCCGCTTTGTCTGGCCTCCCTTCACGCGGTACGCGTCAGGAAGCCGCCAGGCGAGCTCCGCGACCTCGTGGTCGAGGAATGGCGACCGGGCCTCGAGGGACGCGCTCATGGTCCCGATGTCCATCTTCACGAGGAGATCGGAGAGCAGGTTGAAGCCGACGTCCGTCGCCACCAGCCGGTCGAGCGCTGACACGGTCGGGCCGACCTGCACCGGCACCAGCCGCTCCGACGCTTCGACGGCCCCGCCCCGCCAGATGGCGCGCTTGTCGCGCTCGCGCAGCATGTCAGTGGTCCACGCGAGGTATCTCTCCGACGGGCCCATCGAGAGCCCGCGGGCGAATCGCGCTGCGAAGCCGAGGGCGGAGCGACGCTCGAGAGGCAATGCCTCAAGGAGCTTGGTGGCCGCTCGGGCAGGGGCGCCCCCAAACCGGTCGAGGCGTGCGGATGCGGTCGCCGCGGCATACCGACGGTAGCCGGCGAAGGTCTCGTCGCCGCCATCGCCGTTGAGCACGACCGTCACATGTTGACGCGCCAGCTGCGAGATCTGCATCGTCGGGATCGCGCTGGAGTCGGCGTACGGCTGGTCGTAGGCCGAGACGACCTTGTGCACTCCCGCCACGGGGTCGACCTCGAGCGGGAGAACGGTGTTGGGCACGCCGAGGTACTCGGCTGTGCGGCGAGCGACGAGGGACTCGTCGAGCTCCCCGCCGGTTGCCACGGTGAAGGTCTGCAAGGAGCCCGCCCCGGCCCTGACGGCCTCATGAGCGACGATGGAACTGTCGAGGCCACCCGACAAGAGAACGCCGAGCGGCACATCCGAGCGGAGCCGGATGGCAACCGCCTCGCCGATGAGGGAGCGCGCCTTCTCCTGTGCCTCGTCATAGGTGAGGTCCAGCTTCGGTTGAAACTGAGGACTCCAGTAGCGCCGGATGCTGAGCGATCCCCCGTCGAAGACCGCCACGCTGGCGGCGGGCAGGCTGTGCACCCCGTCGTAGATGGTGTCGGGCTGGGGCACGACGCCGAACGAGAGGTAGTCATAGATGCTTTGCGGACGCACCGCCAGCCGCATGCCAGCTGCCCTGGCCAGCGGCGCCAGCGCCTTGAGTTCTGAGCCGAACACCAGCGTGTCCGGCTGCGGCTGGGCATAGTAGAGCGGCTTCTTGCCTAGCCGATCCCGCGCCAGGATCAGCCGCTGGCGGTGGGTGTCGTGGATGGCGAACGCAAACATTCCGCGCAGGTGGTCCACGACGTCGAGTCCGTGAAGCTCGTAGAGGTGCAGGAGGACTTCCGTGTCCGAATCGGTCCGGAGGATCCGCCCTTGGGCCTTCAGTCGTTGGGCGATCTCCCGGTAGTTGTAGATCTCACCGTTGAAGACCACAGTCAACCGACCATCCGGGGTGCTCATCGGCTGGTGACCGCCATCGAGGTCGATGACCGCCAACCTGGTCATGCCAAGGGCGGTCAGGCCCTCCTCGTACGTCGCGGACTCATCTGGGCCGCGATGCTCCAGGACGTCGAGGGCCGCGCACAGGGCGTCGCGGCGGACCCGTGGGTCGGGATGGACTGCGCCAGAGATTCCGCACATCTGTGAAATCTCCTAGGTATCGGACGTGGTGCCTCTGGCAGCCCCCGCAAGTCGCACACAGCCTACATACAGGAGCACTGAGACCACGCTGAAGAGTGACGCGATGCGGACATCGGCCCACACCCACGCCGCTGTGACCAGCGCCGATGCACAGGCAACGCTCAAGGCCGTCACCGTGTGGCTCAACCCGACCACCCGCACCATGCGCTGGTACACATGGTCGCGGTGGGCCGAGAGGAGTGGTTCGCGGCGCGTTGCCCGCTGCGCCAACGTGACGAAGGTGTCGGCAACGTAGAAGCACAGTGGCGCGGCGAGAACGCTGACCCGAGCGCCTCCATGCCATCCGAGGAGAATGCCGCCGGCGACCAAGGCCCCAAACAGGTAGCTGCCGACGTCGCCGAGGAACAGCCGTGCCCTGGGCGCATTCCACGGCAGGAAGCCGAGAGCGGCGCCTGCCGTAGCCGCGCCGATCACCCACACTCCGGGCACGTGGTCGGTCACGCCGACCGCGATGGCGGTGACGCCCCACACCGCCATGGTCAAGGCCGTGATGCCGTTGATGCCGTCCATGAAGTTCACGACGTTCACGGCTGTGGGATACAGCACGGCACCTACCAGGGCGACCGCGATGCCGCCGGTGACCCCTCCCACGGCCAGGCCAGCGAGAATCTGCGCTGTTAGGCGTGCGCCCGCGGACAGGTCGCTTCGGTCGTCGGCGAAGCCGACCAGCGCGAGCACCAGCGCGGCCGCGAGTGCGGCGAGGGGGACGTCGGTATGCCGCCACGCTGCTACCCCCGCAGCTGCCAGGACTCCGGCCACGCATGCCCAGCCTCCGCCGCGCGGGGTCGGCAAGGAGTGGGACGAGCGGTGGTTGGGAACGTCGATCACGCCGTGACGCAGCATGGCCGCCCTGATGACGGGAGAGAACGCAAGCGTGACGATCAGGCTGGTGACGAGCTCCGCCACGACTAGCGGCTCGAACGGGCCGAGGCCGTGTCAGTCGCAGCCTCGGTGCGCATCCAGCTGGCCGCGGCGTCGTGCGAGGTCAGCACGGTGTCGGAGACGAGGTCACTCGAGATGCCCGGCACGGACACGTTGGAGACCAGCGGGTGGCTGGTGTTCTGGCGCTGCTCGTGGTGGGAGAAGAGCTCCTCGCCCAGCTTCTCGCCAGGCCGCAGGCCGGTGTAGACGATGTCGATGTCGCGGCGTCCGGACATGCGGATCAGGGTCTCGGCGACGTCGACGATCTTCACCTGCTCGCCCATCTCGAGCACCATCACCTCACCGTCCGTTCCGATGGACGCGGCCTCGAGCACGAGCTGGCAGGCCTCGGGGATGAGCATGAAGTAACGCTCGACCTCGGGGTGGGTGACGGTGATCGGGCCACCGCGCTCGATCTGCGCCGTGAAGGCGTGGACGACCGAACCACGCGACCCCAGGACGTTGCCGAAGCGCACGGACACGTAGCGGCCGGGGAACCGGTTCGCGAAATCGGCCGTGAGTCGCTCGGCAACCCGCTTGCTGTAGCCCAGCACGCAGGTCGGGTTGGCGGCCTTGTCGGTGGAGATGTTGACGAAGGTGCCCACGCCGACGTCCGAGGCTGCCTGCAGCACGTTGAGGGTGCCCAGCACGTTGGTCTTCCACGCCTCCAGAGGGTGTGACTCGAGCAGGGGGAGGTGCTTGAGGGCGGCGGCGTGGAACACGATGTCGGGGCGGGCGCGGTCGAATGCATCGCGCATGGCGTCGACCTCGCGGATGTTGGCCAGGATGAGCTCGTCGCTGTCGAGCAGCCCGTTGCCCACGAGGCTCATCTGGGTCTCCTGGAGCCCGGACTCGTCGCGGTCGAGCAGGAACAGCTTGGCCGGGCCGAACCGAGCGATCTGGCGGCACAGCTCCGAGCCGATCGACCCGCCGGCGCCGGTGACCAGGATCCGCTTGCCGGCGATCTGCTCGGCGATCACGGCCATGTCCAGCTCCACGGGACGCCTGCCGAGGAGGTCGGCCAGGTCGACCTTGCGGAGGTCGCCCGCAGTCGGGCGACCACCGATGATGTCGCGCAACGACGGGAGCGTCACGGCTCGCAGCCCGGCGTCCTCGGCCAGCTCGGTCAGCTCGCGGATCGTCTTGGCCTCGGCGAGGGGGAGCGCAATGATGAGGGTGTCGGCGCCCTGTTTGTGTGCCACCGCGGCCATGGCCTTGCGTGTGCCGCGGACCCTGATCCCGTCGATCCGCAGCCGCGCCTTCGTCGGGTCGTCGTCAAGCAGAGCGACCGGTCGGTAGCCGCCGTCGCCGTCGCCCAGCAGGCTTCGGGTGAGCTGGCGCCCCGCCGAGCCCGCCCCGAAGATGATGGCCCGGCGATCCTCACCGACCTGGTGGGCGACCCGAGTGAGGCGCACCGACCGGATGATGAAGCGCGCCGAGAACATGCCCAGCACCGCGAAGGCGGGAGCCGTGAACGGGATGCTTCGGGGCAGGGGGCCAAGGTGGACGGCGAAGACTGCGGTGAGCAGGACGAGGGTGGTGAGGAGCACGGTCCGCCCGACGTCATAGGTCTCCTCGAAGGACCCACGTTGATGGCCGACGGCATACGGGCCGAAGAAGGTGCCGAAGACGACCTGGCAGATGACCGCCACGACGGCGAACGAGATGGTGGCCGAGGCGAGCACCTGCCCGACCTGCAGGTCGTAGCGCAGCCACGCGGCCAGAAACACGGCCAGGACCCAGGCCGCAGAGTCGATGACTGCCCACATCCACCGGTTTACGCGTTCGCGCCGCCGGATGCTTCGATTAGCCACCGTTCACTCCTCCCCAGTGTTGCCCAGCCCGAAGGGCCGCAGTTGATCGCCCCGGAAGTTTACAGGTCAACTCTGCTTTTGCTCGTGACCGACGCGGGATCGGCCAATCGGGCGGAAATCGGACATCCGTTCGGCCTCGTCCTCGTATCGCCCGGTTTGTTCCGCGAACTCGCGGCACGCGGCATACGTGGGGAGCAGGCCCTGCTCGAGCGCCTGGGCCAGCGTCGGCGCCGCGTCGTCCTTGGGCGAGAGCAGCGGCTCCAGGCCCGCGGGGAAGGTGAGGCCCACCTCGGCGTCGAGCGGATGGATGCCGTGCTCGCGCTCGGGGTTGTAGGCGGCCGAGCACAGGTACATGGCCGTCGTGTCGTCCTCGAGGGCGACGAAGGCGTGGCCCAGCCCCTCGGACAGGTAGACGGCGCGGCGGTCGACGGCGTCGAGAAGCACCGAGTCCCACTGGCCGAAGGTGGGGGAGCCGACCCGGATGTCGACGATGAAGTCGATGAGGGACCCGGACAGGGCGGTGATGTACTTCGCCTGCGAGGGCGGGACGTCGGCGAAGTGGATGCCACGCACCGTGCCGCGGCTCGACACGGAGATGTTCGTCTGGACGACCTCGAGCCGGTGACCGATGTGCTCGGCCAGCTTGTCGCCGCGGAACGACTCCAGGAACACCCCACGGCCATCGGGGAACTGCCGCGGGGTCACCTCGAAGGCGCCCTCGATCGTCAGCGCGCGGAACTCCATCAGCGGTCTCCGTCCGCGAGCAGCTGCGCGAGGTAGGCGCCGTACCCGCTCTTGGCCAGGCCCTTGGCCGCGGACGACAGCTGCTCGTCGTCGATCCACCCATTGCGCCAGGCGATCTCCTCGACGCAGCCGACCTTGAGCCCCTGGCGGCTCTCGACGACGTGCACGAACTGGGAGGCCTCCATGAGCCCCTCGAACGTGCCGGTGTCGAGCCACGCGGTCCCCCGCTCGAGCACGGTGACGGTCAGGTCCCCGCGCTCGAGGTAGGCGTTGTTGATGCCGGTGATCTCCAGCTCGCCCCGGGGGCTCGGCTCGAGCTGCCTGGCGATGGAGACCACGTCGTTGTCGTAGAAGTACAGGCCCGGGACGGCGTAGCTCGACCGTGGTCGGGTCGGCTTCTCCTCGATGGACAGCACCGTGCCGTCGTCGCCGAACTCCACGACGCCGTATGCCGACGGCTCGGTCACGTGGTACGCGAAGATGTGGCCGCCGCTCACCTCGGCGTTGGCCCGCAAGGCGGTGCCCAGCCCGGTGCCGTAGAAGATGTTGTCGCCCAGCACCAGGGCCACGCTGTCGCCGTCGATGAACTCCGCCCCGATGATGAACGCCTGTGCCAGGCCCTCGGGCCTGGGCTGCACGGCATACGACAGCTCGATGCCCCACTGGGAGCCGTCACCGAGGAGCCGCTCGAACTGAGCCGCGTCGTCGGGGGTGGTGATGACCAGGACCTCGCGGACACCGGCCATCATCAGCGTCGAGAGCGGGTAGTAGATCATCGGCTTGTCATAGACAGGCATCAGCTGCTTGCTGATGCCGAGCGTGATCGGGTGCAGCCGGGTGCCTGAGCCCCCGGCGAGGATGATGCCCTTCATGCTGGCGACTGTATCGGCAGGGCGAGGCGGCCAGCCGGTCTCAGGCGCCGGACCGGTCGCGCGAGGCGCCCGACAGCGCCAGCAGGCACTGTTCGATCCTGTCGGCCTGCGCAGGCGTGACGGGGTTCGGTTGTGGTGGGAACCCCGAGCGGTCCGAGAACATGGCGATCGTGCCTTGACGACCCAACAGGTAGGCGCGCCCCGACGGCGTCACCAGGTAGCCCACCTGATCCACTGCCCCGCCCCGGCCTGCTTCAGACCACCGCACGGCCCAGCCCTGGACGTCCGGCACCCGCCCCAGCGCCACCCGGCTCAGGCCGAGGAACCGCCCGAGACCAAGGGGAAGGGGCTTCCTCACCCAGGCGATCAGCGGCACCATCGGCGGCGAACCTGGGCGCGCGGCGAGCCGGGCGCACGACTCCGCCAGCCGGTTGGCGGTCTCGTCGGCGCGGGTGGCCGGATCGGGCGTGAAGCGCGGCATGCTCGTAACCCCTGCAGGTACGTTGTGAGGACCACCCTTGGCCACCGTGAGGTCGCCACCGCTTGGTCCGGATTTCGAGTTCATGATGCCACGCGACGTTTCGACATGAGGCCATTTGTCCCGGTTGGGCGGGGCGGCCAGCGACCCGGGCCGCTGTGACGCCCGGGAGGTCGAGGTCGGTGTGGGTAGGGTGCAGCGCGTGAAGGTCCTGGTCACCGGCGCCGCCGGCTTCATCGGTTCGAACTTCGTCATCCGCGCCCATCTGGTCCGCCCCGACTGGCGGCTCACGGTGCTGGACTCCATGACGTATGCCGCGAACCTCGCCTCGCTCGACCCGGTGATCGGCGACGTCGACGTCGTCAAGGGCTCCGTCACCGATGCGGACCTCGTCGACGAGCTCGTCGCCGCCCACGACGTCGTGGTGCACTTCGCGGCCGACTCCCACAACGACAACTCGCTCGACGACCCGTGGCCGTTCATCGACACGAACATCATCGGCACCTACCAGCTGATCCAGGCGGTGCGTCGGCACGATAAGCGGCTCCACCACATCTCGACCGACGAGGTCTACGGCGACCTCGAGCTCGACGACCCCGCCAAGTTCACCGAGTCGACGCCGCTCAACCCCTCGAGTCCCTACTCGGCCTCCAAGGCCAGCGCCGACCTGCTGGTGCGCGCGTGGATCCGCTCCTTCGGGCTCAAGGCCACCCTGTCGAACTGCTCGAACAACTACGGCCCTCGCCAGCACGTCGAGAAGTTCATCCCGCGGCAGATCACCGGCATCATCGACGGCGTCAGGCCCAAGCTCTACGGCGCGGGGGCCAACGTCCGCGACTGGATCCACGTCGACGACCACAACGACGCCGTCATCGCCATCCTCGAGCAGGGCCGGCTCGGCGAGACCTACCTCATCGGGGCCGATGGCGAGATGAACAACAAGGACATCGTCGCGCTCATCCTCGAGCTCATGGGCAAGCCGGCCGACTGGTACGACCACGTCCCCGACCGCCCCGGCCATGACCTGCGCTACGCCATCGACTCCACCAAGCTCCGCACCGAGACGGACTGGCGTCCCGCTCATCCTGACGTCCGCTCCGGGCTGGCCGACACGATCGCCTGGTACGACGCCAACCAGGACTGGTGGCGCACCGCCAAGGTCGTCGCCGAGGCCCGCTACGAGCGGCTGGGACGCTAGATGACGCGGTGGCTGGTCACCGGTGCCGGCGGCATGCTCGGCCTCGACCTCCAGGTGGTCCTCGCGCTCGCGGGCGTGGACCTCAAGGACGTGACCGCCCTGAAGCGAGCCGACCTCGACATCACCCGCGCCTCCGAGGTCCGCGACGCGGTCCGTGGCCACGACGTGGTTGTCAACTGCGCGGCATACACCGCGGTCGACGACGCGGAAAGCCACGAGGGTCAAGCCTTTTCGGTGAATGCCGTCGGTGCTGCCAACGTCGCCGGCGCGTGCCGCGAGACCGGCGCCCGGCTCGTCCACGTGTCCACCGACTACGTCTTCGCCGGCGACGCCACCGATCCGTATGCCGAGGACGCGCCGCTCGCTCCCCGCTCGGCCTACGGGCGCACCAAGGCTGCAGGGGAGTGGGCCGTGCGCGCCACCTGCCCCGAGTCGTGGATCGTCCGCACGGCGTGGTTGTACGGCGCGGGTGGACCCAACTTCGTCAAGACCATGGCCCGGCTGGCCGGCCAGCACGAGACCCTCACGGTGGTCGACGACCAGCGCGGTCAGCCGACGTGGACGATGGATGTCGCCGAGGCGATCGTCCGGCTGGTCGGCGCGAGCGCACCGTTCGGGGTCTGGCATGCGACCAGCGAGGGCGAGACGACGTGGTTCGACTTCACCCGCCAGATCTTCGCCGGTCTCGGGTTGGACCCGCAGCGGGTCCAGCCGACCACGACCGACAAGTTTCCTCGGCCGGCGCCACGCCCGGCCTACAGCGTGCTGGGCCACGACGCCTGGCGGATGGCGCGCATCCCGCTGTTGCCGCAGTGGCAGGAGAGCCTGGCCAAGGCGTTGCCCGACGTGGTCGAACAGATGCCGCCGTCACCCGTCGGCTGACCGGCGGACCTTGCGCAGGATCGTCATGGCCCGCGGCAGGGCACGCACCCCTCGGCCCCAGCGAGCGGCGTGCAGCCTGGCGATCTCGCGCCGGCTCGCCGCTGGAGCCAGATGGGCGCTGAGGAGCTGCTCACGAGGCGGCACCACCGCGTGCAGCAGGATGCGTGGCCGTTCGCGCCACCGAGCCCGCCTGAGCTCGACGAGCCACAGGGAGCCGGACACCGTGCCGAACTCCTGCCGCACCCGCCACGCGGCCAGCGCAGGCGACTGCTCTCGCGGCGGTGGGGGGAGGGCCACCCCGACCCGCTCCAACAGCGCCCGGGCGGACTGGTCGGACCCGGTGGCAGCGGCGAGTCGGCCGAGGGCCTCACGTCCCCCGTCGTCCAGGGTGGAACCAAGGGTGTTCTCGAGGTGGTCCAGGTCCTCCCGGCTCCACGGCCGGCCCACGTCGCGCAACGCGTGGAGCGCGACGACCAGGGCGTGTCCCAGGACATCCGGAGTCGTCACCGACCTGCCTGCGACCACCGTCGTGGTCCGCCGCTCCCACAGCGCCTCGAAGACCACCTGCGGCTCGGCGAGGAATCCTGGGAACAGGAAGTGCACGTCGAGGTCGCAGGGCCAGCCCTCGCGGATGAAGTGACCTGAGTGGTCGAAGGCGAGATCAGCGGCCCGGTGGACCGGTAGTGGTACGAAGCGACGGAACCAGCCGGCCGCCTCGATCGCCAGGCAGAGACGGTCGAAGGCCGCGGGGTCGACGAGCACGTCGACATCGGAGGACGGGCGGGCGGGCCGGGCTCCCGCTGCGACCGCCGTCGGCCCCTTGATGAACAGGACCCTGGCCCCGGCCTGCTCGGCGAGCCGTGCCACCAGCCCGTGCGCGAGCAGCACGCCATCGGTGACGGTGAGCTCGGCGTGGTCCACGTAGCGGAGTATGACATCGGCCACGGCGCTCGAGCCGCGCATCCCGTTAGGGTCGGGGGCATGCTCGCCGTGTATGCCGCCCGCCAGTCCGCCGACGACCCGCTGTCCGGTCTGGAGATCGGTGATCGCCCCGCGCCGGCCCCCGCGAGGGCTGGACCACGGTGCGCTTACGGACAGCTGGGCTGAACCACCACGACGTCTGGTCGCTGCGGGGGGTCGGGCTCCCTGCGGATCGGCTGCCGATGATCCTCGGCTGCGACGGCGCCGGGATCGACGAGGACGGCAACGAGGTGATCATCCACGCGGTCGTGCCCAGCGAAGGCTGGCGCGGTGACGAGACCCTCGACCCGCGGCGCACCCTCCTGTCCGAGCTCCACGACGGCACGCTCGCCGAGCAGGTCGCCGTGCCCCGCGGCAACCTCGTCCCCAAGCCCGAGGGACTCTCGTGGGAGCACGCGGCATGCCTGTCCACCGCGTGGCTCACGGCATACCGGATGCTCTTCACGAATGCCGGGCTCACCCCCGGGGCGACCGTCCTGGTGCAGGGTGCCGGAGGCGGGGTGGCCACGGCGCTGGTGCAGCTCGGCGCGGCTGCTGGCTACCGCATGTGGGTGACCAGTCGCGACGAGGAGAAGGGCCGTAGAGCCGTCGAGATCGGCGCAGACCGTGCGTTCGGCAGCGGCGAGCGGCTGCCGGAGCGCGTCGACGCGGTCATGGAGACCGTCGGTGCCGCCACCTGGTCGCACTCGGTGAACTCGCTCAACCCAGGCGGTGCCATCGTCATCTCGGGAGCGACCTCGGGCGACGCGCCGGCCAAGGCCGAGCTGACCAAGATCTTCTTCCGGCAGCTGCGGGTCATCGGGTCCACGATGGGCACCCGGGCCGAGCTCGAGCGGCTCGCGGCGTTCGTTGCCCAGCACCGGATCGAGCCGGTCATCGACTCGGTCGTGCCGCTGGCCCGGGCGCGCGAGGGCTTCGCCCGGATGGCCGATGGCGACGTCTTCGGCAAGATCGTCTTCACCGTCGCCTGACGGGTGCCTGACCTTCGCCCAAACCGCCCGACGGGGGTCAGGTCGGCGAGATCTGCAGCCAGTCGTACCAGCCGTTGTGGAGGACCAGCCACGCGATGAGGCCGTAGCCCGCCTGGCCCGGGTGGTGTTGCACGCGGCTCGCTGCGAGGTCGCTCTGCCACTGGTCGTGACCCAGCAGCGGACGGAAGCAGTCGACGAACGGCACGCTGCGACGTGAGCAGACGTCGGCCTGGGCCTCGACGAGGATGTCGAGCATGCCGTTGAGCTCCTCGTCGTCGGACGGGGGCGGGCTCACCACGAACGTGCCGATGCCGGCGCTGGCCGCGTCGTCGAGGATGTTGGCCAGGTTGAGGCGATGCCGGGCCAGGGTGACGCCCTTGATCGCGTCACCGGTGCCGATCGACAGCACGAGACGCTTCTCGGCACGGCCGGCCCACCGCGGCGGGCACTCGGTGCGCCAGCGCGACAGCACATCAGCCGAAGTGTCGCCGCGCACGCCCAGGTTGTAGGCCGTCAGCTCGAGGTCGGGGTGTTGGGTGCGGCCCACGACCCGCGAGACCCAGCCCTGACCCTTGGGGTCGCCGAGCCCCGCCACGAGGGAGGCGCCGATGAACACCAGCCCCACGTCGCGGGGGCCGTCCGCGGCGACCTGGAACTCGGCGCTGGGGGTGAAGGTGGGCTCGCTGCTCACGGGTCAGTCCTCTTCGTCGTCGAGCCGGGCCAGCCAGGTGGCCAACCGCTCGACAGGGGTCTCGAACTCGGGGTGAAGGTCGACAAACGTCCGCAGCTGCTCGGCCAGCCACTCGAAGGACACAGTGTCCTCGCCCCGACGAGCGGCCAGCTCCTCGATGCCGCGATCCGTGAAGTACACGCTGGTGAGGCTATCGCGAGGTATGCCGCGCGACCGAGTCGGCCACGCGGCATACCGTCGTTGAGGAGGCGTGCTATCGGGTGAAGGCCGCCGTGATCAGCTCGGCCTGCTGCTCGGCGTGGCGCTTGCTCGACCCGGTGGCGGGCGAGGCCGAGGCCTTGCGGGAGACGACCTTGAGCACGCGGTTCTCGCCCTGCTCGGCGAGCGCCTGCGGCAGGTTGAGCGCCATGAACGGCCAGGCGCCCTGGTTGCGCGGCTCGTCCTGCACCCAGACGACATCGGCGTTCGGGTAGCTGGCGAGCTCGGCCGCGATCTCCTGGGCGGGAATCGGAGCGAGCTGCTCGACCCGGACGATGGCGGTCTGCGTGTCACCGGCCTTCTCGCGGGCGGCCTCGAGGTCGTAGACCACCTTGCCGCTGGCGAGCAGGACCCGGGTCACCGCGCCGCCGTCGAGCTGGGCCCGGTCGGACAGCACCGGCCGGAACGTGCCAGTGGTGAAGTCCTCGACCGCACTCGCCGCCGCCTTGAGCCGCAGCATCGACTTCGGGGTGAAGACGATCAGCGGGCGGCGCGGACGGGCGTACGCCTGACGACGCAGCAGGTGGAAGTAGCTGGCCGGGGTGGAGGGGTAGGCGACCGTCATGTTGTCCTCGGCGCACATCTGCAGGAAGCGCTCGATGCGGGCGGAGGAGTGGTCGGGACCCTGGCCTTCGTACCCGTGGGGGAGCAGCAGGACGACCGAGGAACGCTGGCCCCACTTCTGCTCCGAGGACGACACGAACTCGTCGACGATGGTCTGCGCGCCGTTGAAGAAGTCGCCGAACTGCGCCTCCCACAGGACCAGCGCGTCGGGCCGCTCGACGGAGTAGCCGTACTCGAACCCCATCGCCGCGAACTCGGACAGCAGCGAGTCGTAGACCCAGAACCGCGCCTGGCCCTCGGCGAGGTAGAGCAGCGGGGTCCACTCCTCGGCGGTGTTCTTGTCGATGAGCACCGCGTGGCGCTGGACGAACGTGCCACGGCGGCTGTCCTGGCCGGCCAGCCGCACCGGCGTGCCCTCCATGAGCAGCGACCCGAAGGCTGCGAGCTCTCCGGTGGCCCAGTCGATGCCGCCCTCGCGGGTCGTCAGCGCGCGCTTCTCCATGGCCTGGAGGAGCTTCGGGTGGATGGTGAAGCCGGGCGGCGGGTTGACGAACGAGTCGCCGATGTGGCGCAGCTCGTCAACGGTGATCGCCGTGTCGGTGGCCGACCGGGTGGCCTGGTCGGTCGCCTGGGCCGTGGGCGGCTCGAGCCCGGAGTGGCCCTCGGCGTCGGTGCCGGCGAGCGTCGGGTCGGCGGCGTTCTCGGTGGCTTCCTTGAGGGCGGCCTTGGTCTCGACGAAGACGCGCTCGAGCTGCTGCTGGTAGTCGCGCAGCGCCGCCTCGGCCTCCTCCTGGCCGATGTCGCCTCGGCCGATCAGGGACTCGGTGTAGAGCTTGCGGACCGAGCGCTTGGCCTCGATGAGGTTGTACATCAGCGGCTGGGTCATCGAGGGGTCGTCGCCCTCGTTGTGGCCCCGGCGGCGGTAGCAGACGAGGTCGATGACGACGTCCTTGTTGAACTCCTGGCGGAACTCGTAGGCGAGCTCGGCCACCCGGACGCAGGCCTCGGGGTCGTCGCCGTTCACGTGGAAGACCGGCGCCTGGATCATCCGGGCGACGTCGGTGGAGTACGTGCTCGACCGCGACGCGCTCGGCGAGGTGGTGAAGCCGACCTGGTTGTTGATGACCACGTGGATGGTGCCGCCGGTGCGGTAGCCGCGCAGCTGGGAGAGGTTGAGCGTCTCGGCCACCACGCCCTGGCCGGCGAACGCCGCGTCGCCGTGGAGCAGCAGCGGCAGGACGGTGAAGTCCTCACCGGCGAGGTCGAGGCGGTCCTGCTTGGCGCGGGTGATGCCCTCGAGCACGGGGTTCACGGCCTCGAGGTGGGAGGGGTTGGCGGCGAGGTAGACCTTGGTCTTGCTGCCGTCCTCGGCGACGAACTCGCCCTCGGTGCCCAGGTGGTACTTGACATCGCCCGAGCCCTGCACGGACTTGGGGTCCTGCCGGCCCTCGAACTCGCGGAAGATCTGGCCGTAGGACTTGCCGGCGATGTTCGCGAGCACGTTGAGGCGGCCGCGGTGCGGCATACCGATGCAGACCTCGTCCATGGAGTCGGCCGCGGCGCGGCACAGGATGCGGTCGAGCAGGGCGATGACCGACTCGCCGCCCTCGAGGCTGAACCGCTTCTGGCCCACGAACTTGGTCTGCAGGAAGGTCTCGAAGGCCTCGGCGGCGTTGAGCCGGCGCAGGATGCGCAGCTGCTCCTCGGGGCCGGGCTTGGCGTAGCCGACCTCGATCTTGGCCTGCAGCCAACGGCGCTGCTCGGGGTCCTGGATGTGCATGTACTCGGTGCCGATGGTGCGGCAGTAGGAGTCGCGCAGGATGCCGAGGATCTTGCGCAGGCGCAGCATCGGCGCCCCGCCGAAGCCACCCGTGGCGAAGTCACGCTCGAGGTCCCACAGCGTCAGGCCGTGGCTCGTGACGTCGAGGTCGGGGTGGCGCCGCTGGCGGTACTCCAGGGGGTCGGTGTCGGCCATGAGGTGACCGCGGACGCGGTAGGCGTGGATGAGCTCCTGGACCCGCGCGGTCTTGTTGACGTCGTCGTCGTGGTGGGTCGAGATGTCCTGGACCCACCGCACCGGCTCGTAGGGCAGGCGCAGGCTCTCGAAGATCTCGTCGTAGAAGCCGTTCTCGCCGAGCAGGAGCTGGTGGACGATCCGCAGGAAGTCGCCGGACTGGGCGCCCTGGATGATGCGGTGGTCGTACGTCGAGGTCAGCGTGAGGATCTTGCTGACGGCGTTGCGGTTGAGCGTCTCCTGGCTCGCGCCCTGCCACTCGGCGGGGTACTCCAGTGCGCCGACACCGATGATCGCGCCCTGACCCGCCATGAGCCGGGGCACGGAGTGGTTGGTGCCGATGGTGCCCGGGTTGGTCAGCGAGATGGTCGTGCCCTGGAAGTCCTCGACGGTGAGCTTGCCGCCGCGGGCCCGCCGGACGACCTCCTCGTATGCCGTCCAGAAGTGCAGGAAGTCCATCGCCTCGGCGGACTTGATGCTCGGGACGAGCAGCTGGCGGGTGCCGTCGGGCTTGGCGAGGTCGATGGCCAGGCCGAGGTTGACGTGGCCCGGCACGACCAGGGCGGGCTTGCCACCCTCCTCGGTGTAGCCGTTGTTCATCTCGGGCATGTGGCCCAGTGCCTTGACCAGGGCGTAGCCGATGAGGTGGGTGAACGAGACCTTGCCCCCGCGGGAGCGGGCCAGGTGGTTGTTGATGACGACCCGGTTGTCGATGAGCAGCTTGGCCGGCACGGCGCGCACGCTGGTCGCCGTGGGCACGCCGAGCGAGGCCTCCATGTTGGTGACGACGCGGGCGCTGGCGCCACGCAGCGGCTTGATCTGGTCCTCGTTGACCGGCCCGGTCTGCTTCGGCGGCTCGGGGTCGCGCGGCTTCGGCGTCTCCTTGGCCGGCGCGGCCGCTTCCTTGTCCTCGGGCTTGTCGGCCACGGCCTGGTCGGTGCGGGCGTCGGACTTGTCGGTCGTCGTCGACTGGGCGCCGCCGGAGTCGGTGGCGTTCGGAGCCTGGCGACGCGGCGCGGCGGGCCGGAGCTCGGCAGCCGGGGCAGGCGCGGCAGGCGCCGAAGTCGTGGCGGGCGCGGCAGGCGCCGGGGTCGCAGCTCCGTTGCGGGGCGCGCCGTTGGTGCTGTCACCACCCTCGGAGGGGGTGTAGTCCTCGAAGAACGGCCACCACGCCTTGTCGACGGAGTTGCGGTCGTTCTGGTACTGCTCATACAGCTCGTCCACGAGCCACTCGTTCGGCCCGAAGGCCGCCATGGGATCGCTGGTCGGGGACTGGTCGGGCACGGCGGATACGCCTCTTTCGTAGCGTCGACAATGACGGGTAATTGGCTGTTCCCAGCCTAGCCCCCGGACCCACGCCGCCGCTGAGGTGGGTGAGGACTCGCACAGGGGCCGGTTTCCGCACGGAAACCGGCCCCTGTCACGCCGTGGTACGCCTAGCTGATGTCCGCCCGCACAGTCCGCCACGAGCCGAAGCCGGCCATCACGGCGGCATACCCGGCGAGCACGAGCGCGCCACCCCACCACGCGAGGAGATGCACCTCTTGGCCGCCGCCCTGGGTCACCCCGCTCACCATGGCGCTGGTGGCCTGGCTCGGCAGGTACGGGACGATGTGCTCGCGCCCCCAGGTCCAGAAGCTGAGGCCGAACCCGGCCAGCGGCTCCACGATCCAGGCGACCCCGATCGAGATCAGCAGCGCCGCGACCTGGTTGGGAATGAGGATGCCGGCGCCGAGGCCGATCAGGGCCCACAGGCCGAGCACCAGGAGAGCCAGGGCGAGGGTGCGGAAGACGCCCGCCCCGGGGAACGGGGCGAACCCGCGGGCGTTCAGGACGATCGACCCGGCGATGACGGCGCCGACGAGCGAGATCACGCCATAGATGGCGCCGATGCCCAGGAGGGCGATGATCTTGGCACCCATGACCCTGGCGCGTCGAGGCGTGCCCAGGAACGTGCTGGTGATCGTCTTGTGGCGGTACTCGGACCCGATCTGCATCACCCCGATGGTCAGAGTCAGCAGGTAGCCGACACCCAGGCCGGCGGTGTAGACGCTGTTGGCGACCTGGAGCGGGGTGCCCGTCGGCGCGGGCCTGGGGTCGCTGGGGTCGGGCTTGATGGTGTAAATGAAGCCGAACGCCACCGCGAACGCGATGGCCGCGACGAAGGTGGCGATCGCGAGACCCCACCACATGCGGGTCGTGAAGAACTTGCGGAACTCGGCCCGGACTGCGGCGGTCATTCGGTCGCCCCTTCCATGCCGATCACGGCGTTTGGCTCGTGCGCCGTGGCGCCGAGGTTGCGGTTGGTGCCCTCGGTGAGCTCGAAGAACAGCGCCTCGAGGTCGGTCGTGGCCGCGCGGAGCTCGTAGATCGGCAGGCCTGCACGCAGCGCGACGTCGCCGATCAGCCGCAGGTCGGCGGTGTCGGCGTGGAGCGCGCCGTCCTCGAGGGTGGTGATGACGTCGGCGACCCGCAGGGCGCCGGCCAGGGCGTCGGTGTCGCTCGTGCGCACGATCGTCCGCGCCTCACCGTGCAGGTCGGCCATGGCCCCCTGCTTGACGAGCCGACCGTTGGCGATGATGACGACGTCGTCGACGGTCTGCTCGACCTCCTGGAGCATGTGGCTCGAGATGAGGATCGTCTTGCCCTGGGCCGAGAGGTGGCGCAGGAATCCGCGCAGCCAGCGGATGCCCTCGGGGTCGAGGCCGTTGGCCGGCTCGTCGAGGATGAGGACCTGGGGGTCGCCGAGCATCGCCGCGGCGAGGCCGAGTCGCTGGCGCATGCCCATCGAGTAGCCGCCCGCCCGCTTGCGTGCTGCGGCGGGGATGCCGACCAGCTCGAGCATCTCGTCGACGCGGGCGGTGCCGACGCCAGCGGTGTCGGCGATCACGCGCAGGTGGTCCCGACCAGTGCGGCCGGGGTGGAAGTTCGTCGCCTCGAGCGCCGACCCCACCATTGCCGTCGGGGTGGCGATGTCGTGGTAGCGCTGGCCACCGATGGTCGCCGAGCCTCCGGTGGGACGGATCAGGCCCAGGAGCATGCGCAGCGTGGTCGTCTTTCCGGCGCCGTTGGGGCCCAGGAAGCCGGTGATCCGGCCGGGCTCGACGGTGAAGCTGAGGTTGTCGACGGCCGTGAAGCTGCCGAACCGCTTGGTGAGCTCACGAACCTCGATCGAGGCGCCGTGGGTGGGTGTGGACGTCATGGATGGTCCCCCGCTGTGTGTGACATGGGGCCATCTTTGCAACTCACGTCGGGTGAGGGTCAACGACCTGTGCGCGCGGCGGCCAAATCGGTCCGAACGGGGCCGCGACCATAGGATGGCCGCACTATGACCGAATGGTTGCTGGTCCTCGCCGGCGTGGCGCTGACGATCGGCACCGCCGTGTTCGTGGCGACCGAGTTCTCGCTGGTCGCGCTGGACCGCCCGACAGTCCAGAAGGCCGTCGACGCCGGTGATGTCGGGGCCGAGGGGGTTCTCGGGTCCTTGCGCACCCTCTCCACCCAGCTCTCCGCGGCCCAGGTCGGCATCACGCTCACCACGCTGGTCCTGGGCTTCCTCGCGACACCAGCGTTGGGCACCCTGCTCCGGACGCCCCTGGCGGCGGTGGGGCTGCACGGCACCACCGGCGACTCCGTGGCCGCGGTGCTGGCCCTGGTGGTGGTGACGGTGTTCTCCATGGTGTTCGGCGAGCTCCTGCCACAGTTCCTCGGGATCTCGGCGCCGCTGCCGACCGCCAAGGTGGTGGCGCTGCCGGTCCGGCTGTTCGCCGTGGTCGCCAGGCCGCTGATCATCGTGCTCAACGGCTCGGCGAACCTCTTCCTGCGCGCGCTCGGGATCACCCCGCAGGAGGAGCTGTCCGGCGCCCGAACGCCGCAGGAGCTGGCCTCGCTGGTACGGCGGTCGGCCGAAGCCGGAACCCTCGACGAGGGCACGGCCCGACTGGTCACCAAGTCGCTCGGGTTCGGTGAGCAGACGGCCGCCGACGTCATGAGCCCGCGGGCCCGCGCCACCTCGATCGAGCGCACGGCGACCGCCGAGGACGTCCTGCTGCTGGCCAGGCGCACGGGGCACTCCCGGTTCCCTGTCACCGGCGAGGACTGGGACGACATCGACGGGGTGGTCCACGTGAAGCGGGCCATCGCGGTGCCCCACGACCGCCGTTCCGACGTGCCGGTCTCGGCGCTCATGGTGCCGCCGCTGCTCGTGCCCGAGACCATCCGGCTCGACCCGCTGCTGTTGATGCTGCGCGAGCACGGCCTCCAGCTGGCCATCGTGGTCGACGAGTACGGCGGCACGGCCGGGGTCGTCACCCTCGAGGACGTCGTCGAGGAGATCGTGGGCGAGGTGTCCGACGAGCACGACCTGTTCCGCACGACCGGGCGCCAGTTCACCGACGGCTCGTGGACGGTCCCCGGGCTGTGGCGCCCGGACGAGGTCCGCGAGCGGATCGGCGCCCAGATCCCGGACGGGCCGGCATACGAGACCACGGGTGGGTTCGTCATGGCCGCCCTCGGCCGGATCCCGAGCGTCGGCGACACCGTGTCCATCCCCGGGTGGGAGATCTCCGTGATCGCCATGGACGGCATGCGCGCCGACCGGCTGAGGTTCATCCCGACACCTGCTGACGACGCGTCGGGGGAGTCGTCATGAGTGCGTTGGCGGTCTGGACGACGGTGGTGCTCGTGCTGCTCAACGCCTTCTTCGTGGGGGCCGAGTTCGCGGCGATGACCGCACGACGGTCGACGCTCGAACCGCTGGCCGCCGCTGGCTCGCGACGGGCGCAGATCTGCCTCGACGCCTTGGAGCAGATGGGGTCCCTGCTCGCCTGCGCCCAGCTCGGCATCACGGTCTGCTCGGTCCTGCTCGGTGCGATCTCCGAGGCGGCGCTCCACCATGCGCTCGAGCCGCTCGTCAGCCACCTCGGCCTGCCGAGCGCTGTCGCCGATGGCGGCGCGCTCGCGCTGGCGCTGCTCGTCATCGTCTACCTGCACGTGGTCGTCGGCGAGATGATCCCCAAGAACCTCGCCATCGCCGGACCCGAGCGGGCCGCGCTCGCGCTCGTGCCGGTGCTGCTCTACCTGACCCGGGGGCTGCGGCCGGTGATCCACGTCATGGAGTCGCTGGCCAAGTCGCTCGTACGGCTCTTTCGGGTCGAGCCGAAGGACGAGATCACCTCGGCGTTCACTGCCGAGGAGGTGGAGCACATCCTCGCGGAGAGCCGTCACGAGGGCCTCATCGAGGAGCGCCAGCACGGCCTGGTCGGGGCGGCCCTCGAGTTCAGCGACAAGGACGCCGTCGACGTGGCCGTGCCGCTGTCGGACCTGGTGACCTTGCCGCTCACGGCGACGCCGGACGACGTGGAGCGACTGGTGGCGAAGCGCGGGTTCTCGCGCTACCCGCTCGTCGACCGGTCAGCGGCCCTCGCGGGCTACCTGCACCTCAAGGACGTCCTGTATGCCGACGACGCCGAGCGGGCGCTGCCGGTGCCGGTCAAGCGCGTGCGCAAGCTCGCCACCGTCCAGGCCGCCGACGAGGTCGAGGAGGTGCTGCGCACGATGCAGCGCACTGGTGCCCACCTGGCCCGCGTGGTCGACCCGGAGGGCGCCGACATCGGCGTCGTCTTCCTCGAGGACGTCATCGAGGAGCTCGTCGGCGAGGTCACGGACGCCTCACAACGCTGAACGCGGACCCGGGACCGGACCCTGGGCAGCGACGCGAGGCCCGAGACCGACTCCCCAGCTGGGGGTCGATCTCGGGCCTGATGACACCGTGCCCCCGGCAGGATTCGAACCTGCGCTCCCGCCTCCGGAGGGCGGTGCTCTATCCCCTGAGCTACGGGGGCCGACACGGCGACCTCTCAAGAGGCGCCCGGTGAGGGTAGCAGCCTAGGGTGGCAAGTATGGAATGCGGGGGACTGGTCTACGTCTGCGACGACACCGAGCAGATCAGACGACTCATCCGGCTCAACCTCGAGCTCGAGGGCTACGAGGTGGAGGAGGTCGCCGACGGCCAGGAGCTGCTCGAACGGCTCGACCGCACCGAGCAGCTGCCCGGCGTGATCACGCTCGATGCCCAGATGATGCCGCGCGACGGCTGGTGGGCCATCGCCCGCATCCGCGCCGACGCCCGCCTGGCGCACATCCCCGTCGTGATGGTCACCGCCTCGGTTCAGCAGCAGGACCGTGACCAGGCCCAGGGGTCCGGGCTCGACGCGTTCGTGTCCAAACCGTTCGATCCCGAGCAGCTGATCGAGATCGTCCGGGGCTTCATGGCCGACGGCCGGGGTCACGCGCCCGCGCCCTAGACTTGCGCGGGTGACTCCCGAAGAGCTCTCCGCAGCCATCCGCACGGCCCTCACCGAGGCTGTCGCCGCGGGCGACCTCACGGTGGACGTGCCCGCGGACGTGCGCGTGGAACGGCCCCGCAACCGCGACCACGGAGACTGGTCGACCAACGTCGCCCTCCAGCTGGCCAAGGGCGCCGGTATGCCGCCGCGAGACGTCGCGACCGCCCTCGCCACGCGCCTCGGCCAGGTCGCGGGGGTCAAGGCGATCGACATCGCCGGCCCGGGTTTCCTCAACATCACCCTCGACGCCGCGTCCGCGGGCGAGCTGGCGCGGGCGATCGTCGAGGCCGGTCCGGCCTACGGCCGCAACGACTCCGAGGCCGGCCACACCATCAACCTCGAGTTCATCTCGGCCAACCCCACCGGCCCGCTGCACCTCGGGCACACCCGCTGGGCGGCGCTGGGTGATGCCATGCGGCGCCTGCTCGCCGCGTCGGGCGCGGACGTGACGGCCGAGTACTACATCAACGACGCCGGCGCCCAGATGGACAAGTTCGGCGCATCCGTACTGGCCCGCGCCAAGGGCGAGCCCACTCCCGAGGGGGGCTACCCCGGCGCCTACGTCGACGACCTCGCCAAGGCTGCGCTCGCCGCCCGCCCCGACCTCCTCGAGCTCCCCGATGCCGAAGCGCTGGCGGTGGCACGTCAGCTGGGCTACGAGGCGCAGCTCGCCGACATCAGGTCCACCCTCGAGGACTTCGGCGTCAGCTTCGACGTGTGGTTCTCCGAGGCGGCCCTGCACGCGTCCGGCGCGGTCGAGCAGGCCGTCGAGCGGCTCCGCGAGCAGGGGCACGTCTACGACCACGAGGGCGCGGTCTGGTTGCGCACCACGGACTTCGGCGACGACAAGGACCGCGTCCTGGTCCGGGCCAACGGCGAGCCGACCTACTTCGCCGCCGACGCCGCCTACTACCTGAGCAAGAAGGACCGGGGGTTCGACGAGAAGATCTACCTGCTCGGCGCCGACCACCACGGCTACATCAACCGGCTCAAGGCGATCGCTGCCTGCGCGGGCGACGACAAGGAGCACAACATCGAGGTGCAGATCGGCCAGCTGGTCAACCTCGGCGGTGCGAAGCTGTCCAAGCGCGCCGGCAACATCATCGAGCTGCGCGACCTCGTGCGCTGGATCGGCACCGACGCGATCCGCTACTCCCTCAGCCGCTACCCCGCCGACAGCCCGCTGTCGCTCGACGGTGAGGAGCTGCGCAAGCAGACCAACGACAACCCCGTCTTCTACGTGCAGTACGCCCACGCGCGCACCTCGAACGTGGCCCGGCTGGCTCGCGAGGACGGCGTCCACCCGGAGGACGGCTTCGACCCCTCCCTGCTGTCCGACCCGACCGAGGCCTCGCTCCTGGCCGTCCTGGGCGACTTCCCGCGGGTCGTCGCCCAAGCCGCTCACCTGCGCGAGCCGCACCGGGTGGCCCGCTACCTCGAGGACCTCGCCGGCCACTTCCACAAGTGGTACGACACCTGTCGCGTGCGCCCGATGAACGGCGACGACGAGGTCACCGACGTGCACCGCACCCGGCTCTGGCTCAACGACGCGACGCGCCAGGTGCTGGCCAACGGGCTCGCGCTGCTGGGCGTCTCGGCCCCCGACCGGATGTAGGAGCGACCGTGCGAGCACACGAAGCAGGCGCGCTGCACGCAGAGGGGTACGGCGGACCGCCGCACTGGCTGCCGTGGCCGACCGACGTCATGGAGCTGCTGCCCCAGCTGTGGCCCCAGACCGTCGCGCGCGACGACGCCGGCCGCCTGACGGTCGGCGGCGTCGACGTCGCGAGCCTCGCGCGCGAGTTCGGCACCGCGGCATACGTCGTCGACGAGGAGGACTTCCGCGCCAGGGCGCGGGCGTTCCGCGACGAGTTCGCCGCCCCGTTCGCCGACCTCGGGGGCGTCGACGTCTATTACGCGGGCAAGGCGTTCCTGTGCACCGAGGTCGCGCGCTGGGTGGCCGACGAGGGCCTGAGCCTCGACGTGTGCTCGGGTGGTGAGCTGGCCGTCGCTCAGCGGGCGGGCTTCCCACCGGAGCGCATCGGCCTGCACGGCAACAACAAGTCGCTCGCCGAGATCCGCCAGGCCCTGACCTACGGCGTGGGCCGGATCGTGCTGGACTCCTTCGAGGAGATCGAACGGGTCGCCGCGATCGCCGCCGAGCTCGGGGTGCGCGCGCCGGTCATGGTGCGGGTCACGGTGGGCGTCGAGGCGCACACCCACGAGTTCATCGCCACCGCGCACGAGGACCAGAAGTTCGGCTTCTCGCTCGCCGGTGGCCAAGCAGCCGACGCGGTCGCCCGGATCGTCGCCCACGCTGACACCCTCGAGCTGCTGGGACTGCACTCCCACATCGGCAGCCAGATCTTCGACACCTCCGGCTTCGAGGTCTCGGCCCGGCGGCTCATCGGCCTGCACGCCGAGGTGGCGCGGGTGCACGGCCTCCACCTGCCTGAGCTGGATCTCGGCGGCGGGTACGGCATCGCCTACACCTCCGAGCACACCCCGCTGCACCCGCGCGAGCTCGGCGAGCAGATGGCCGACCTCGTGCGTCGCGAGCTCAAGTCGGTGGGCGACGGCAGCCCCGAGACCCCGGTGCCGAGGTTCTCCATCGAGCCCGGCCGCGCCATCGTCGGGCCCAGCACCTTCACGCTCTACGAGGTCGGCACCGTCAAGGACGTCGACCTCGGCGGTGGCGTGATGCGCACCTACGTCTCCGTGGACGGCGGGATGAGCGACAACATCCGCACCGCGCTCTACGACGCCGACTACTCATGCACTCTGGCCAGCCGGCGCTCGAGCGCCGCGCCCCGGCTGGCGCGCGTCGTCGGTCGCCACTGCGAGAGCGGCGACATCATCGTCATGGACGAGTACCTCCCGCACGACATCGCGGCCGGCGACCTCATCGCCGTGCCCGGCACCGGGGCGTACTGCCGGAGCATGGCGAGCCAGTACAACCACACCCCGCGGCCACCGGTCATCGCCGTACGCGACGGCCGGGCGCGGGTGCTGGTCCGTCGTGAGACGGTGGAGGATCTGCTGGCGCTCGACGTCGGGTGAGGGTGGATCGCCGCGGCGACCGGGTTCGGGCAGAAAATCGTCCGGATACCGGAACGCCGAGCGTCCACGCAGTGGACACCGGCACCATGGTCCGAACCACGAGACGGCCCGACCGGGCGCAAGGAGCAAGCGGTGAGTGACAGCCAGCGGGTGACGACAGGAGAGCCCCTCAAGGTGGCCCTCCTGGGGTGCGGCGTGGTCGGTTCGTCCGTCGCCCGCATGCTCACCGAGCACGCCGACGACCTCGCCGCCCGCGTGGGGCGACCTCTCGAGCTGGTCGGGATCGCCGTTCGCCGGCCCGGCAAGGACCGCTCCGACCTGCCCGTCGACCCCGCCCTGTTCACCGCCGACGCCGAGTCGCTCGTGACGCGGGCCGACATCGTCATCGAGGTGATCGGTGGCATCGAGCCGGCCAAGTCCCTCATCGAGACCGCCATGAAGCACGGCGCGTCGGTGGTGTCCGCCAACAAGGCACTCCTCGCCGAGGCGGGTCCGAGCCTGTATGCCGCGGCCGCCGAGCACGGCGTCGACCTCTACTACGAGGCAGCGGTCGCCGGGGCCATCCCGATCCTGCGCCCCATCCGCGAGTCGCTCGCCGGCGACGACGTCCGCAAGGTCATCGGCATCGTCAACGGCACCACGAACTACGTCCTCGACAAGATGGACACCACCGGCCAGGGATTCGCCGAGGCCGTCGAGCAGGCGCAGGCCCTCGGGTACGCCGAGGCGGACCCGACCGCCGACGTCGAGGGATTCGACGCCGCGGCCAAGGCCGCCATCCTCGCCTCGCTCGCGTTCCACACCCGCGTCTCCAGCGAGCAGGTCTACCGCGAGGGCATCACGGAGGTCTCTGCCGCTGATGTCCAGGCGGCACGCGACATGGACTGCGTCGTCAAGCTCCTGGCGATCTGTGAGCGCACCGAGGTCGTCGGTCCCGACGGCTCGACGACGCCTGGGGTGAGCGTCCGGGTCCACCCGGCGATGATTCCGCGGTCGCACCCGCTGGGCGGGGTCCGCGACGCCTACAACGCGGTGTTCGTCGAGGCCGACGCGGCTGGGCAGCTGATGTTCTACGGCAAGGGTGCGGGTGGTGACCCCACCGCCAGCGCAGTGCTCGGCGACGTCGTCGCGGTGGCCCGTCACCGAGTCGGTGGCGGACGCGGGCCTGGTGAGTCGGCCTACGCCGACCTGCCGGTGCTGGCCATGGGCCAGGCCTTGACCAGGTACCACATCAGCCTCGACGTGGCCGACCGTCCGGGCGTGCTCGCCCAGGTGGCCACGGCCTTCGCCGAGCACGGCGTGTCGATCGAGACCGTCCGCCAGCAGATCATCGGCTCCGCGGACGACGGCGACGACTCGACCCGCGCCCAGCTGGTGGTGGTGACCCACACCGCGCCCGACGCCGCCCTCGCGGCGACCGTCGAGGCGCTGGCCCGGCTCGACACCGTGCGCGAGGTCACCTCGGTCATGCGGGTGGAGGGCTCCTGATGGCCACCCTGTGGCGCGGCGTGATCCGCGAGTATGCCGACCGCCTGCCGATGCTCGACGGCGCGCCGGTGGTGACCCTCCAGGAGGGTGGTACCCCGCTCGTCCCGGCCGAGCACCTGTCCGAGCTGACCGGCGCCCAGGTCTTCGTCAAGTACGAAGGGCTCAACCCGACCGGGTCGTTCAAGGACCGCGGCATGACCACCGCCATCTCGGTGGCGGCCAAGCACGGAGCCAAGGCCGTCATCTGCGCCTCGACCGGCAACACGAGTGCCAGTGCGGCGGCCTACGCCACGAAGGCGGGCATGGCCTGCGCTGTCCTCGTGCCGGACGGCAAGATCGCGATGGGCAAGCTGAGCCAGGCCATCGCCCACGGTGCGACCCTGCTCCAGGTCGACGGCAACTTCGACGACTGCCTCGCCCTGGCGCGCAAGCTCGCCGAGGCCTATCCCGTCGAGCTGGTGAACTCCGTCAACCCGGCGCGCATCGAGGGTCAGAAGACCGCTGCGTTCGAGGTCGTCGACGCCCTTGGCGACGCCCCCGACATCCACTGCCTGCCGGTGGGCAACGCCGGCAACATCACCGCATACTGGCAGGGGTACCGCGAGTACCACCGGGAGTCCGAGAACCCCGGTCCCGCAACGCAGCTCCCGCAGATGTGGGGGTTCCAGGCGGCGGGTGCGGCGCCCATCGTCCTGGGCCACCCGGTCGACGAGCCCGACACCATCGCGACCGCGATCCGCATCGGCAACCCCGCCTCGTGGAAGCAGGCAGTCGCGGCGCGCGACGAGTCCGGCGGCCGGATCGAGTCCGTGACCGACGAACAGATCCTCGCTGCCCACCGCATCCTCTCGGCGCAGGAGGGCATCTTCGTCGAGCCGGGTTCGGCGGCATCCGTCGCGGGCCTGCTCCAGGCCTCCGAGGCCGGCCACGTGCCTGCGGGCGCGACGGTCGTGTGCACCGTCACCGGTCACGGCCTCAAGGACCCCCAGTGGGCGTTGCGCAACGCCGACGGGTCCGAGGTCACGCCGACCCGGGTGCCCGTCGACGCGTTCACCGCAGCCCAGGCACTGGGGCTCCAGGACTGATGGCAGCGAGCCTGGCGCCCGGGTGTTCGGTGCGCGTCCGGGTGCCTGCGAGCAGTGCCAACCTCGGCCCGGGGTTCGACTCGGTCGGGCTGGCGCTGGGCCTCTGGGACACCTGTGTGGCCACCGTCACCGAGGAGCCGGGACTGCACATCGACGTCCGTGGTGAGGGGGCCGACGACCTCCCGCGAGATGCCTCCCACCTCGTCCACCGCACCATGCTGCGCGCGTGGGACGAGCTGGGCGTGGCGGTCCCGCCGGGGTTGTCCCTGCGGTGCCACAACCAGGTTCCGCACGGCCGCGGGCTCGGGTCGTCCGCCACCGCCATCGTCACTGGAATCGTTGCGGCCCAAGGCCTTTACGACCAGTCCCGCGGCGTCACGGGCCCTCTCGACCTCGCGTTCGCCAACACCTTGGCGGCTCGCCTCGAAGGCCACCCCGACAACTCCTCCGCCAGCGTCTACGGCGGCCTCACCCTGTCCTGGTCCGACGGCGACACGGGGGGGACGACCACCTTGCGCCTGCGCGTCCACCCTGACGTGAGCCCGGTCGTGGTCGTCCCCGCGGAGCAGCTGTCGACCGCCAAGGCCAGGTCGGTGCTGCCCACCCATGTGCGGCACGGTGACGCGGCGCTGAACTCCGCGCGCGCGGCCCTGCTCGTGCACGCCCTCACCAGCGACCCGGCATACCTCTGGCCCGCCACCCGGGAGTGGCTCCACCAAGAGGCGCGCCGGGAGTCCTTTGCCCCGTCGATGGGACTGGTCGACCGGCTGCGCGCCCTCGGGCACGCCGCGGTCATCTCCGGCGCTGGCCCTTCGGTCCTGGTCCTGACCACCGACGAGCGCGCCGACGCCGTCGAGGCCTCGGTCGACGCGGGATGGCGGGTGCTACGGCCCGGTGTGCCCGACCATGGTGCCCAGGTCGAGGCCGACACCGAGGCTGTGACATTCCCCGCGTTGCTGGACTAAGGGCAGCACGTCTGGTGTTACATTGTGTGCGCACCTCGCAGCCGATGCCGGTTCTTGAGCATCCAGCAGCGACGTGCACCCACCACATGACGGCGGCCATGCTGCTGCCTTCGGCCTCCCCGCGCTGCGTGTGGTTCCCATCGGCCAACATCGGTTGGCCCAAGCACCGGTCCCGAATCTGAACCCGGGGCCGCATACGAGGGGGAAGGATCCTTCGTGACAGACACCACCACTCTCGACGCCGCTTCATCGCAGGACGTCGCAGAGAAGCCGCGCCGGTCTGGCGCCCTGAGCGCCATGAAGGTGGCCGAGCTCCAGGGCCTGGCCGCGAGCATGGGCATCACGGGCACCGCCAAGATGCGCAAGGGCGACTTGGTCACGGCCATCAAGGCCCGCCAGTCGGGCGCCCCGGCCCCCGCCCAGGCCCCCGCCGCGGCGACCGCCGCCACCTCCGCGCCCCGCGAGGAGCGCGCCCCGCGCGTCGAGGGCGATGGCGGGCAACGAGCTCTGGCTCGGGCCGACCGCACCGAGAACGCCGACGGCCAGCCGAACGACCGCCAGCAGCCCGAGCACCAGCAGGCCGAGCACCAGCAGGCCGAGCGCCAGCAGGGTGACCGCCAGCAGGGTGACCGCCAGCAGGGTGACCGCCAGAACCGTGGCGAGCGTGGCGACCGCCAGAACCAGAACGACCGCAGCAACCGTCAGGGACAGAACGAGCGCCCGAACGAGCGCCGCGACCGTCAGGACCCGAACGAGCGCAGCGACCGCCAGAACGACCGCCGAGACCGTCAGGACCAGAACGAGCGCAGCGACCGCCAGAACCAGAACGACCGCCAGAACCAGAACGACCGCGGCGACCGTTCGAACGAGCGCAGCGACCGCCAGGCCACTGAGGGCGACCAGAACCGTGGCGACCAGAACCGTGGCGACCAGAACCGTGGCTACGACGACGACGGTGACGGCCGTGGTGGTCGGCGCCGCAACCGCAACCGCAACCGCAACCGTGACAAGCGCGGGACCCCCCGCAGTGGTCGCGACTTCGGCGGCGACTACGAGAACGAGCCCCAGGTGACCGAGGACGACGTCCTGATCCCTGTCGCCGGAATCCTCGACGTCCTCGACAACTACGCCTTCGTCCGCACCTCGGGCTACCTGCCCGGCGCGAACGACGTCTACGTCCCGCTCGGCGTCGTCAAGAAGAACGGCATGCGCAAGGGCGACGCCATCACCGGCGCCGTCAAGGCGCAGCACGACGAGCAGCAGGGCCAGCGCCAGAAGTTCAACGCGCTCGTCCGCCTGGACACCGTCAACGGGATGACGCCGGACGATGCCCGCAAGCGCGTGGAGTTCGGCAAGCTCACCCCGCTGTACCCGCAGCAGCGGCTGCGGCTCGAGACCGAGTCGAACATCCTCACGACCCGGGTCATCGACCTCGTCGCTCCGATCGGCAAGGGCCAGCGTGGTCTGATCGTGGCCCCGGCGAAGGCCGGAAAGACCATGGTCATGCAGGCGATCGCCAACGCGATCACCACCAACAACCCCGAGTGCCACCTCATGGTCGTGCTGGTCGACGAGCGGCCCGAAGAGGTCACCGACATGCAGCGCGCGGTCAAGGGTGAGGTCATCTCCTCGACCTTCGACCGCCCCGCCGAGGACCACACGACCGTCGCCGAGCTGGCGATCGAGCGGGCCAAGCGGCTCGTCGAGATGGGTCACGACGTCGTCGTGCTGCTCGACTCGATCACCAAGCTGGGTCGCGCGTACAACCTCTCGGCCCCGGCCAGCGGGCGGATCCTCTCCGGCGGCGTCGACTCGGCCGCGCTGTACCCGCCGAAGAAGTTCTTCGGCGCGGCGCGCAACATCGAGAACGGCGGCTCGCTGACGATCCTGGCGACTGCCTTGGTGGAGACCGGCTCGCGGATGGACGAGGTCATCTTCGAGGAGTTCAAGGGCACCGGGAACATGGAGCTCAAGCTCGACCGTGGCCTGGCCAACCGTCGCATCTTCCCCGCGGTCGACATCAACAACTCGGGCACCCGCAAGGAGGAGATCCTCCTGTCCAGCGACGAGCTCAAGATCATGTGGAAGCTGCGCCGGGTGCTCGCCGCGCTCGACCAGCAGCAGGGCATCGAGCTGCTCATCGACCGCCTGCGCAAGACCAAGGGCAACGTCGAGTTCCTCATGCAGGTCCAGCAGACCAGCTCGGCCAAGCTCGGCGACGAGGACAGCGACTGACGCGAGCGGGGCGGCCGGTCGCCAGACCGGCCGCTCAGCCGTGCTCGGCGCCGACCCGCCGATGCCGGACGTCACCGCGCGCGAGCGGATGCAAGCCATACATTTGACCCGTGACCAGCGACGACCGAAAGGACTGGGCGTGACGCAAGCCGAGGGGACGCGGGTCCTCGTCGCTGACGACGATCCGGACATCCGCGACCTGGTCGAGTTCAAGCTGTCGCAGGCGGGGTATGCCGTGCAGTCCGTCGCCGATGGTGTGGCTGCGTGGGAGGCCTTCCAGACGGAACGACCGGCGCTCGTGGTCCTGGACGTCATGATGCCCGGCCTGTCGGGATTCGATGTCCTGCGCAAGATCCGCGACAGCGAGTGGCCCACGGTCCCGGTGCTGCTGCTGAGCGCCAAGTCCCGCGACAGCGATGTCGACACCGGGTTCGCCGTGGGCGCGACGGACTACGTCATCAAGCCGTTCAGCCCCCGCGAGCTCCTCCACCGCGTCAACGGGATCCTGGCCCGCTCGCAATGACCCGGGGCGTGCTCGTCGTCTCCCTGATCGCGGTCCTCGTCGCGTGTCTGCTCGTCGTGGGGACCGCCGCCACGACCAAGATCCTCCGGACGAGCCGACGCCGCCGACGTGAGCAGCTCATGCGCCCGTTCCGTGCGCAGCTGATCGCCGTCAGCGCGGGGGAGGACGACGAAGGCAGCGCGGCCCGAGCCCTGACGGTCGCCGCTGGTCCCGCTCGGGAGCTGGTCGACCAGGCCGCCGTCGACATGCTCGGCAAGATCCGCGGTCTTCCGGCCGACCAGCTCGTCGGGATCCTGCACGCGCACGGCAGAGTCCGGCAGGCCATCCGCGAGCTGACGCACCGCTCGCCCGTCCGCCGGGCCAGGGCGGCGCAGCTGCTCGGCCTGAGTCGCACCGAGGAGTCGGTGACGGTCCTCGTCACCGCGCTGGGCGACGACGCCGTCGAGGTGCGGGCGAGCGCGGCATACGCCCTCGGACTGATCGGTGACCCCGCCGCGGCCGTGGCGGTGCTCGAGGCCGTGGATGCCCCCGGGGCCGGCCTGCCTGCCGGTCTGGCCGCCCAGGCGCTGCTGAACATGGGCATCGGGATCTCCGAGGCGCTTTCCGACGCCATGCGTAGCGATCGGGTGGGTGCCCGACACGTCGCCGCCTATGTCAGCGGGTCGGGCGCGTTCACCCGAGCCTTGCCGTCCTTGCGGGACCTCCTCGAAGGCGACGCAGACCTCACCGTCCGGCAAGCGAGCGCCACCGCCCTCGGGATCATGGGGACCTCGCTGGATGTCGACGTGCTCGCGGCGCACACCGCCGCCGACCACCCACTGCCCCTGCGGCGCACCTGCGCGATCGCCCTCGGCGAGCTCGGCGACGTCGCCGCGGTGCCGTCGCTGGCCAGCCTGCTCGATGACCCCGACCCCCGACTCGCCGAGCTGGCGGCCAGCGCGCTGCTGGGGCTGGGGCCGGGCGGCCTGGCCGCTGTCGGCGCGCACCGGCCAAGCACCGGCGTCGAGCGACCCGGGCGTCCGGTCGAGGCTGCACTGACGATGGCGCGGCTGCAGGGCGTGCTCCGGTGAGCTGGGACGCGCTCGTCGAGTCGGCGCGCACCGCGGTGGTCTGGCTCCTAAGCGCCGCATCCGTGCCGGTCCTGGTCTACTTCGTCGTCATCAACACGTCCTACCTCGTGGTGATCACGTTGGCGGCCCTGGAGTTCCGGTCGCAGGCGCGGCGTCGGGACGCCGCCGTGGCCGCCCTGGGCGGCCCGCTCACGCCCGGAGTCTCCCTGATCGTGCCGGCATACAACGAGGAAGCCGGCATCGTCACCTCGGTGAAGGCGCTGCTCTCCTTGCGCTACCCCCACCACGAGGTCGTGGTCGTCGACGACGGCAGTGGCGATGCGACGCTGAGCCGTCTGGTGGAGGCGTTCGACCTCGTCGAGATCCCCCGCGACATCCCGCGGGACGTCCCCGTCCAGGCAGCGGTTCGCAGCGTCCACGTCCCGCGGGACGGGCGCACCCGCCTCGTCGTCGTGAGCAAGGAGAACTCGGGTCGCTCGGAAGCGGTCAACCTGGGCATCAACGCCGCCACCGAACCCCTCGTGGCCATGATCGACGCCGACTCGATCCTCGAGCCCGACGCCCTCCTGCGGGTCACCCAGCCGTTCACCAACGACCCCACCCGCATGGTCGCCACCGGGGGAACGATCCGCGCCGCGAACGGCAGCCGGGTGGTCTCGGGCCGCGTCGTGCGGGTCGAGCTACCGCGCGGCTGGCTGCCGCGAGTCCAGGTCGTCGAGTACTTCCGGGCGTTCCTCCTCGGCCGTACCGGGTGGTCGCGGTTCGGCGGCCTGATCCTCATCAGCGGCGCCTTCGGTCTCTTCCGGCGCGACGTGCTCGTCGAGGTCGGCGGCCTGGACCACACCAGCATCGGCGAGGACTTCGAGCTCGTCATGCGCATCCACCGCCACCTGCGCGACCAGAAGCGCGACTACCGCGTGCAGTTCGTGCCCGAGCCGGTCTCGTGGACCGAGGTCCCGGCTACGTTTCGCGTCCTGCGCAGCCAGCGACGACGCTGGCACCGCGGGCTCTGGGAGACCCTCTGGGCCTACCGGGGCATGCTGCTGCGGCCGAGGTACGGCCGGATCGGCATGGTTGCCCTCCCGTACTACTGGCTCTTCGAGCTGCTGGCTCCGCTGCTCGAGGCGTTCGGGATCATCGTCGTCCCCGTGGCGCTGCTGCTCGGGGTCATCAACATCCCGTTCGCGATCATGTTCCTGCTCCTGGCCTACGGCTACGCCATCTTCGTGACGCTCTGCGCGCTCGCGGTGGAGGAGTGGGCCTTCCACCGGCACGAGCGCTGGCGCGACCTGGCCATGATCGTCCTGGCGTCCGTCGTCGAGAACGTCGGCTACCGCCAGCTGACCGTCATCTGGCGGCTCGAGGGTTGGTGGGCGAGCCTGCGCAACAAGAAGCAGGTGTGGGGCGTCATGACCCGCAGCGGGTTCGACGAGGCCAGCCCGTGACGCGGTTGGCGCAGCGCTCGGTGACGACCCAGCTCAAGGTGCTGGGTGTCGCGCTGCTCCTGCTCGTGCCGGGCGTGGGCGTCGCCTCGATGTTCACCCTGGTTTCCCAGAGCCGCGACATCCAGGCGCTCACCCTCGCCCTCGGCCCTGCCTTCGACGCGAACAACGCGGCGCTCATCGACATGACCGATGCCAATGCCGACTGGAGCCAGCGGGTGGGTGGGTCGACCACCTCGAACGACTACCGCGCGAAGCGACTCACGGTCATCGCCGAGCTCGACACTCTGCAGAAGTCCATCGCGTCCCCCCGCGCTCACCGGCCCGGAGCACCAGCGGTTCGCCGGCCTGATGAACAGGCAGCGGGCCGCGGTCGACGCGTGGTTCACCGCCGCGGCGCAGGTCGACACCCCGCAGGGGGACAGCCGACCGCGCTGCCGAGGCGAGCGTGATCAGCAAGTTCGCGGTGTTCCGCCAGGCCAACCGCGCACTCAGCGAGCAGATCCGCGTGGACCGCGACGAGGCACGGCTGGGGTCGCGGCTGTCGATCGAGGTCGTGGCGGGGGTCGTCGTGCTGACGGCCCTGCTCGCCATGGCCATCGTGCTGTCCGGCTGGCGGCTGTTGGAGGCGTCCGTCAGCCGCCCCCTGGCGGAGCTGCGGACCGTCCTGGAGAAGCACCGGGACGGCGACCGCAGCGTGCAGGCCGACACGGGCACGGGCGCGTCCGAGGTCCGGGCCCTGGCGGCCGACTTCAACGGACTGACGAACGCCAACCAGGTGCTCCAGGACCAGCAGGGACTGGTGATGCTCAGCCAGCAGCTCGCGCTGGACGTGGCTCGAGCCGTCCACACCGCCGACGACGTCGACCACGCGATGCAGCTCGTGTGCGCGATGCTGGGCGAGGGCCTCAGCGCCGACCGCGTGCTGCTCTACATCCATGACGAGACCGGCCACATCGAGGAGCGCAACCAGTGGCGGCGGTACGACCTGCCCGCTCTGCCGCCGCTGCCGCCCTCGCTGGCCCAGCAGGTCCGCTCCGTGAGCGACGAGCTGCGTCGTTCGGTCGCGGTCTATGCCGCGTCGGACTTCCTCGCGCCCGACATCCAGCAGGACGAGCGGTCCCAGGGCTTCTACCGGGCGACCGGCGCACGGAGCCTGCTCCTGCTGCCGGTGGGCGTGGGCGACCAGGGGATCGGGGTACTGGCGCTGATGATGGTCGACGGACCCCGTCGCTGGCGCCGGTACGAGATCCATGCCGCGCAGGAGTGTGCCGGGTATGCCGCGCAGACCATCGCGTCGCTGCGGTTGCGCGAGATGCAGGAGGTCCAGGTGCACCAGCTCCGTGAGCTCGACCGCCAGAAGACGGACTTCATGGCCACCGTGTCCCACGAGCTGCGCACCCCGCTGACCTCGATCAGCGGGTACCTCGAGCTGCTCGAGGACGGTGACTACGGCGGGCTGTCGGGGCCGCAGCACGCCGCGCTGGGCATCATCGACCGGAACACCACGCGGCTGCGCGGCCTCATCGAGGACCTCCTGGTGCTCAACAAGATCGAGGCGACCGGCCTCAAGTCCGAGGTCGAGGACGTCTCGGTCGCCTCCCTGGTGGCCGGCGTCGTGGAGCTCCTGCGGCCAGTGGCCGAGGACGGCGACGTCGAGCTCGTCATGGGCGACATCGACCCCGACCTGGTGATCCGGGTGGACCGCAACCAGCTCGAGCGCTCGTTGATCAACCTGGGCTCCAACGCCGTGAAGTTCACCGCGGCCGGCGGCCGCGCCAGCCTGGCCGCCTGCGAGGACGGCGACCGCATCGTCATCGAGGTCGCCGACACCGGAATCGGCATCCCCACCCAGGACCAGCAGCGGCTGTTCGACCGGTTCTTCCGCGCCAGCAACGCCACCGACGCCGCGATTCCGGGCACCGGTCTGGGTCTGGCCATCGTCCGGGCGATCGTCGAGGGACACGGCGGCGAGCTGTCCGTCGAGTCGGTCGAGGGCGCCGGGACGACCATGCGCGTCCTGCTGCCCAAGGCCCCGACCGCCGGGAATGACCCACCCCCTGCCGCCGTTTAGGAGATGTGCGCCGCTCTCTGGCACACTTGACCGCTGACCGGTTCACGGCACCCAGGGCACGTCCGCCCAGCCGACCCGGCCGCACTGACACGAGGAGCACGCTGTGAAGAAGGACATCCACCCCCAGTACGCCGAGACCACGGTGACCTGCACCTGTGGCAACACGTTCACCACGCGCAGCACCGCCGCCAGCGGCCAGATCCACGCTGAGGTGTGCTCCAACTGCCACCCGTTCTACACGGGCAAGCAGAAGATCCTCGACACCGGTGGCCGCGTGGCCCGCTTCGAGGCGCGCTACGGCAAGAAGGCCGCAGCCAAGAACGCCTAGCTGTCCCGATGCGCCGGTCCCGACCCTCGTGGTCAGGACCGGCGCATTCGTCTCTGGCGAGCGGTGCGCTCGCAGTCCGGTCGTCGCCACTGAGGAGCAGTCATGTTGGAGTCCGCTTCAGCGCTCGTGCAGGAGTACGCCGACCTCGAGAAGCAGCTGGCCGACCCCGCAGTCTTCGGTGAGGGCGGCGACCCGGCGTTGGTCCGGCGGATGACCAAGAGGTATGCCGAGCTGGGACCGACCGTCGCGGCATACCACGCCTGGCACGCGGCCACGGACGACCTCGCGACCGCGCGGGAGCTGGCCAAGGACGACGCCGGCTTCGCCGCCGAGGTGCCCGCCCTCGAGCAGACCCTGGCCAGCGCCGAGGACACCCTGCGCAGGCTGCTCGTGCCCCGCGACCCCGACGACGACCGCGACGTGATCCTCGAGGTGAAGGCGGGTGAGGGCGGCGAGGAGTCGGCCCTGTTCGCGGGTGACCTCCTGCGGATGTACCTGCGGTACGCCGAGCGACGCGGGTGGAAGACCGAGGTCATCGACGCGACGGAGTCCGACCTCGGGGGGTACAAGGACGTCCAGGTTGCCGTCAAGGCCAAGGGGTCGACCGAGCCCGGCGAGGCGCCGTGGGCCCGGCTCAAGTACGAGGGCGGCGTCCACCGGGTGCAGCGGGTCCCGGTGACCGAGAGCCAGGGGCGCATCCACACCTCGGCGGCCGGCGTGCTCGTCATGCCCGAGGCCGAGGAGGTCGAGGTCACCATCGACCCGAACGACCTCAAGATCGACGTCTACCGCTCGTCGGGGCCCGGCGGGCAGTCGGTCAACACCACCGACAGCGCGGTCCGCATCACGCACGTGCCCACGGGCACCGTCGTGAGCTGCCAGAACGAGAAGAGCCAGCTCCAGAACAAGGAGTCGGCCATGCGGGTGCTGCGAGCGCGGCTCCACGCGCTGGCCAAGGAAGCAGCCGACGCCGAGGCCAGTGCCGCTCGGCGCAGCCAGATCCGCACGGTCGACCGCAGTGAGCGGATCCGCACCTACAACTTCCCCGAGAACCGCATCTCCGACCACCGCACCGGGTTCAAGTCCTACAACCTCGACACCGTGCTCGACGGGGATCTCGACCCGGTCGTCCAGTCGGCCGTCGAGGCCGACGAGGCCGCCCAGATGGCCGCCGTCGCGCAGGGCCAGTGACCGACCTGCGGGCCGCGGTCCGTGACGCGATGACCCGCCTGGCCGCCGCCGGGGTCGCCTCGCCGGAAACCGATGCCGTGGCGCTCGCGGCCCACCTGCTCGGGGTGTCCCCGGGCGACGTGCGCAAGGCCATGGTGCTCGGTGCGGCGGTGCCCGCGGCATACGCCGAGCTCGTGGAGGAGCGCGCTGCCCGGGTGCCCCTGCAACACCTCACCGGCCGGGCCGGGTTCCGGCGGCTCGAGCTGAGCGTGGGGCCCGGGGTGTTCGTGCCTCGGCCCGAGACCGAGCTCGCCGCGGGGCTGGCCATCGAGGCGGCGCGCGGCCTGGCGGCCCCGGTGGTCGTCGACCTGTGCACCGGGTCGGGAGCCATCGCGCTCGCCGTCAAGGACGAGGTGCCGCACGCGCGGGTGTATGCCGTCGAGCTGGGCGAGGATGCCCACGCCTGGGCCGCCCGAAATGTCGCCGACACCCGCCTCGAGGTCGACCTGCGCCAGGGGGACGCGACCGTGGCGTTCCCCGAGCTCGACGGCACGGTCGACGTCGTCGTGAGCAACCCGCCGTACATCCCGGTGGGGATGGTTCCGCTCGACCCGGAGGTCCGCGACCACGATCCCGAGCTGGCGCTCTACGGCGGTAGCGAGGACGGCTTGCGCATCCCGTTGGCCGTGGCTGGTCGGGCGTCGCGACTGCTGCGCGCTGGTGGCATGCTGGTGATGGAGCACGCCGATACCCAGGGCGAGACCCTGCCGGCCGCCCTTCGACGCACAGGGGAGTGGGTCGCGGTGATCGACCACGTCGACCTCGCCGGCCGCCCGAGGGCGACCACCGCGCGACGCGCCTGATGACCGCCGCGAAGTACGCTCTTCGCCACCACGTCAGGAGAACCTCATGAAGATCGCCGTCCTCGGCACCGGCAGGGTTGGCCGTACCCTCGCCCAGCGTCTCTCTGGCCTGGGCCACGACGTCGTCATCGGCACCCGTGACCCCGAGTCGACCCTCGCGCGGACCGAGGCGGACGCGATGGGCACCGCGCCCTTCCGCGACTTCGCCGCCGCGCACCCGGAGGTCCGGCTCGGCACCTTCGCCGAGGCCGCTGGGCATGGGGAGCTCGTCGTCAACGCCACCGGCGGGACGGCAGCGCTGCCAGCGCTCGAGGCAGCCGGCGCCGACGCCCTGAGGGGCAAGGTGCTGCTCGACATCAGCAACCCCCTCGACTTCTCGCAGGGCTTCCCGCCCACCCTGTTCGTCAAGGACACCGACTCGCTCGGCGAGCAGATCCAGCGCGAGTTCCCGGGTGCGCGTGTCGTCAAGACCCTCAACACCCTCAGTGCCGACCTGATGGTGCACCCGGACGAGCTCGGCGCGGAGTCGACCGTCTTCGTCTCCGGCGACGACAGCGACGCCAAGGCGACGGCCATCGAGCTGCTGCACAGCTTCGGCCACACGGACGTCATCGACCTCGGTGACCTCAGCACCGCCCGGGGCACCGAGATGCTGCTGCCCATCTGGCTGCGGCTCATGGGCGCCCTGGGCACGGGACGGTTCAACTTCAAGATCGTCCGCTGACCCTCCACCGGCGCATCGGGGCTCGGGTGGCCCAACTACGCTGGCGCCCATGAGCCCTGTGTACGACTGCACCACCGAGTCCGGGCGCGCCGAGGGGGTGGCCGCCGCCGCCGGAGCTGTGCGCGACGGACAGGCCGTCGTGCTCCCGACGGACACCGTCTACGGCATCGGCGCCGACGCCTTCTCGCCTGAGGCGGTGGCATCGGTGCTGGCCGCCAAGGGGCGCGGTCGGGAGATGCCCCCTCCGGTGCTGGTGTCCAGCGTCCGCACGGTCGACGGGCTCGCCACCGACGTGCCGGCCTATGCGCGTGAGCTCATCGCGGCGTTCTGGCCGGGTCCTCTCACCCTCGTCCTCACCGCGCAGTCCTCGCTGATGTGGGACCTGGGCGAGACCAACGGCACCGTCGCCTTGCGCATGCCGCAGGACGAGGTGGCGCTGGCCCTGTTGACCGAGGTCGGGCCGATGGCTGTGACCAGCGCGAACCTCACCGGGCAGCCGCCCGCCACCACGGTCACGGATGCCGCGGCCCAGCTCGGTGCGGCGGTCGCGGTCTACCTCGACGGAGGCCCCACGGTCGGCACAGCGGTCTCGACCATCGTGGACTGCACCGGCGAGGAGCCCGTCGTGCTACGCCATGGCGCGATCACCCAGGACGAGCTCGACGCGGCCCTCGCCCGGCCCCCGGAGGCGAAGGTCGACGCGAAGGACGAGGCAATAGAGTTGCCCGCGGATCCCACCCCCCACGCAGGAGACCACGATGAGCGCTGACACCTTCTACGGCTCAGACTTCGGTGCACTGGAGTCCTTCGACCCCGAGATCGCGGGGGTCCTCGTGTCCGAGCTCGACCGCATCCGCAGTGGGCTGCAGCTCATCGCCTCGGAGAACATGTCCAGCCCGGAGGTCCTGACCGCGCTGGGGTCCACCCTCTCCAACAAGTATGCCGAGGGCTACCCGGGGCGGCGCTACTACGGCGGCTGCTCCGAGGTCGACAAGGCCGAGACCCTCGCCATCGAGCGGTGCAAGGCCCTCTTCGGCGCCGATCACGCGAACGTCCAGCCACACTCGGGCGCCAGCGCCAACCAAGCCGTCTACGGCGCGTTCATGCAGCCCGGTGACACCATCCTCGCGATGGCGCTGCCGATGGGCGGCCACCTCACCCACGGCACGAAGGTCTCCTTCTCCGGCAAGTGGTTCAACGCCGTGCACTACGGGGTCGACAAGCAGACCGAGGACATCGACTACGCCGAGGTCGAGCGGCTCGCCAAGGAGCACCGTCCCAAGGTGATCCTCGCGGGTGGCTCGGCGATCCCGCGCCTCATCGACTTCGAGTTCTTCCGCCGCGTCGCCGACGAGGTGGGCGCGATCTTCTGGGTGGACGCGGCGCACTTCATCGGCCTCGTCGCGGGCAAGGCGATCCCCTCGCCGGTGCCGTACGCCGATGTCGTCACGTTCACCACTCACAAGGTGCTGCGCGGTCCGCGCTCCGGGGCGCTGGTCTGCACCGAGGAACACGCCGCCAAGCTCGACAAGGCCGTCTTCCCGATGATGCAGGGCGGCCCGCAGATGCACAGCATCGCTGCCAAGGCCGTGAACTTCAAGGAGTGCGCAACCCCCGCATACCGGTCCTACGCCGCCCAGGTGATCGAGAACGCCAAGGTCCTGGCAACCTCGTTGGGCGAGCGAGGGATTCGCCCCACCACCGGCGGCACCGACACCCACCTGTCGCTGCACGACCTCCAGGGTGTCGGCGTGACCGGCGCCGACGCCGAGGCGCGCGCCGATGCCGCCGGCATCGTCCTCAACAAGAACGCGATCCCGTTCGACCCGCAGAAGCCCAACATCGCGAGCGGCATCCGCGTGGGCACGCCCTGCGTCACGACCCAGGGCATGGGTACCGCTGAGATGGAGCAGATCGCCGAGCTCATCGCCAAGGCCGTCACGACGGGCGACGCCGACCCCGACCACGCCGTGTCCAAGGACGTCCGCGCCGGGGTGAGCGACCTCGTGACGCGCTTCCCGGCATACGCTCGGAGCTGAGCAACCACCCACCTGAGAGGCGCCCCCGGTGCGCGAGTACCTCCTCGTCCTGATGGTCGCCGCGGTGATCACGTATGCGGCGACCCCGCTGATGCGGGCCGTGGCCGTGCGCACGGGCGCCTTCACGCCCGTGCGTGACCGCGACGTGCACTCCGCGCCGATCCCGCGGCTGGGTGGTGTGGCGATCTACCTGGGGTTCGCCGCGTCGATGCTCGCCGCCGCGCACCTGCCGTACCTCGGGCAGGTGTTCCTCCTCGGCCCGGAGCTGCAGGGCGTGCTCGTCGGGGCCGGCATCGTCTGCCTGCTCGGGGCGATCGACGACATCCGCGAGCTCGACTGGCTGACCAAGATGGGCGGCCAGATGATCGCCGCGGGCATCATGGCGTTCAGCGGGGTCCAGCTGTTCCAGCTGCCGATCGGCGGGGTGACCGTGCTGCCGGCGCCGATCATGGTGGCCCTGACTGTGCTCATCGTCGTGTTCTGCACCAACGCCGTGAACTTCATCGACGGGCTCGACGGCCTCGCTGCGGGCGTGGTCGGGATCGCGGCGAGCTCCTTCTTCGTCTACAGCTACCTCATCTCGCGCACCTACGACCCGCCGAACGTGTTCTCGTCGGCCACGTTCATCAGCGCGGCTCTCATCGGGTGCTGCCTGGGCTTCCTGCCGCACAACTTCCACCCCGCCCGGCTGTTCATGGGCGACTCCGGAGCTCTCCTGCTCGGCCTGCTGCTCGCCGCGGCGACGATCTCGACGACTGGCGGCGTGACGCCCTCGCAGGTGAGTGCCAACCCCCTCGCGGCGACGCTGCTGCCGCTGGTCATCCCGGCCGCGATCATCCTGCTGCCGGTGGTCGACGTGCTGCTCGCGGTGGTGCGGCGGACCCGACGGGGCCAGCGCCCGTGGCAGCCCGATGCCCAACACCTCCACCACCGGATGCTCCAGATCGGCCACGGCCACCGCCGTGCCGTCCTGCTGCTGTGGCTCTGGGCGGCGGTGGCTGCCCTGGGGTCGGTGAGCTTCGTCTTTCTCGACGGGTGGGTGGCTCTCGGGGGCGTGGTCGGCGTCGTGGTCGTCGCGGGCGTGCTGACCATCTGGCTCCCCAGGTGGGCTCCGACGGGCCGGCCGCCCCGCAGCCCCGCCTGAGTGACCGCTGGGATTCACCGGTTCCGGTCACACGGGGTGCCCCGATGTCCTAGCCTCACCGGCGCAGGTCAGGTCCTGACCGCGACATCCACGAGGGGGCTCCGATGACCAACCCGACCGACCCGTACGCGACCCCGCACGACCCGTACCCGGCGCACCCGGCGGCGACCGGGCCCACCGCGCCGACCGGGCCCGTCGCGCCGACCGCGCCCGTCGCGCCAGCCGCGCCGACCGCGCCGACCGCACAGACTGCTCTGGAGATCGTCCCGCGCGGGATCCTGTTCTCGCTGGCCGCCATCCCGCTCGGGATGGTCACGGCCGTGCTCATCTGGAAGGCCGGGTTCGTGGCGTCCATCTCGAGCTTCCTCGTCGCGGGCTCAGCGGTCTTCCTGTACCGCAAGGGTGCGATGGCCACGCCGCGTCGTGGGCTGGTCCCGCTGATCGTCGTCATCATCGTGGGAGTCGTCGCCTCGTTCTTCGCCATCGTGGGCGCCGACCTCGTCGAGTACTACAACACTCCGGACGGCAAGGACCTCGGCTACCCGTCGGCGGTGGACTTCGTCGGGGCGAACCTGTTCAACCTCGATCTCCTCAAGTCCTATGGCAGCGACCTGGCGATGTTCGCGGTGTTCGCCGTGCTCGGGGTCTTCGGCACCATGCGCCGACTGATGGCCTCGTCCCGCCGATAGGGGTTCGTCCCGCCGGCAGAGGGTTCGTCCGGCCGGGAGAGGGTTCGTCGCTCGTGGGCAGGATCGTCCGGGTCAGCACCCGGACGATCCTGCCCACGGTTGGCCGTCCGATAGATGGGCGACCGCACCCCGGAGTGGCCACTGCCTGAGAGCTTGTGATAGCTTTCACAAGCGCCCACCGCTGGGTGCAGACCCCTTTCGCCAGGCATTCCAGCTCCGACGAATCAGGCAGGCCAGAGCATGAGCGCAACGCCGCACACGCATCGCGACCCGTTCGCCGCGATGCTGCGTGGAGCGTTCCTCCCGACGCTGGCCGTCGGCCCGGTCGCGGTGGTCATCGCCGCGGTCGTGGCGGGGGGACGGGCCGCCTTGGGGGCCGGGCTCGGGTTCGCTATCGCGATCGCGTTCTTCGCCCTCGGGCTCTTGGTCATGCGCAAGCTCGACAGCGCGGCGGACCCGCTTCGCTTCCTCGCCAGTGCCCTGGCCGTCTTCCTCGGACAGCTGATCTTCCTGCTCGTCGTCATCGTCGCCCTGAAGGACGCCACGTGGCTCGACGGGACCGCGTTCGGTGCGGCTGCGCTCGCGGTCGCCCTGGTGTGGCAGGTGTTCCAGGTGATCGCCTACGTCCGCTCCCGTAAGCCTGCCTTCGACGCACCGGCCGAAACCGGGCAGGATGGGGGGCTCGGCCACATGACCACAGGAGCTCCTCGTGACCACACCGCGCCCGCAGCAGTCGCCGCACGGTCGGCAGACGCCGCTCGAGCGGGCCGACGCCGGGCACGACCGACGCGACGAGGCGCGCATGTGGAACGTCGTGTCGTACCTCATCACGGGACCTGTGATGTTCGGGGCGCTGGGCTGGGGACTCGACACCTGGCTGGGCACGTCGTGGCTGGTCGCGGTGGGCATCGTGGGTGGGATGGCCCTGTCGCTGTACCTCGTGTGGTTCCGGTACGGTACGCAATGACTTCCGCTGGTCAGACACCCCTTTCGTATGCCGGGTCCGGGCCCGCCTTCGTGGCCCCCCGCGGTCAGTGGACTGATTCGAACGCAAAGCTCGAGGAGAACCTGTGAGTCTGAACGTGACGGGTGCCGTCAACCTGGCCGCCGCCGGCGGCGACGGACAGGGCTTCCAGTCGCCCACGCCGTCTGAGTTCTACCAGCCCCTGATCGGCCACGGCGACTGGGCGATCACGCGCCCCATGGTGGTCCTCGCCCTGTCGGTGGTCCTGATCTCGTGGTTCCTGATCGCGACCACCCGCAAAGCGGCGGTCGTCCCGAGCAAGGGCCAGTGGGTCACCGAGAGCCTCTACAACGTGGTGCGCAACGGCCTGGCCCGCGACATCATCGGCAGCCACGACTTCCTCAAGTTCGTGCCCCTGCTGTTCTCGCTGTTCACCCTCATCCTGGTCAACAACCTGTTCGGCGTGATCCCGCCGGTCCAGTACCCCACGATGAGCCGCATCGGGTTCCCGATCGCCCTCACGCTCTTCGTCTTCGTGATCTACCACGCGGTCGGCATCCGCAAGAACGGCCTGGGCGGCCACTTCAAGCACATGATCCCGCCGGACCTGCCCAAGCCGATCTACGTGCTGATCATCCCGCTCGAGCTGCTGACGTACTTCGTCACCCGCCCGCTGACCCTCGCGCTGCGACTCTTCGGCAACATGTTCGCCGGCCACATGCTGTTGCTGCTGTTCATCACCGGCGGCGAGTACATGGTCATCCACGGCAGCCTCGGGCTGAAGGTCGCCGGCGCCGGCTCCTACCTCATGGGCGCGATCCTGACCGCCTTCGAGGCCCTGATCGAGTTCCTGCAGGCCTACATCTTCACCCTGCTCGCAGCGACCTACATCGCCGGCTCCCTGGCCGACGAGCACTGAAAACGTCCGAGCCGCGTGGCTCGGTGCTGGACCGCGTGACCCACAACTGAATACACACCCCAACTTCCGGTGACGAAGACTCGTCCCGGATCACAGAAAATCGAAAGAGGACAACATGACTGGCAACATCGCCATCCTCGGTTACGGCCTGTCTGCGATCGGCCCCGGTGTCGGCATCGGCCTGATCTTCGCGGCGTACATCAACGGTGTGGCGCGTCAGCCTGAGGCCCGCGGCGTCCTCCAGGGCATCGCCATCCTCGGCTTCGCCCTCGCCGAGGCGCTGGCCATCTTCGGTCTGGTGCTCGCGTTCGTCTTCAAGTAAATCGGCGGACCTTCAGCCCCACCCTGGCTCTACCACGCTCGACAGCACTAGGAGAACCCCGTGCAGCACTACACCGGCATCACGCAGGTCGTGAGTCTGGCAGCGGCCGACTCGGCAGGTGAGCGCTCTCCCATCCTGCCCCTGATGGGTGAGCTGGTCTTCGGACTCGTCATCTTCGCGATCTTCCTGTGGATCATCGCCAAGAAGGTCGTCCCGAACCTCGAGAAGGCCTATGCCGACCGCACGTCCGCCATCGAGGGCGGGATGCAGCAGGCAGAGGAGGCCCAGCAGCAGGCCCAGGCTGCTCTCGAGCAGTACCAGGCGCAGCTGACCGAGGCCCGTGCGGAGGCGGCGCGCATTCGCGAGGAGGCGCGCGAGCAGGGGGCGACCATCGTCGCGGAGATGCGCGGCCACGCCCAGAACGAGGCCGGTCGCATCACCGAGGCGGCGCACAAGCAGATCGAGGCCGAGCGCCAGCAGGCCATCGTCTCGCTGCGCGCCGAGGTCGGTCGCCTGTCCACCGACCTCGCCAGCCGCATCGTGGGCGAGTCGCTGCACGAGGAGGCCCGTCAGAAGGGCATCGTCGACCGGTTCCTGGCCGAGCTCGAGGCGGGGGAGATCCGCCCCGAGAAGGTCGGGGAGGACGCCTGATGCGTGGTTCGTCGCGGGCGGCCGTGATCGCCGGGAGCACGGCCCTCGAGGCCGCGCTCGCCAGCGGTGCGGACCGCGCGAGGCTGGGTGACGAGCTGTTGGCCGTGGCCGACCTCGTCGACGGCAACGCCACGCTGCGTCGCGCGCTCGGTGACCCGTCACGTGAGGCCGCCGAGAAGCAGTCCCTCGCCGAGCAGCTCCTCACCGGCAAGGTCTCGGCTGAGTCCCTCGTCGTGGTCAAGACCCTGGTCGGCCAGCGTTGGGCCACCGAGCGCGACCTCGCCGACACGGTCGAGCAGCTCGGGGTCGAGGCGATCCTGGCCGGAGCCGAGCAGCAGGGCCACATGGACCGGGTCGAGGATGAGCTGTTCCGCTTCGATCGGATCGTCGCTGGCAGCCCCGAGCTGCGTGACCGACTGACCAACCGTCAGGGCGACGCCGAGGCGAAGGCCGGCGTCGTCAGCCAGCTGCTCGAGGGCCGCACCGCGCCCGAGACGGTGCGACTGGCGCGCCAGGCGGTGCTCGCACCGCGCGGCCGCAAGCTCGACCGCACGCTCGAGCGCTACCTCGCCCTCGCGGCGAAGCGTCGCGAGCAGCTGACCGCCGTGGTCACCGCGGCGACCGACCTCGACGACGCCCAGCGCGACCGGCTGTCGAGGGCGCTGCAGTCCATCTACGGCAGGGCGGTCCTGCTCCAGGTGGCCGTCGACCCCGCGGTGCTCGGCGGCATCCGGGTCAGGGTCGGCGACGAGGTCGTCGACGGCACCATCGTGCGACGCCTCGACGAGGCGCGCAGGCACATCGCCGGCTGACCACCGCACGGCCGGCCCGCCCGGCAGACAACTCCACACGCATCACCCACCAGAGACTTCGGCCCCACCAGGGACCGGCACCTGCACCGTTCAAGGGAGAAGAGATCACATGACGGAGCTTTCGATCCGTCCGGAGGAGATCCGGGACGCGCTGGACAACTTCGTTCAGTCCTACGAGCCCGGCGCGGCCTCCCGCGAAGAGGTCGGCCGCGTCACCGATGCCGGTGACGGCATCGCCCACGTCGAGGGCCTGCCCTCGTGCATGACCAACGAGCTGCTCGAGTTCGAGGACGGCACGTTGGGCCTGGCGCTCAACCTCGACGTCCACGACATCGGCGTCGTCATCCTCGGTGACTTCTCCAACATCGAGGAGGGGCAGGAGGTCAAGCGCACCGGCGAGGTCCTCTCGGTCCCCGTCGGCGACGAGTACCTCGGCCGGGTCGTCAACCCCCTCGGCCAGCCGATCGACGGCCTCGGCGAGATCGGCGCCACCGAGCGCCGCGCCCTGGAGCTGCAGGCCCCGACGGTGGTCCAGCGCAAGTCGGTGCACCAGCCGCTGCAGACCGGCCTCAAGGCCGTCGACGCGATGACCCCGATCGGCCGCGGCCAGCGCCAGCTGATCATCGGTGACCGCCAGACCGGCAAGACCACGGTCGCGGTCGACACGATCATCAACCAGAAGCAGAACTGGGAGACGGGCGACCCCGAGCAGCAGGTCCGCTGCATCTACGTCGCCATGGGCCAGAAGGGCTCCACCATCGCGGCCGTCCGCGGCACCCTCGAGGACGCCGGCGCGCTGGAGTACACGACCATCGTCGCGGCTCCGGCCTCCGACTCGGCCGGCTTCAAGTACCTCGCCCCCTACACCGGTTCGGCCATCGGCCAGCACTGGATGTACCAGGGCAAGCACGTCCTCATCGTCTTCGATGACCTGTCCAAGCAGGCCGAGGCCTACCGCGCCGTGTCGCTGCTGCTGCGTCGCCCGCCGGGCCGCGAGGCCTACCCCGGTGACGTCTTCTACCTGCACAGCCGCCTGCTCGAGCGCTGTGCCAAGCTGTCCGACGAGCTCGGCGCCGGCTCGATGACCGGTCTGCCGATCATCGAGACCAAGGCCGGTGACGTGTCGGCCTACATCCCGACCAACGTCATCTCCATCACCGACGGCCAGATCTACCTCCAGGCCGACCTGTTCAACGCCAACGTCCGCCCCGCGATCGACGTGGGTGTGTCGGTGTCGCGTGTCGGTGGCGCCGCGCAGATCAAGGCCATGAAGGACGTCTCGGGTCGCCTCAAGCTCGACCTCGCGCAGTTCCGCGCGATGGAGGCCTTCGCGATGTTCGCGTCCGACCTCGACGCCGCGTCCCGGGCCCAGCTCGCCAAGGGTGCGCGCCTCGTCGAATTGCTCAAGCAGTCGCAGTCCGCGCCGTTCCCGGTCGAGGAGCAGGTCGTCTCCATCTGGGCCGGCACCTCGGGCCAGCTCGACTCGGTCGCGGTCGAGGACGTCCGCCGCTTCGAGGGCGAGTTCCTCGACTACCTGCGCCGTGAGCACAAGGGTGTCCTGGACGCGATCCGCGAGTCCAAGAAGTTCGCCGACGAGACCCGCTCGGCCCTCGAGGACGCGGTGACCACGTTCAAGGAGCAGTTCCAGGCTTCGGGCGCCGAGAAGACCCCGGTGGGCCACGAGGCCAACCCCGAGGCCCTGGGCCACGAGGTCGAGCAGGAGCGCATCGTCAAGCAGAAGAAGCACTGACCCGTATGCCGGGTGCCCACCGTCGTGGGCACCCGGCAGCGGGCGCCCACCCGGTGGGCGCACGGCATACCACGACCTGACCAGCGGCCTCGCGCCGCACCAGATCCACACGAGAGAGGCGGCAACATATGGGAGCGCAGATGCGGGTCTACCGCCAGCGCATCCGGTCCGTCCAGGCGACCAAGAAGATCACGCGCGCGATGGAGCTCATCGCTGCTTCGCGCGTGGTCAAGGCGCAGCAGCGCGTCAAGGAGTCCTCTCCGTACTCCCGCGCTCTGACCCGGGCCGTGTCTGCGGTTGCGACGTACTCCAACGTCGACCACCCGCTGACGACCGAGCACGAGGACGTCCGTCGCGCCGCGGTCCTGGTCATCACCTCCGACCGTGGCCTCGCCGGCGCGTACTCCTCCTCGGCCATCAAGGAGAGCGAGCGTCTGGTCGGCGAGCTGCGGGAGGCCGGCAAGGAGGTCGTGCCCTACCTCGTGGGTCGCAAGGCGACCGGGTTCTACCGGTTCCGCAAGCGCGAGTTCGCCGCCGAGTGGAGCGGGTTCACCGACCAGCCGACCTTCGAGATCGCGCGCGAGATCGGCGAGCGGCTGGTCACCGACTTCAACCGGCCGGTGGACGAGGGCGGCGTGGACGAGGTGCACATCGTGTTCACGCGCTTCGTCAACATGGTCACCCAGACGCCTGACGTCATCCGGATGCTTCCGCTGGAGGTCGTCGAGGGCGAGGAGGCCCCGGCCGAGGACGAGGTCCTGCCGCTCTACGAGTTCGAGCCGAGTGCCGAACAGGTCCTCGACGCACTGCTGCCCAAGTACGTCACCGCCCGCATCTACAACTGCCTGCTCCAGGCGGCCGCCTCCGAGCTGGCCTCGCGCCAGAAGGCCATGAAGTCGGCCACGGACAACGCCGAGGAGCTCATCAAGAAGTACACCCGGTTGGCCAACCAGGCCCGCCAGGCCGAGATCACCCAAGAGATCAGCGAGATCGTGGGCGGCGCCAGCGCCCTCGCCGACGCCAGTTGAGAAGGTAGAGAGAATCCATGACTGCCACTGTTTCTGAGGCCACGACGGAGATCACCCCCGGTGGTGTGGGCCGCATCGCCCGCATCATCGGCCCGGTCGTCGACGTCGAGTTCCCCGCCGACGCCATGCCCGAGCAGTACAACCTGCTGACCACCGAGGTCGAGCTCGCGGGCGAGAAGAAGAACATCAACCTCGAGGTCGCCCAGCACATCGGCGACAACATGGTCCGCGCCATCTCGCTGCAGCCCACCGACGGCCTCGTGCGCGGCACGCAGGTGCAGGACACCGGCGGCCCGATCATGGTGCCCGTCGGTGACCAGACGCTCGGCAAGGTGTTCAACACCACCGGCGACGTCATGAACCTCGCTGAAGGCGAGACCTTCGAGGTCAAGGAGCGCTGGGGCATCCACCGCAAGGCTCCCGCCTTCGACCAGCTCGAGTCCAAGACCCAGATGTTCGAGACCGGTATCAAGGTCATCGACCTGCTGACCCCGTACGTCCAGGGTGGCAAGATCGGCCTGTTCGGTGGCGCCGGTGTGGGCAAGACCGTGCTCATCCAGGAGATGATCGCCCGTGTCGCGCGCGACCACGGTGGCGTGTCCGTGTTCGCCGGTGTCGGCGAGCGCACCCGTGAGGGCAACGACCTCATGGTCGAGATGGAGGAGGCCGGCGTCCTCGGCCAGACCGCCCTGGTGTTCGGCCAGATGGACGAGCCGCCGGGCACGCGACTTCGCGTCGCCCTGTCGGCCCTGACCATGGCCGAGTACTTCCGCGACGTGCAGAACCAGGACGTGCTGCTCTTCATCGACAACATCTTCCGGTTCACCCAGGCCGGGTCCGAGGTCTCCACCCTGCTCGGCCGGATGCCGTCCGCCGTGGGTTACCAGCCCACCCTCGCCGACGAGATGGGCACCCTCCAGGAGCGCATCACCTCCACGCGCGGTCACTCGATCACCTCGATGCAGGCGATCTACGTGCCGGCTGACGACTACACCGACCCGGCCCCGGCCACGACCTTCGCGCACCTCGACGCCACCACCGAGCTCTCGCGCGAGATCGCCTCGCTCGGCATCTACCCGGCCGTGGACCCGCTGACCTCGACGTCACGAATCCTCGACCGGCGCTACATCGCCGATGACCACTACAACACCGCGGTGCGCGTCAAGCAGATCCTCCAGCGCAACAAGGAGCTGCAGGACATCATCGCCATCCTCGGCATCGACGAGCTCTCCGAAGAGGACAAGATCCTCGTCAACCGCGCGCGTCGCATCCAGCGCTTCCTGTCGCAGAACACCTACGTCGCCAAGCAGTTCACCGGCATCGAGGGTTCGACGGTTCCGCTGGTCGACACCGTCGAGGCGTTCACCAAGATCGCCGATGGCGAGTACGACCACGTGCCCGAGCAGGCGTTCTTCATGTGCGGTGGCCTCGACGACGTCGAGCGCCAGGCCGCCGAGATCGAGAAGAACCTCTGACGGTTCGGGTCGCCTCGCACCACATGCACGGCCACCGGGGGCCAGCCGCACGGCTGGCCCCCGCGGCATACGAGGTCCGTCCGAGGCGCTCGCCGAGCACCGCGAACGGGCCGATAGACTCAATGCACAGCACCACATCTGGAGGACGTCACCGTGAGCACCCTGCAGGTTGAACTCGTCGCAGCGGACCGCAAGGTCTGGGAGGGCGAGGCCGACATGGTCGTCGCACGCACCGTCGACGGCGAACTGGGCATCCTGCCCGGCCACACGCCGCTGCTCGGCGTCCTCGTCCAGGGTGAGGTCCGCATCATGTCGGGCCAGGGCACCCACACCGCGGGCATCGACGGGGGTTTCCTGTCGGTGGACCGCGACAAGGTCATCATCATCGCCGAGGCCGTCGACGCCTCGCAGATTCCGGCCTAGCCCGCGGGGGCCGAGCCGGGGAGGGCAGCGCATGACGCTCGTGATCTCTGCCGAGATCGTTGCCGGCGCGCTCATCCTCTGCGCCCTCTTCGCCCTGACCTTCATCTTCGTGCGGCGCCGCCTGCTGGCCTCAGGCGCCCCCCTCATGCTCTGCGCGCTCCAGCCCCACGGTCGGTCCCAGTACCGCATGGGGCTGCTGCGCTTCGCTGGCAGCTCACTCGAATGGTTCAGCCTGGTGGGGCCCTCGCTGCGGCCCTCGCGCACGTGGGAGCGGGCGCGCCTCGACCTCGCCGCCCCGGTGGCCACCGACGAGCAGATCGCCGGGGTGCCCGATGCCGTCACGGTCGACTGCCGCTACGGCGCCGACGCCTTCGCCCTCGCCCTCGCCCCGTCGGCCTACACCGCGATGCGCAGCTGGCTCGAGAGCTCGCCACCGGGCTTCAACGTCAACGTCGCCTGAGCCCGAAGCCCGAGCCCGACGCTGGAGCCCGACGCTGGAGCCCGACGCTGGAGCCCTACTTCGGAGCCCTACTTCTGTGGTGCCTGCGCGCGGCCTCCGCCGGGCTGCCACAGCACGTCGCCACCGATGGGCAGGTTGGCCACCCGCGCCACTACGAACAGCAGGTCCGACAGCCGGTTCAGGTACTTCGCGGTGAGGACGTTGACGCCCCCCTCGCCCTTGGTGCCCGTGCCCGGTTGGTCCCCGTATGCCGCGATCGCGGCCCATGCCTGGCGCTCGGCGCGGCGGACGACGGTCGTCGCGACGTGCAGGTAGGCCGACCCGGGGGTGCCGCCGGGGAGGATGAAGGAGCGGAGCTTCTCGAGCTCGCCGAGGTAGCGGTCGCAGTCGGCCTCGAGCTCGTCGATCCAGGCGGCGTCGACCCGCAACGGCGGGTACTCGTAGGACGCCTGCAGGGGAGTGCAGAGGTCGGCCCCCACGTCGAAGAGGTCGTTCTGGACGCGGGTCAGCGTCGCGACCACGTCGTCCCGCAGGCCGCCTGCCGCGATGGCGACGCCGATCGCGGCATTCGCCTCGTTGGCGTCGGCGTAGGCGAGCAGCCGCAGGTCGTTCTTGCTGGTCCGGCTCATGTCGCCCAGGTGGGTCTGGCCGTCGTCGCCGGTGCGGGTGTAGATGCGCGTCAGGTTGACCATGGCGTCAGCCTGACAGATCCCACCGGGCGGGCTCGCATAGGGTGGTGCGGTGGCTGAACGTTTCCGGGTCGTTGGCGGCACCGCGCTTCGCGGCGAGGTGACCGTCTGGGGCGCCAAGAACAGCGCCCTGAAGCTCATGGCGGCCGCCCTGCTCGCCGTAGGGCGTACCCGGCTCACCAATGTGCCGGCGATCCTCGATGTCACGATCATGGCCGAGCTGCTGCGCCGGCTGGGCTGCATCGTGGACTACGACGCCGTCGCGGGCGTGGTCGAGATCGAGGTCCCCGAGCAGATCGGCCACCGCGCCGACTACGACCTCGTGCGGGCCCTGCGCGCCAGCACCGCGGTCCTCGGGCCGCTCGTGGCCCGCTGCGGCGCGGCCGACGTCGCGGTGCCTGGCGGCGACGCGATCGGCTCGCGGGGGCTCGACCTGCACGCCGCGGGGCTGGCCGCCCTGGGCGCCACGGTGCACGTCACCCACGGCTTCCTCGTGGCCGAGGCACCCGACGGGCTGCACGGTGCTGAGATCAGGCTCGAGTTCCCCAGCGTCGGGGCCACCGAGAACGTCCTCACCGCCGCGGTCCTCGCCACCGGCACGACGCGGCTGGAGAACGCCGCGCGCGAGCCCGAGATCATCGACCTCGCCGACATGCTGTGCTCGATGGGGGCACACATCACCGGTGCCGGCGCAGGCGTCATCGAGATCGAGGGCGTGGACCGCCTCACGCCGACCCGTCATGCCGTGGTTCCCGACCGCATCGCCGCCGGGACCTGGGCATTCGCCGCGTCCGCCACCCGCGGAGACATCGAGGTCGTGGGTGGCCGCAGCGCCCATCTGGCTGCGGCCCTCGATCTGGTCGAGGCCAGTGGGGCCACCGTGACCGACACCGACCGGGGCTTCCGGGTCGACTCCGGGGGGCGCCGACCGCGGTCGTTCGATGTCGCGACGCTGCCCTATCCGGGCTTCCCGACCGACCTGCAACCCTTCGCGCTGGCCTGCAACGCCGTGGCGCAGGGGTCCGCGATGATCACCGAGAACCTTTTCGAGGCCCGGTTCCGCACCGTCCAGGAGCTCAACCGGCTCGGTGCCGAGACGCGCATCGACGGCCACCACGTCATGGTGCACGGCGTCGAGCGGCTCTCCGGAGCGCCGGTCGAGGCCAGTGACATCCGGGCCGGGGCGGCCCTGGTCATCGCCGGGCTCGTGGCCGAGGGCGTCACGACGGTCAGCGGCGCCCAGCACATCGACCGCGGCTACGCCGGCTTCGCCGAGTCGTTGCGGGGGCTCGGCGCGGACGTCACGCGCGAGCCCGACGACGACCCCTTTGTGTGAGTGCGTGCGGACCTTTATCAGATCTTGATCTGAACCGCGACAACCAGAACTCCCATTTCCCGCGTCCATGTGAGTGAATGTCTGCCACGGACAAGGGGGTTCGCATGTCGATAAGCACCATTGGCACACTTCCCGTCGAAGTGCGTGCACTGCGCACAGGTCAGGAAGTCGCCATCATCGGGCGGATCGACGTGCACACCGTCCCGGACGTGCGCCTGCTCCTCCACGAGATCATCGACACCGGGTGCGGCGACGTGCTCATGCGCTTGGCTCATGCCGAGATCGGTGACGCGACCGGGCTCGGGGTGCTCGTCGAGGCCTACAACCGCGCCCGTCGGGCCGGCCGGCGACTGGCCGTGGTCGACATGACCGAGCGCACCGGCCGGCTGTTGCGTGCATCACGCCTCGACCGTGCGCTCGTGCTGCGCGAGGTGCCCGAGGCGTCCACTGTGGCCGCTGTCACCGCCTGAACTCCTCCCTGGGCGCGAGGGTGCCCCGGTACCTTCGGCCCTATGGCCGAGCCCCGCGACGTCCCCAGCCCTCCGGCGTCCACCCCCGTGCGTCCCGAGCGTGACCGTCCCTGGGTGATGCGCACGTATGCCGGCCACTCCAGTGCCGTCGCCAGCAACGAGCTCTACCGCCGCAACCTTGCCAAGGGCCAGACCGGCCTGTCGGTCGCCTTCGACCTGCCCACCCAGACCGGGTACGACCCCGACCACCCGTTGGCGCGTGGCGAGGTCGGCAAGGTCGGGGTCCCGATCTCGCACGTGGGTGACATGCGGGCCCTGTTCGACCAGATCCCGCTGTCCCAGATGAACACCTCGATGACCATCAACGCGACCGCCATGTGGTTGCTGGCGATGTACCAGGTCGTGGCCGAGGAGCAGGCCCTCGAGGCCGGCGACGACGCGGCTGCAGCGGTGCGGGCGCTCGGCGGCACCACCCAGAACGACATCATCAAGGAGTACCTCTCCCGGGGCACCTATGTCTTCGCCCCGGGGCCTTCGCTGCGCCTCATCACGGACATGGTGGCCTACACGGTCGCCGAGATCCCGAAGTGGAACCCCATCAACATCTGCAGCTACCACCTCCAGGAGGCGGGGGCGACTCCGGTTCAGGAGATCGCCTACGCGATGTGCACTGCCATCGCCGTGCTCGACGCCGTGCGGGACTCGGGTCAGGTTCCCCCGGAGCGGTTCGGCGAGGTCGTCGCCCGCATCTCCTTCTTCGTCAACGCGGGGGTGCGCTTCGTCGAGGAGATGTGCAAGATGCGCGCCTTCGTCCAGCTGTGGGACGAGCTGACCCTCGAGCGCTACGGCGTCACCGATCCCAAGCAGCGCCGCTTCCGTTATGGCGTCCAGGTGAACTCGCTCGGCCTCACCGAGGCCCAGCCCGAGAACAACGTCCAGCGGATCGTCCTCGAGATGCTCGCCGTGACGCTCTCGAAGGATGCCCGCGCCCGAGCCGTGCAGCTGCCTGCCTGGAACGAGGCCCTTGGCCTGCCGCGACCGTGGGACCAGCAGTGGTCGCTGCGCATGCAGCAGGTGCTGGCCTTCGAGTCCGACCTGCTCGAGTACGACGATCTTTTCGCCGGGTCGGCCGTCGTCGAGACGAAGGTGGCCGAGCTGGTCGCGGGCGCCAAGGCCGAGATCGACCGGGTGCAGGAGCTGGGCGGTGCGGTGCCGGCCGTCGAGAGCGGCTACATGAAGTCAGCCCTGGTCGCGTCGCACTCGCTGCGCCGTCAGCGGATCGAGGCCGGCGAGGACGTGGTCGTGGGAGTCAACCGCTTCGAGACGACCGAACCGAACCCGCTCACCGCCGACCTGGACACCGCGATCCAGACGGTCGACCACGACGTGGAAGCCAAGGCGGCCGCTGCGGTGCGAGCGTGGCGGGAGGAGCGCGACGCGCAGCCCGCCAGCCGCGAGCGGGTGGCCGCAGCGCTCGACCGGCTGCGCGCCGACGCCCGTTCGGGGGTGAACCTCATGGCCGCCTCGATCGAGGCTGCCCGTGCCGGGGTGACGACGGGGGAGTGGTCGCAGGCGCTGCGCGAGGAGTTTGGCGAGTTCCGGGCCCCGACCGGCGTCTCGGGGTCGGTGGGCGTCGCATCCGGGGGTAGCGACGAGCTGCGCGCGGTCCGTGCGCAGGTCCGGGCCACCGGGGAGGAGCTGGGGGAACGGCTTCGGGTGCTCGTGGCCAAGCCGGGGCTCGACGGGCACAGCAACGGCGCCGAACAGGTCGCCGTCCGGGCCCGCGACGCCGGGTTCGAGGTCGTCTACCAGGGGATCCGCCTCACCCCCGAGCAGATCGTCGCCGCGGCGGTGGCCGAGGACGTCCATCTCGTCGGCATCTCGATCCTCTCCGGATCGCACATGGAGCTCGTTCCGCAGATCCTGGCTGGCTTGCGCGAGGCGGGTGCGGGCGACGTGCCGGTCATCGTGGGCGGGATCATCCCCGACGCCGACGCCCGCGCACTGCGCGACCTGGGTGTCGCGGCCGTCTTCACCCCGAAGGACTTCGGCCTGAACGAGATCATGGGCCGGTTCGTGAGCCTCATCCGCGAGGCGCGTGGCCTCGACCAGCGCACCCCGCAGCCCGCCTGACTGGGCGAACCCACCTGAACCGTCCCGCGCCCGAAGCAGGCCTCCGGACGGTGGTGAACCGGGTGCTACGTCACTGCTCGCTGTCGGCGAGCAGTGACGTAGCGGACGCGCTGCCCCTGGTCGGGGGCACGGTGAGGCCCGTCGGCGGCCGAGGCGACCAGGCGCTCAGCGGTCGATGTGGCTCATGTCGCCGTACCGGTCGCCAGCCACCGCGTCGCGCGGCACCGCAACCTCGAGGGCCGCCAGGTCCTGCGCTGTGAGCTGCAGGGCTGCGGCACCGACGTTCTCCTCGAGGTAGCGCACCCGCTTGGTGCCGGGGATCGGGACGACGTCCTCGCCCTGCCCGAGCACCCACGCGAGAGCAAGCTGGCCCGGCGTGCAGCCCTTGTCGGCGGCGAGGGACTTGACCTGCTCGACCAGGCCGAGGTTGGTCGTGAGCGCCTCACCCTGGAACCGCGGGAAGTAGGGGCTGCGCCGAGCATCGGCCTCGCCATCCGCTCCGGTGTCCGCCGTGATGGTGCCGGTGAGCATGCCGCGGCCGAGCGGCGAGTAGGGCACCAAGCCGATGCCGAGTGCCCGGATGCTCGGGAGCACCTCGTCCTCGAGGTCGCGGGTGAACAGCGAGTACTCGGTCTGGAGCGCGGTGATCGGGTGGGTCGCGTGCGCGCGCCGGATAGTCTCCGATCCGGCTTCCGAGAGGCCGAGCCGGCGCACCTTGCCGGCCTGCACGAGTTCGGCCATCGCACCGACGGTCTCCTCGATCGGGACGCTCTGGTCGACCCGGTGCTGGTAGTAGAGGTCGATGTGGTCGACGCCGAGGCGCTCGAGGCTGGCGTCGCACGCCGCGCGCACGTACTCGGGTGAGCCGTTGATGCCGAGGCGTTCGCCGTTCGGTCCGCGCTGGTTACCGAACTTGGTGGCCACGACGACCTCGTCCCGGCGGCCGGCGATGGCCCGCCCCACGAGCTTCTCGTTGGTGAAGGGGCCGTACATGTCGGCGGTGTCGAGGAACGTCACGCCGAGGTCGAGCGCTCGGTGGATGGTGGCGATGCCGCCGGCCTCGTCAGGGGTGCCGTAGAACTCGGACATCCCCATGCAGCCCAGGCCGAGCACCGACACGGTGAGGTCGGTCCCGAGGTCGGTGCTGCCGAGGACGCGCGTGGACAGTGGAGTCGGGGTCGAAGACGTCATGCGTCGAGTCTTCGCCTTCGAGCGCGCTCCAAGTCAAGCGGAGCGCCGGGTGGCCGAAGCCGCGTCCACCCGGCTCGCGTACAGGTCGATCTTCGCGTCGAGCGCGGCCAGGTGGTCTTGCACCTCGGCGAGCTCGGCGAGCACCCGCTCCCGGTGAGCCAGGAGGATCTCGAGCCGCGCGGACTCGTTGCCGTCGCCTTCCCGGGCCAGCGCGGCATACGCGCGGACCTCACGGATGGGCATGCCGGTGGCGCGCAGGCGGGTGAGCATGGTGATCCACGTGAGGTCGTGCTCGGCGTAGCGCCGGTGACCCGATGTCGACCGTTGGACGTCGCGCAGCATCAGGCCGTCGCGCTCGTAGTAGCGCAGCGTGTGTGGGCTCAACCCGGTGCGCCGGGCGGCCTCGGTGATGGTGAGGTCCACGCGCCCGATGCTAGAACAGGCGGTGCTCGCTGTTGTCGATGCCCTTGAGGGCGTCGTAGTCGAGGGTGACGCAGCGGATACCGCGGTCGGTCGCCAGGGTGCGAGCCTGCGGCTTGATCTCCTGGGCGGCGAACACCCCGGTCACGGGCGCGAGGTGGGAGTCGCGGTTCATCAGCTCGAGGTAACGGGTGAGCTGCTCGACGCCGTCGATGTCGCCGCGGCGCTTGATCTCCACGGCCACGGAGGCGCCCGAACCGTCCTTGCACAGGATGTCGACCGGCCCGATCGCGGTCATGTACTCCCGGCGAACCAGGCTGTACCCCTCACCCAGGGTGTGGATGTGCTCGGCGAGCAGCTTCTGCAGGTGGGCCTCGACGCCGTCCTTGACCAGCCCGGGGTCGACGCCGAGCTGGTGTGAGGAGTCGTGCAGCACCTCGTGGATGAGCACCCGGAGACGGTCCTCGGACTTCGCGTGCTGCACCTGCCAGACCGCGGTGACCCCCTGCGCGGTCTCGTGGTCCTCGGGGTCGAGCTCAGCCATGGCGCACGGTGGCGACATCCAGTTGAGCGGCTTGTACGAGCCCCCGTCGCTGTGGACGAGCACCGACCCGTCTGCCTTGACGAGCAGCAGCCGGGTGGCCAGCGGCAGGTGGGCGGACAGTCGACCGTCGTAGTCCACGGAGCACTTCGCAATCACCAACCGCATGAGGCGTCACTCTACGGGCTGCGCCCATTGCGTCGTGCGGGGCGCTTGGCGCACACTCGAAATGACAGAGGTGAGTCGGTATGCCGTACGTGTTGGGCAACGTCGCCGGCCTCGCCGCGGTCGTCGCCGGCTTGGTCGGCGGGGTGCGTTGGCTCAGTTCGGGCCAGCCGCCTCGGTTGCTGCGTCCGGTCGTCGACCGGGCGCAGGCATGGCTCGATGCGCGGCGTCCCGTGCCGGAACCGATCCCTCCGGTGCTCCTGGCCCTGGAGCTCAGCAGGCTTGCCCGTCACGTCCGGACCGTCGAGGAGTCCGATCTGCCACGCAAGGCGGAGCGGCTGATGGCCGCTCGGCTGGCCTACGACCACGCGCTGCGGGACTACTGCCGGGCCGTCGACATCCCCGTGCCCACCGCCATCCGCGGCCTGTCGCGCGAGCAGCGCTTCGACATGGAGTCAGCCCTCATCGGAGCCGGACACGAGTGGTGAGGTGCCGCACACCCCGCGCAGCAGGGTGGTGACCGTCACGCCGCCCGGGGGTCCACGCGGCATACGCACTCTGCCAGACTCGCCGCATGGCTCGTGAGTTCAGCAAGGTCGGAGTGATCGGTCTCGGCACCATGGGTGCCGGCATCGTCGAGGTGTTCGCGCGCAACGGGATCACGGTCGTGGCCGTCGAGGTCGACGACGCGGCGGTCGAGAAGGGCCGGGGCGTCCTCGAGCACTCCACGGGCCGCGCCGTCGCCCGCGGCAAGCTGACCGAGGAGGACCAGGCCGCGCTGCACTCGCGGGTGCAGTTCACCTCGAGCATGGACGAGCTCGCCGACTGCGAGCTCGTCGTCGAGGCGGTGCCCGAGCACCTCGACCTCAAGAAGGACATCTTCGGCAAGCTCGACGCCATCGTCGGTCCGGACGCCATCCTCGCCACGAACACGTCGTCGCTGTCGGTGACCGAGATCGCCGTGGCCACGGGCAATCCCAAGCGCGTCGTCGGCATGCACTTCTTCAACCCGGCCCCGGTGCTGCAGTTCGTCGAGGTCATCCGCACCGTCGTGACCGAGGACGAGGTCTTCGAGGACGTCAAGGCGCTGGCCCTGCGGCTCGACAAGCAGCCGGTCATCGTTGGCGACAAGGCCGGCTTCATCGCCAACGCGCTGCTCTTCGGCTACCTCAACCACGCGGTGTCGATGTTCGAGACCAAGTACGCCACTCGCGAGGACATCGACGCGGCGATGCGGCTCGGCTGTGGGTACCCGATGGGCCCGCTGGCCCTGATGGACCTCATCGGCCTCGACACCGCTTACGAGATCCTCGACACGATGTACAAGCAGGGCCGCGACCGCCTGCACGCGCCGAGCCCGGTGCTCAAGCAGCTCGTCAGCGCCGGTCTCAAGGGGCGCAAGAGCGGCCGCGGCTTCTACACGTATGCCGAGCCCGGCAGCTCGCAGGTCGTCGCCGACGCGCTCACGCCCAGCCCCGAGGGGGAGGCGGGGGCACAGCTGCGCTCCGTGCGGACCGTCGGGGTCGTCGGTTCGGGCACGATGGCCACCGGCATCATCGAGGTCTTCGCCAAGGCCGGCTACGACGTCGTCTACGTCACGCGCAGCCAGGCCAAGGTCGATGCGGTCACCGCCGCCATCCGCAAGTCGCTGGAGAAGGCCGTCCAGCGCGGCAAGCTCAGCGAGGACGCGCGGAACGACGCACTCGGCCACCTCACCGGCACGACCTCCCTGGACGACCTGCGGGACGCCGACCTCGTGGTCGAGGCAGTCGTCGAGGACCTGGCCGTGAAGAAGGCGCTCTTCGAGAACCTCGACGAGATCTGCCGCCCGGGGGCCATCCTCGCGACGACCACCTCGAGCCTGCCCGTGGTGGAGTGCGCGGCCGCCACCTCGCGCCCGCAGGACGTCATCGGCATGCACTTCTTCAACCCGGCCCAGATCATGAAGCTCGTCGAGGTCGTCCACACGGTGTCGACGGCGCCGGACGTGGTGGCCACGACCCAGGACCTCTGCGCCAAGATCGGCAAGCACGCCGTGACCTGCGGTGACCGGTCGGGCTTCATCGTCAACGCCCTGCTCTTCCCCTACCTCAACGACGCCGTCAAGATGCTCGAGGCGAACTACGCCACGGCCGACGCGATCGACACCGCGATGAAGACCGGGTGCGGCCTGCCGATGGGACCGTTCGAGCTGCTCGACGTGGTGGGCCTCGACGTCTCGCTCGCCATCCAGCGCGAGCTCTACCTCGAGTTCCGGGAGCGTGGCTTCGCACCCGCTCCGCTGCTCGAGCACCTCGTCACAGCGGGCTACCTCGGCCGCAAGTCCGGTCGGGGCTTTCGCACCTACGCCTAGCCGCAGACCGTGCCGCGCGCCAACCGCCGTCGCCGTGACGACGCCCCGCTCAACCTCGACCGCGCGGTCGGGGGACTCGTGCGCCGCGAGTCGTATGCCGGGTCCGAGTGGTTCGTGCGCCGGGTCAGTGGTGCGGGGTCGACCCGGGACTACCTGTGCCCGGGCTGCCAGCAGGGCATCGCCCTCGGCACGCCGCACGTCGTGGCGTGGCCCGCGGAGGGCATGGGCGGACTCGAGGACCGACGCCACTGGCACACCTCGTGCTGGGAGGCGAGGGAGCGGCGCCGCCCGCTGGGGGCGACCCGCTGAACCGGGCGCCCGTCAGTGCCGGCGCTGTCGCGGCAACAGGACCTCTTCGTAGAGAAGCAGCAGCCCCGCGGCGAAGGGGATGGCCAGCAGCGCGCCCAGCATGCCGAGCAGGGTGCCGCCGGCCAGGGCCGCGACCACTGTGATGCCGCCGGGCACCGAGACGGTGTGCTGCATGACCCGCGGCATGACCACGTAGTTCTCGATCTGCTGGTAGACGACGTAGTAGACGATCGCGATGACCATCTTGCGGGGCTCGTCGAAGACGGCCACGGTCGACACGAGCACTGCGCCGAGCGTGGCTCCGACCATGGGGACGAGCCCGAGGAAGCCACGAGGACCGCGAGCACCGCGGCATACGGGATGCCGACGATCGACATCATGATCCAGCTGAACATCGCGTTGACCGCGGCGACGGCGACCTGGCCGATCGCGTAGGAGCCGGTGCGCCGCATGATCTCTTCGGACAGCGAGATGACGCGGGGACGCCGCGAGGCCGGGACGACGTCGAAGGCCGCCTGCTTGACCCGGGGCAGGTTCGCGAGGAAGAACAACGTCAGCACCAGCACCGTGAACATCTGGAAGATGCCCGTCAGCACCGCGCGGCCGGCTCCGAGGACGCCGCCGAAGACCTGGCTGAGGAAGTTGCTGTCGGTCAGGCGCTTGTTGAACTCCACCGAGATCTTGTCGACCACGTGGTAGTGCTGGTCGAGCCCCTGCACGAGCTTGCTCTTGAGGACGTTGTCGAGATAGCTCGGAGCCTCCTTGACGAGCTGGGTGCTCTGGGACGCGACGGGAGGTACGACCAGCAGCCCGAGCAGGACGAAGACCACCAGCACGCCCGCGAACACGACGAACACCGCCCAGGCCCGCAGCATCCCGCGCCGGGTCAGCGACTCGACGATGGGGTTGAGGGCGAGGGTCAGGAACAGGGCGACGACGACCAGGGTGATGACCGTCGTGAGGCGACCCATGGTGTTCCACAGCCCGAGGGCGATGAGCACGCCGAACGCCCCGACGAAGCCGAGGTAGAACGGTGACTGCCGGTTGAGGGGCCGCCCCGCCCGGCCGTACGGGTACTCCTCCGACGGAGCGTGCTCGTCGGGTCCGGGTCCGGGGCCCAAGGTGTCACCATCCGTGGGCACCGGTGGCGCCGTCTGGGCGGCGTCGTCGCGAGACAGGTCACGCAGCAGGTCCGGACCCACAGGGACGCCCTCGTCGGCCAGGGCATGCGGGTGGTTGCTCGCGCGCAGCGCCTCTCGCTGGGCACGTTGGTACGCGCGCCATCGGGTGAGCACAGACATGACTCGACCCTAGGGCACCGCCTGTCGCGAACGGTCGAACGCCGCAGGTCAGGCGTTGCGGAACCGGTTGATCGCCTGTTCGTGGACGGCGCGCTTGGCGGGGTTGGAGACTCCGAGGCCACCCTCGGGCGCCAACGTCAGCACCCCGACCTTGCCCTGGTGCAGGTTCTTGTGGACGTCGTAGGTCGCCTGTCCGACGTCCTCCATGCGGTACGTCTTGGACAGCGTGGGGTGGATCAGGCCGCGGTTGATCAGGTCGTTGGCCTCCCAGGCCTCGCGGTAGTTGGCGAAGTGCGAGCCGATGATCCGCTTGAGGCTCATCCAGAGGTAGCGGTTGTCGTACTCGTGCATGTAGCCGCTGGTCGACGCGCAGGTGACGATGGTCCCTCCCTTGCGGGCGACGTAGGTGCTCGCGCCGAAGGTCTCGCGGCCCGGGTGCTCGAAGACGATGTCGACGTCCTTGCCCCCGGTGAGCTCGCGGATCCGGCCGCCAAGGCGCTTCCACTCCTTCGGGTCCTGGGTGCGCTCGTCCTTCCAGAACCGGTAGTCCTCGGCGTTGCGGTCGATGACGAGCTCGGCACCCATGGCGTGGCAGATCTCGGCCTTGTCGGGGGAGGAGACGACGCAGACGGGCGTGGCGCCACCGGCCAGCGCCATCTGGGTGGCGTACGAACCGAGGCCGCCCGAGGCGCCCCAGATGAGGACCGTGTCACCGAGCTTCATGCCCGCGCCGTTGCGCGAGACGAGCTGGCGGTATGCCGTGGAGTTCACCAGCCCGGGGGAGGCGGCCTCCTCCCAGGTCAGATGGTCCGGCTTGGGCATCAGCTGGTTGGTCTTGACGATGGCGAGCTCGGCCAGGCCGCCGAAGTTGGTCTCGAAGCCCCAGATGCGCTGCTGCGGGTCGAGCATCGTGTCGTTGTGGCCGTCGGCGTCCTCGAGCTCGACGGACAGGCAGTGCGCGACGACCTCGTTGCCTGGCTTCCACTTCCGGACGCCGGGACCGGTGCGCAGCACGACGCCCGCCAGGTCGGACCCGACGATGTGGTACGGCAGGTCGTGCCGCTTGGCGTACTCGGACGTGCGGCCGTAGCGCTCGAGGAACCCGAACGTCGACACCGGCTCGAAGATGGAGGTCCAGACGGTGTTGTAGTTGATGGCACTGGCCATCACCGCGACGAGGGCTTCGCCGGGCGCGAGCTCGGGGATCGGCACGTCGTCGACGTGGAGCGACTTGCGGGGGTCCTTGTCACGACTGGCCAGACCCTCGAAGAGGTCGACCTCGTCCTTGTGCACCGTCACGGCGCGGTAGGACTCGGGGATGGTCAGTCCGGCATACGTCTCCTGGGTGCGGTCCCCGGAGAGGATGGCGTCGCGGATTTCCTGCATCGGTGTGGCTCCTCGGCTCGCGGTTACGGGTCGTCGGTCAGCACGGCTGAACCCGAAACTACTGGCGCGTAACCGGATTGGGGAGGGACTGAGACTGCGGTCACGCGGTGACGTGGCTCACCCGGTCGAGGCGGCGGCGGTCAGTGGGTCTCGTGCGCGGGCTGGACCAGCTCGACGAGGATCCCGCCGGCGTCCTTGGGGTGGATGAAGTTCACCCGGGAGTTGGAGGTGCCGCGCCGCGGGGTGTCGTAGAGCAGCCGAAGGCCGCGCTCACGCAGAACCTGGCTGACCGCTTCGACGTCCTCGACGCGGTAGGCCACCTGCTGCACGCCCGGGCCCGAGCGCTCGAGGAACTTGGCGATGGTGGACTCGGGCGAGAGCGGGGCGAGGAGCTGGATGTGAGACCCGCTGCCCCCGACGGCCATCATCGCCTCGCGGACCCCCTGCTCCTCGTTGACCTCCTCGTGGGCCAGCTCCATGCCGAAGGTGTCCCGGTAGAAGGTGATCGCGGCGTCGAGGTCGGCGACCGCCACTCCGACGTGGTCGATGGCGGTGAAGAGCTCGGTGGGGAGGGCACTCATGGCTTTCACCCTAGAGCCGGGGCCCTGCACCGCGACATGAGTGATGCGTCACGCGCCATAGACTGGCCGCATGTCCGCACTGTCACGGGACGACGTCGCGCACCTCGCCGGCCTCGCCCGCATCGACCTGTCCGATGCCGAGCTCGACCGCATGGTCGGCGAGCTGGGCGTCATCCTGGAGTCCGTCGCCAAGGTCCAGGAGGTGGCGGCCGACGACATCGAGCCGATGTCCCACCCGCTCCCGATCACGAACGTCACCCGTCCCGACGAGGTGCGCCCGTCACTGGGGGCGCAGGCTGCCCTGGCCGGCGCCCCGGAGCAGGAGCAGCAGCGCTTCTCCGTGCCGCGCATCCTCGCCGAAGACTGACCAGACCCCCACCAAGGACGGCCCGTGAACTCCGACATCACCCGTTTCAGCGCTGCCGAGCTGGCGCATGCCCTGGACTCCGGCGAGCTCAGCTCGGTGGAAGTCGTGCAGGCGCACCTCGACCGGATCGCCACCGTGGACGCCGACGTCCACGCCTACCTCCATGTCGACGGTGAGGGCGCCTTGGCGGCCGCGCGCGCCGTCGACGAGCGGCGACGGTCCGGCGAGGAGCTGCACGTGCTGGCCGGGGTGCCCATCGCGGTCAAGGACGTGCTGGCGACCAAGGGCCTGCCGACGACTTGCGGTTCCAGGATCCTCGAGGGCTGGATCCCGCCCTATGACGCCACGCTGGTGAGCCGCCTCAAGGCTGCTGGCATGCCGATCCTGGGCAAGACCAACATGGACGAGTTCGCCATGGGGTCCTCCACCGAGCACTCCGCCTACGGCCCGACCCACAACCCGTGGGACCTCACTCGCATCCCGGGCGGGTCCGGCGGTGGCTCCAGCGCCGTCGTCGCGGCATACGAGGCACCGCTCGCGATCGGCACCGACACCGGTGGCTCGATCCGGCAGCCGGCCTCCGTGACCGGCACGGTCGGCGTCAAGCCGACGTACGGGGGCGTCTCCCGCTACGGGCTGGTGGCGCTCGCCTCCAGCCTCGACCAGGCCGGTCCCTGCACGCGCACGGTGCTCGACGCCGCGCTGCTGCACTCGGTGATCGGCGGCCACGACCCGATGGACTCCACCTCGATCGACGCGCCGGTGCCCGCCGTCGTCGAGGCCGCTCGTCGCGCCGATGTGCAGGGCCTGCGGGTCGGCGTCATCAAGGAGCTCGGAGGCGAGGGCTACCAGGCCGGGGTTCGCGCCCGGTTCGACGAGTCGGTGCAGCTGCTGCAGGACGCCGGTGCCGAGGTGGTCGAGGTGTCGTGCCCGAGCTTCGACTACGCCCTGGCGGCGTACTACCTCATCCTCCCCAGCGAGGCGTCCTCCAACCTCGCGAAGTTCGACGGCATGCGCTACGGCCGGCGCGTGCTGCCGGCCGGGATCGACGACCCCAGCGCCGAGCAGGTCATGGCCGCCACCCGCGACGCCGGCTTCGGCGACGAGGTGAAGCGCCGCATCATCCTGGGCACCTATGCGCTCTCCAGCGGCTACTACGACGCCTACTACGGCCAGGCGCAGAAGGTCCGACGCCTCATCGCGAACGACTTCGCCACCGCCTTCGAGCGGGTCGACGTGCTGGTGAGCCCCACGGCCCCCACCACCGCCTTCAAGCTCGGCGACAAGCTGGACGACCCGATGTCGATGTACCTGCAGGACGTCGCGACGATCCCGGCCAACCTGGCCGGAGTGCCCGGCATGTCGCTGCCGAGCGGCCTGGCCGACGAGGACGGACTGCCGACCGGCATCCAGATCCTCGCCCCGGCGACGAAGGACGAGCGGCTCTACGGCGTCGGGGCAGCCCTGGAGAAGATGCTCGTCGACCGGTGGGGTGGGCCGCTCCTGGCCAAGGCCCCCGAGCTGACCGCGAAGGGAGCCTGACCGTGACCGACCTGACCGCTGCCACGATGTCCTCGGCCGAGGAGATCGTCGACTACGACGACGCCATCGAGCGCTATGACCCCGTGATGGGCCTCGAGGTCCACGTCGAGCTCAACACCGCCACCAAGATGTTCTGCGGGTGCGCCACCGGGTTCGGGGCCGAGCCCAACAGCCAGGTGTGCCCGGTCTGTCTCGGGCTGCCCGGCGCACTGCCCGTGGTCAACGAGCGGGCCGTGGAGTCGGCCATCCGGATCGGCCTGGCGCTCAACTGCGAGATCGCGCAGTGGTGCCGCTTCGCCCGCAAGAACTACTTCTACCCGGACATGCCCAAGAACTTCCAGACCAGCCAGTATGACGAGCCGATCGCCTTCGAGGGCCACCTCGACGTCGAGCTCGACGACGGCACGACCTATCGCGTGGCCATCGAGCGCGCCCACATGGAGGAGGACACCGGCAAGTCGCTGCACCTCGGCGGCTCCACCGGTCGCATCCACGGCGCCGACCACTCCCTGGTCGACTACAACCGCGCCGGCATCCCGCTGATCGAGATCGTGACCAAGCCGCTCACCGGAGCGGGGGCACGCGCACCCGAGGTCGCTCGGGCCTACGTCGCCGCGCTGCGTGAGCTGCTGCGCGCGCTGGGCGTGTCCGATGTCAAGATGGAGCAGGGCTCGCTGCGGTGTGACGCCAACGTGTCGCTGCGTCCCAAGGCGGCCGACGGCCAGAGCCAGGACGACGTCCCCCTGGGCACGCGCACCGAGACCAAGAACGTCAACTCGCTGCGCAGCGTCGAGCGCGCCGTGCGCTACGAGATCACGCGCCACGCCGCGGTTCTCGACCGGGGCGAGCGCATCACCCAGGAGACCCGTCACTGGCACGAGGACACCGGCGTGACCACCAGTGGTCGCGAGAAGTCCGACGCCGAGGACTACCGCTACTTCCCCGAGCCCGACCTCGTCCCCGTCGCCCCGACGCGTGAGGTCGTCGACGCGCTCGGCCAGACCCTCCCGGAGCCTCCTGGACTGCGTCGCCGGCGGCTCCAGACTGGGTGGGGCTTCAGCGATCTCGAGATGCGCGACGTCGTCAACGCGGGTGCGGTCGGGCTCATCGAGGAGACCGTGGCCGCCGGTGCGACTCCGGCCGCCGCACGTAAGTGGTGGAGCGGTGAGCTCGCCCGTCGCGCCAACGCCGAGGGCAAGGGTGTCGACGAGTTCGGGGTGAGCCCGGCCGACATCGCCGAGCTCGACGGCCTGGTCCGGGCCGGGCGGCTCAACGACTCGATGGCGCGCCAGGTCCTCGACGGCGTGATCGCCGGTGAAGGCTCGCCGACTGCCGTCGCCGATGCACGGGGCCTCGAGCTCGTCCAGGACGACGGTGCTCTCGAGGTGGCCGTCGACAGGGTCATCGAGGCCAACCCCGAGGTGGCACAGAAGGTTCGCGACGGCAAGGTGCAGGCCGCCGGTGCACTGATCGGCCAGGTCATGAAGGAGATGCGGGGGCAGGCCGACGCCGGCAAGGCGCGCGAGATCATCCTCGCCCGCCTGACCTGACGCCGGCCGGTCCTCAGCGCAGGTCGGCGAGGTCGAGCGCGACCACCCGGTCGTCCTGCGGACCGGGCGTGCCGCGGAACGTGTTGCTCGTGAGGATCCACAGGCGTCCGTCGGGCGCCGCGACCGCATCGCGGAGCCTGCCGTACGTCCCTGCGAGCAAACGACGTGGCGTACCAATCCCGTTGGAGGTCAACGGGATTCGCCACAGGGACTCGCCCCGCAACGCCGTCATCCAGATGGCTCCCGCAGCGACCGCGATGCCGCTCGGTGAGGCCTGCGAGGTCGGCCACTGGGCGACCGGGTCGACGAACCCGGGCTGACCACCCCTGCCCTCGACGACCGGCCACCCGTAGTTCCGGCCCGGCTGGATGAGGTTGAGCTCGTCCCACGTGTCCTGGCCGAACTCACTGGCGTACATCCGACCGTCTGGTGTCCAGGCGATGCCCTGCACGTTGCGGTGTCCGTAGCTCCACACGGGCGAGGCGCCGAACGGGTTGCCCGGGGCGGGTCTGCCGTCCTGGGTGATCCGGAGGATCTTGCCGTTGAGGGAACCGCGCTGCTGGGCCAGCGGTCGGTCGGTGGCATCGCCGGTGGTGACGTAGAGGTCGCCGTCGGGTCCGAACGCCAGCCGCCCACCGTTGTGGTTGCCCGCCTTGCGTATGCCGGTGAGGACCGGCACCGGGTCGGTCAACCGACCGTGCGCGAGCACCAGGCGGACCACCCGGTTGTCGGCTGCCGCAGTGAAGTAGACGAAGACCCGGTGGTCGCGGGCGAAGGTCGGGGACACCGCGATGCCGAGCAGGCCACCCTCGCTTAAGGGGTGCACGCCCGCGATCGTGGCGAGGACCAGCGGAGCTGCTCCAGCGCGCAGCTGCAGCACCTGCGCCTTGTTGCGCAAGGTGACCAGGGCTGAACCGTCGGGCAGGAACGCCACCGCCCACGGGACGTCGAGGTGCGACGCGAGCACCTGGGTGGGCAGCCGCGGCGCACTGCTGTGGGACGTCGGTGGTGGCCGGGACGCCGAGGTCCCAGCCGTCCCAGCCGTCGCGGTCTCGCTCGATGGTGCGGTGGTGGTCGTCGGCGTAGTGGTGGTCGTAGTGGTGGGCGTGGTGGTGGGCACGGTGGGCGAGGCGGCGCTGCACGCGGCAGCAAGAACGCACCCGGCCGCGACCGCCACGAGAGCGGCGCGGTGGCGGCGAAGCGGGCCATCCGGCATACCCCATTGTGCGGCGGTCTAGCGTTGGCGCATGACGCTCGTGACGCTTCCTGGCCAGGAATGGATCGACGCGGTGGGGGCGGTGCCGGGTCTGGAGCTCGCCGTCTGGGAACTCGACGGGGTGCCCGAGCGCGCCGAGGAGGTCCGGGTCGTCGTGCCGCCCTACGTCGGCGGCGGTGCACGGATCCCGGCGCTGCGTCACACCCCCGGGGTGGACCTCGTCCAGCTGCTCACCGCCGGGTACGAGGACGTGCAGAGCGCCCTGCCCGAGGGCGTGCGGCTGGCCAATGCGGCGGGGGTGCACGACGCCTCCACGGCCGAGCTCGCGCTCGCGCTGACACTGGCCTCGCTGCGCGACTTCCCCGAGTTCTTCGCGGCCCAGCGGGAGGGCCGATGGCTCCCGACGACGATCCATCCGGCCCTGGCCGACCGGCGCGTCCTCGTCCTCGGGTACGGCTCGATCGGTCGCGCGATCGCCGCCAGGCTCCTGCCGTTCGAGGTGCAGGTCACGGCGGTCGCCAGCCGGGCGCGCACGGGTGACGCACTGGTGCCGTCAGTCCACGGGGTCGAGGAGCTGCCCGACCTCCTCCCGCGGCACGACGTGGTCATCGTCGTGGTCCCGCTCAGCGAGCGCACCGCGCAGCTCGTCGACGAGGACTTTCTCGCGGCGATGCCCGACGGCGGCCTGCTCGTCAACGTCGCCCGCGGCGGCGTCGTCGACACCGCTGCCCTCGTCAGGCACACCGCCTCGGGGCGCCTTCGGGCTGCCCTCGACGTCACCGACCCCGAGCCGCTACCCGAGGACCATCCCCTCTGGGGTGCCCCTGGCGTGCTCATCACGCCCCATGTCGGTGGGGCGTCCACGGCGTTCATGCCCCGCGCCGCGCGCCTGCTCCGCGAGCAGCTCGGGGCGTATGCCGCGGGCCGGCCCTTGCGCAACCTGGTCTGAGCGGGTCCGGGCTGACCCGGCGCCTTGGCTTCCTGCGGCGGTCTCCCTGCGGCGCTGCCGGGCCGTGGTCCCTGTCGGTCATCGGTGCCATGCTGGGCCCCATGAGCGAAACCGTGGTGGGCATCGGGACGCGCAAGGGGCTCTGGCTGGCGCGGAGCACGGATCGGGTCTCGTGGCAGCTCGAGGGGCCCCATTTCCTGATGAGCGAGGTGCTCTCGCTCCTGTTCGACACCCGTCGCGGGTCGCCGCGGCTGCTGGTCGGGTTCCGGTCCTCGCACTGGGGCCCGTCGCTGCAGCACTCCGACGACCTCGGCGCCACCTGGGCGGAGCGCCCCGAGGGCTCGATCGCCTTCCCGGCCGACACCGACACGGCCCTCAAGGCGACCTGGCAGCTGGTGGCCGACCCGCATGACGACCAGGTCGTCTGGGCCGGCACCGAGCCGCAGGGACTGTGGCGCAGTGCCGATGGCGGCGAGACGTTCGAGCTCAACCGCGGGCTGTGGGAGCACCCGCACCGGCCCGAGTGGGGCGAGGGTTTCGGCGGAGGGGCCATCCACACGGTGCTGCCCAACCCGACCGACCCCCAGTCCATGCTCGTGGCGATGAGCACCGGCGGGGTCTACAACACCCGTGACGGTGGCGCCTCCTGGAGCCCGGGCAACACCGGCATCCGGGCGTACTTCATGCCGCACGACGAGTGGCCCGAGTTCGGGCAGTGCGTCCACAAGGTTGCTCGCGACACCGCCAAGCCGACGCAGCTCTACGCCCAGAACCACCGCGGTGTCTACCGCTCCGACGACGACGGGGTCACGTGGACCTCCATCGAGGAGGGGCTCCCGACCAACTTCGGCATGACCGCGGTCGCCCATCCGACGCAGGGCGACTCCCTCTGGCTGGTGCCGATCGCCTCCGACGGTGAGCGCATCCCGCCGGGTGCCCAGCTCCAGGTGCAGCGCAGCGACGACGCCGGCGCGACCTGGCGCACCCAGGCGCAGGGGCTGCCCTCGCCGAGCTACACCAACGTCCTGCGCGACGCCGCGGGCACCGACACCGACGACGAGCCGGGCTTGTACTTCGGCACCCGCAACGGCGAGGTCTACGCCTCGACCGATGGCGGCGAGTCCTTCACCCGCATTGCCGAGCAGCTCCCGGACGTCCTGTGCGTGCGGGCGGTCACCCTGTCATGACGGTGCGCGTGGTGCTGCCCGGCATGTTGCGCGACCTGGTCGGGGGCGTTGCCGAGCTTCCGGTGGAGCTGGACGCCAATGCCCCCCTCGGCCAGGTCCTCGACGCGGCATTCGAGCCGTGGCCGATCCTGGGCACGAGGGTGCGCGACGAGCGGGGCGAGATCCGCCGTCACGTCAACGTCTTCGTCGACGGCGAGGATGCCAAGCGGGCCGCCGGAGTGGGCACGCCGGTGACGCCGAGCTCGACCGTCCACGTCATCAACGCCGTTTCAGGCGGCTGAGCCGCGTCCTCAGCCGGTCCAGACGCCGCTGTCCCAGGCCCGGGTGAGGACGTCGTCATACGGCTCGAGGTCCCATCCACGCTCGGCGAGCCACGCGTCGTTGCGGTACGTCCCGGCATACCGCTCGGCCCCGTCACACAAGAGCGAGACGATGCTGCCGCCCTCGCCGCGTTCGGCGAGCTCGCAGGCCAGCCGCAGCGCACCGTAGAGGTTGGTGCCCGTCGACGCGCCCGGTCGCAGGCCCGTGCGCGCAGCCAGGAAGCGCATGCCGGCGACCGAGGCGGCATCGGGGACGAGCATCATCCGGTCGACCACGGCCGGCACGAAGCTCGGCTCGACCCGGGGCCTCCCGATGCCCTCGATGCGTGACCCACACGCCGTGGCCACGCCGCGCTCGTCGCCCTGGAATGCAGGCAGGAAGGCGGACCGCTCGGGGTCGACGACGCAGACCTCGCTGGCCAGCCCGCGGTAGCGCACGTAGCGCCCGATGGTCGCGCTGGTGCCGCCCGTCCCGGCTCCGACGACGACCCAGCGGGGCACCGGATGCCGCTCGAGGAGCATCTGGTCGAAGATCGACTCGGCGATGTTGTTGTTGCCCCGCCAGTCGGTCGCCCGCTCGGCGAAGGTGAACTGGTCGAGGTAGTGGCCGCCGAGGTCCTCGGCCAGCCGCCGCGCCACCTCGTACACCTCGCCGGCGTCGGCCACGAGGTGGCAGCGGCCACCCTCGCGCTCGATGAGGGCGATCTTCTCCGGACTCGTGGATGCGACCATGACGGCGATGAACGGCAGCCCGAGCATCCGGGCGAAGTAGGCCTCGCTGACGGCCGTGGAGCCGCTCGACGCCTCGATGACCGTCGTGCCCTCGCGCAGCTGACCGTTGCAGAGGGCGTAGAGGAACAGCGACCGCGCGAGCCGGTGCTTGAGGCTCCCGGTGGGATGGGTCGACTCGTCCTTGAGGTAGAGGTCGACGTCCGGCAGCCCCGGGATCGGCAGGTGGACCAGGTGGGTGTCGGCGCTGCGGTTGGCGTCGGCCTGGATGCGGCGCACCGCCTCGTCGAGCCAGCTCCGGTCGACCGGCTCGGATGCGTGCACGTCCACCAGGTGGGGCGCCTGCGTCATGGGGGTTCTCACCTCGCTGTCAGGACGGGTGTGCCGTCGGCCGGGTCGCGGCCGACTCACGCCGTCGTGGTGCCACGAGGTTAGCGGGGTGCTGCGTGGCCCTTTGGTTGCGTGCTCACGGCTGCGACGAGCAGCGGGAGGAACTCGCGCTCCAGCGAGCCGGCCGGGACGGTCTGTGGGTCGAGCAGGTGCTGGCCGAGCCCGCCCTGGAAGACGGCCGTGACGATCCGCACGAAGTCCTCGGTGGGGATCGTGGCGGCCACGCCATGGGCGACAGCGATCTGGTCCACCAGGGTGGCGAGCTCGCGGCGCACCTGACCCTGGACGGCGATCCACGCCTGGCGGACGTCCTGGTCGCGCAAGGCGTGCAGGGCGAACTCACCGGTCAGCAGGTACCAGCGCCTGCGCGCCTCGGGCTCGCCGGTCCAGACCTCGAACACCGCCTCGAAGACCTCGGCGAGCGGCAGCCCGGGGCGCGCCGCCACCTCGGCGATGGCGGCCTGCAGCCGAGTGACGTGCTGCTGGAAGAGCTCGAGCACCAGCTCGTCCTTGCTGGCGAAGTTGGAGTAGAACGCTCCGCGGGTGAACTCGGCGCGCTCGCAGATGTCCTCGACACTCGCCCCGTGGAACCCGCGCTCGGCGAAGACGTCCTCGGCCGCGGCGAGGATCCGCAGCCGGGTCGCCTCCCGGCGGGCGGTGCGCCGACGGGGGGTGGTGGGAGTCACCTCGGGCTCGGTGGCGAAGGACATGCGCCGAGAATACACTCCTGTATTGAATACAGATGTGTATCGACAGGCGCGCACGATCGCGGCGCCGGACAGGGGTGGACATGGAGCTTGTCGCCGACCAGGTGGGCGTCGCGGGGACGCACGACCCACTGCTGCTGCCGACCAGCCTCGCCGCAGCGCCGGGACAGGTGACCGTCGTGGCGGGGGACCCGGGTTACGGCCACGTGGCCCTCGCCCTGGCCCTGGGTGGGCGACTCGCCCTCTCGGCTGGGTCGGTCACGCTCGACGGCAGCGAGGATCCCGAGATGCGACGGCGGCACGTGGCCCTGGTGGACCTTCCGGAGGTCACCTCGCCCGAGCCGGCCCTGAAGGTCCGGGCGGTGGTCGCCGAGCAGCTTGCCCTCGCGGGTCGTCCGGCCCGGCGTGCGGCCACCCGAGCATTCCTCGCCGGGCGGGGGCAGGGGGGGGCTGGCCAGCTCCCGCTTCGAGACCGTCCCCGCGCACGAACGCACCGTGCTGCTCATGGACATCGCGGCCTCACGGGCGCAGACCCGGGTGCTCGTCCTCGCCGCGCCCGACCGCCTTGGTGGCGACCCCGGTCACTGGTGGCAGACCGCGCAAAGCCTGGCCGCCAGCGGGCTCACCGTCGTCGTCCAGTGCACGCATGCCACCGCCCGGCACCTCGGCCAGCCGGTTCACTACGAGCTGGGAGTCAGCGCGTGACCGCCATCCGCCTCGCCCTCACCGAGCTGCGCCGCGTCACCGCGGGACGGCTGCCACGAGCAGCCCTGGTCGCGCTCGTCCTGGTCCCGACCCTCTACGGCGGCCTCTACCTCTATGCCAACAAGGACCCGTATGCCGGTCTTTCGCGGGTGCCTGCAGCCGTCGTCGTGCAGGACGCCGGCACGACGCTGGCAACGGGGGAGCGGCTGGCCGTCGGTAACCAGGTGGCCAACGAGCTCGTGCGGTCGCGCAGCTTCGGGTGGCACCGCGTCTCGCGCGAGGCTGCGCACCAAGGGGTCCAGGACGGCACCTACGACTTCGCCCTCATCGTGCCGGCGGGGTTCTCGGCCGACCTCGCCTCGAGCGCAGACTTCCGGCCGCGACAGGCGCAGCTCGAGGTGGAGACCAATGACGCCAACAACTACCTCTCCCGGACCATCGCCAACCAGCTGGTCGCCCAGGTGACCAAGTCCGTTGCGGCGCAGGTGAGCTCGACGGCAGCGAGTCAGCTGCTGCTGGGGTTCAGCACCATCCACGACAAGGTCGGCACTGCAGCCGCAGGTGCGGCCAAGGTCGTCGATGGCCTGGGTGCGGCGGACGCCGGGTCGCACCGACTCCAGACCGGTGCGGGTCGGCTCGTGGCAGGAGAGCGGCAGCTCGTGGCGGGTAGCGACGCCCTGTCCAGCGGTGCCGACCAGGCCGCCACCGGTGCCGATCGGCTCGCGTCAGGTGCGCATCGGCTCCACGCCGGTCTGCAGACGCTCGATGCGGGCACCCAGACCATGCCGGCTGACACGCGGCGCCTGGCAGATGGCGCGCACCGGGTGGCCGAGGGCAACGCCCGGCTCGCGGCGGCCGGCAACCGGGTCGCTGTCGCCTCCGAGACATTCATGTCCACCGTGGTCTCGGCGCAGGGCCAGCTGGCCGGCCGGCTCCGCGCGGCCGGCTTCACCCAGGCGCAGGTCCAGCAGGTCCTGGCCACCACCTCCGGCCTGACGGGGCAGCTCGCGAGCGCCAACACCCAGCTCCAGACCTCGGCCAACCAGCTCGGTCAGCTCTCCGACGGCGCGGCCCAGGTGGCGGCTGGCGCCGACCGGTTGGCCGCGGCAGCGGGGCCGTTGCACTCCGGGATCCACCAGGCCGATGCGGGCAGCGGCCAGCTGGCGACGGGTGCCGACGACCTCGCTGCGGGCAACCACAGGCTCGCGGTCGGGGCTGCCCAGCTCGCGACGGGGCAGCGTGCCGCACTGGGCGGAGCCACCGCGCTGCAGCACGGAGCCTCCGACCTGACCGCCGGCCTCGACCGGCTCGAGGCCGGCGCGACCCAGCTGCGCGACGGGCTCACACAGGGCCTTCGGTCCATCCCTGACCCGAGTGCCGCGGCCCGCAAGGCGGTGGCCCAGACCCTCGGGGATCCCGTTGGGGTCAAAGGACTTTCCTTGGCGTCGGCGGCGAGCTATGGCGCGGGCCTGGCCCCGTTCTTCCTGAGCCTCGCGCTCTGGATCGGCGCCTACGTGCTCTTCCTGCTCATCAAGCCGCTCTCGTCCCGAGCCCTGGCCGCGGGCCAGCCGAGCTGGCGCACGGCTCTCGGCGGGTGGCTCGCGCCTGCTGCCCTCGGGCTGGGTCAGGTGCTCTTCGTGTATGCCGTGGTGCTGCGCGGGGTGGGCCTCTCGGCGCAGCACCCCGTCCTGCTCCTGGGCTTCCTGGCCGCGGTGTCGCTCACCTTCGTGATGATCATGCATGCGCTGTCGGCGCGGTTCGGCTCGCCGGGCAAGTTCCTCGGTCTGGTGTTGATGGTCCTGCAGCTCGTGAGCGCCGGGGGCACGTTCCCGTGGCAGACCCTCCCTGAGCCGTTGCATCCCGTCCACCGGGCCCTCCCCATGAGCTATGCCGTCGACGGCATACGCCGGCTGATGTATGGCGGATCGCTGGCCAACCTCGCCACCGACCTCGCCGTCCTCGGGCTCTACCTCGCAGGCGCCTTTGCCCTGTCGACCGTGGCCGCACGCAAGGCGGGCACATGGACTGCGTTGCGGATCAAGCCCGAGCTCGCCCTGTGACGTGCGACCGCGCCGCCAACCCCTGTCAAGACTGTTGGTTGCGGCAGCGGGGGTCCATGCTGGGGGCATGACCCTCGCCAGCGATGACAAGGTGCTCATCCTCTTTCGCCATGCCAAGGCAGAGCAGGTCGCCGGCAAGCCGGACCACGAGCGTGAGCTGACCGGGCGCGGCATCCGCGACGCCGAGGTCGCCGGGCAGTGGCTCCACGAGCACGCCCTCGGGGCCGAGCTCGTCCTCTGCTCACCCTCGGCTCGCACCCGTCAGACGTGGTCGGCTGCGGAGAAGGGCGGCGCGTGTGGCGAGAACATCGAGTACCCGCCCGAGCTGTACTCCGGTGGTGAACGGGGCGTGCTCGACTGCGTCCGCGAGTCGGCGGGCGAGGCGCAGGTGGTCCTCGTCGTCGGTCACAACCCGACGATGGCGATGCTGGCGAGCGGGCTGACGGAGGGCGACGGTTCGAGCCAGGCGCACGAGTGTCTCGCCGCGGGGTTCCCCACCTCGTCGTTGGCTGTGCTGCGGTACTCGGGGCCGTGGCAGCGGCTCGACTACGGCATGGCGCGGCTGGAGCGCTGCCACATCTGTCGCGGTTGACCAGTCCCCGCCGCCCGCCACGCCCGCGGGACCCGGCATCAGCCGGCCGCACCCGGCATACGGATAGGTCCTCTTGCGTGGTGAGACCGCCGTCCCACCCTGTGGACCCTCGTCCTAGACTGCGCGCATGACGACCACCGAGCCCACCCACGACGGCGTCGACATCAAGCCGCGCAGTCGCGACGTCACCGACGGCCTCGAGAAGACGGCCGCGCGCGGCATGCTCCGCGCGGTCGGCATGGGGGACGACGACTGGGTGAAGCCGCAGATCGGCGTGGCCAGCTCGTGGAACGAGATCACCCCCTGCAACCTCTCGCTCGACCGGCTCGCCAAGGCCGTCAAGGACGGCGTGCACGCCGCAGGCGGCTACCCCCTCGAGTTCGGCACCATCTCGGTCTCCGACGGCATCTCGATGGGCCACGAGGGCATGCACTTCTCGCTGGTGAGCCGCGAGATCATCGCGGACTCCGTCGAGACGGTCATGAACGCCGAGCGGCTGGACGGGTCGGTGCTGCTCGCCGGGTGCGACAAGTCGCTGCCGGGCATGCTCATGGCCGCGGCGCGGCTCGACCTCTCGAGCGTCTTCCTGTATGCCGGGTCGATCCTGCCGGGCATCGCGAAGCTCTCCGACGGCTCGGAGAAGACGGTGACCATCATCGACGCCTTCGAGGCGGTGGGTGCGTGCGCCGCCGGGCTGATGTCCCGCGCGGACGTCGACGCGATCGAACGGGCGATCTGCCCCGGCGAAGGTGCGTGTGGCGGCATGTACACCGCCAACACGATGGCCTCGGTCGCCGAGGCCATCGGCATGTCGCTCCCCGGATCGGCCGCCCCGCCGGCCACGGACCGGCGCCGCGACGGCTTCGCGCGCAAGTCCGGTGAGGCCGTCGTGGGGCTGTTGCGCCGCGGCATCACGGCCCGCGACATCATGACCAAGGAGGCGTTCGAGAACGCCATCGCCGTCGTCATGGCGTTCGGTGGCTCCACCAACGCGGTGCTGCACCTGCTGGCCATCGCCCACGAGGCCGAGGTCGACCTCACCCTCGACGACTTCGTGCGCGTCGGCGCCAAGGTCCCGCACCTGGCCGACGTCAAGCCGTTCGGGCAGTACGTCATGACCGACATCGACCGGGTCGGGGGAGTGCCGGTCGTCATGCGCGCACTGCTCGATGCGGGCCTGCTCCACGGCGACTGCCTGACCGTGACCGGCAAGACGATGGCCGAGAACCTCGCCGACATCGCGCCGCCTGACGTCGACGGCAAGGTCGTGCGGGCCATGCAGAAGCCGATCCACAAGACCGGCGGCATCACGATCCTCAAGGGCACCCTGGCGCCGGAAGGCGCGGTGGTGAAGTCGGCCGGGTTCGACTCCGACATCTTCGAGGGCACGGCTCGGGTCTTCGACGGCGAGCGGGCGGCGATGGATGCGGTCGGCGACGGCTCGATCAGCCCGGGCGACGTCGTCGTCATCCGGTACGAGGGTCCCAAGGGCGGCCCGGGCATGCGCGAGATGCTCGCCGTCACCGGTGCGATCAAGGGCGCAGGCCTGGGCAAGGAGGTCCTGCTCCTCACCGATGGCCGGTTCTCCGGTGGCACCACCGGCCTGTGCGTCGGCCACGTCGCGCCGGAGGCCGTCGACGCCGGGCCGATCGCGTTCGTCCGGGACGGCGACCAGATCACCCTCGACGTGGCTCGCGGGGTCCTCGACCTCCACGTCGAGCCTGAGGAGCTCGCGCGGCGCGCAGAGGGCTTCGAGCCGCCGCCGTCCAAGTACCCCAAGGGCGTGCTCGGCAAGTACCGCAAGCTGGTTGGCAGCGCGAGCCGCGGCGCGGTCTGCGACTGAGGCCACGGGCGGCGTTCTGTGACTGAGACGACAGGTCCGGATCGTGGGACCGGCTGTCTCGCCCGTTGACACCGAAGGGCCGGGAAGGGAGAGTGCTCGTGTGGCACGAATTCTCGTACTTCCTTAGCGCGCAGGCTCTCTGCCAGAGAGCAAGCGCGCTGCCCTCCGTCGTCCCGTGCCGGGACTGGAGGGTTTTTTTGTGGCCAGACACCAGCGAGAACCGAAAGCGGTAGAGACAGTGAGCGACGCGAAACCGGCCTCCACACCGGCGCCCAGTCCATCCCAGATGGCCCAGCAGGCGCGAGCCAAGGTTCCGGCCGTCGTGACTGGCGCCCAGAGCCTCGTCCTCAGCCTCGAGGCGATGGAGGTCGACACTGTCTTCGGCATCCCCGGGGGCGCGATCCTGCCGGCATACGACCCGCTCCTGGACTCGGTGAAGGTGCGCCACATCCTCGTCCGGCACGAGCAGGGGGCCGGGCACGCGGCCGAGGGGTATGCCGCCGCCACCGGCAGGGTCGGGGTCTGCATGGCCACCTCCGGCCCGGGCGCGACGAACCTCGTCACCGCGATCGCCGACGCCTACATGGACTCGATCCCGATCGTGGCCATCACCGGCCAGGTCAGCTCGGCCTCCATCGGCACTGACGCCTTCCAGGAGGCCGACATCCGCGGCATCACGATGCCGATCACCAAGCACAACTACCTGGTCACCGACGCGGACCAGATCCCACGCGTCATCGCCGAGGCCTTCCACATCGCCTCGACCGGGCGGCCGGGGCCCGTGCTGGTCGACATCTCGAAGGACGCCCTCCAGGCGAAGACGACGTTCAACTGGCCGCCCAAGTTCGACCTCCCGGGGTACCGTCCGGTGGCGCGCCCCCACGGCAAGCAGATCCGCGAGGCGGCCCGCCTGATCGCCGCGGCGAAGCGCCCGGTGTTCTACGTCGGAGGTGGGGTGGTGCGGGGCCGGGCCAGCGACGAGCTGCGCCGTTTCGTCGAGCTGACCCAGATCCCCGTCGTCACGACGCTCATGGCCCGGGGCGCGGTGGCCGACAGCCACCCCCTGCACCTCGGCATGCCGGGCATGCACGGCTCCGTGGCTGCGGTCACGGCGCTGCAGAAGTCCGACCTGCTGATCACCCTCGGCGCGCGCTTCGACGACCGGGTGACCGGCCAGCTGGCGAGCTTCGCGCCCGAGGCCAAGGTCATCCACGCCGACATCGACCCGGCCGAGATCTCCAAGAACCGCACCGCGGACGTGCCGATCGTGGGCGACGTGAAGGAGGTCATCGGCGACCTCATCGAGGCGGTGACGGCTGACCTCGAGGCGGGGCGCGCGGGCGACTACGACGCGTGGCGACTGCAGACCGCGGGCTGGAAGGCCACCTTCCCGCTCGGCTACACGACCCCCGAGGGCGGCGAGACGGTCGCCCCGCAACACGTCATCGAGCGGATCGGTGCCATCGCCGGGCCCGAGTCGGTGTACGTCGCCGGGGTGGGACAGCACCAGATGTGGGCGGCCCAGTTCGTGCAGTACGAGCGCCCGAACGCCTGGCTCAACTCCGGTGGGCTCGGCACCATGGGGTATGCCGTGCCGGCGGCGATGGGCGCGAAGGTCGCCCAGCCGGAGCGCACGGTCTGGGCGATCGACGGGGACGGCTGCTTCCAGATGACCAACCAGGAGCTCGCCACCTGCGTCATCAACAACATCCCGATCAAGGTCGCGATCATCAACAACAGCAGCCTCGGCATGGTTCGCCAGTGGCAGTCGCTGTTCTACAACGAGCGCTACTCCAACACCGACCTGCACACCTCCGTGGGCAGCCGGATCCCCGACTTCGTCAAGCTGGCCGAGGCCTACGGCTGCGTCGGCCTGCGCTGCGAGCGGCCCGAGGACATCGACGCGACCATCCACAAGGCGATGGAGATCAACGACGTCCCGGTGGTCGTCGACTTCGTCGTCCACCGGGACGCGATGGTCTGGCCGATGGTGCCCGCTGGCGTGAGCAACGACGCGATCCAGGTGGCCAAGGACACGGCTCCCCAGTGGGACCGCGAGGAGGAGGGCGAGTGAGCATCGCAGCGAGCGCCAGCGAGCGAGGAGCGGAGCTCGCCAGCTCCTCCGAGCAATCGAGCATCGAGGAGGAGGGCGAGTGAGCATCGCAGCGAGCGCCCGCCACGCAAAGGAGATCGGTCGATGAGCAAACACACCCTGTCGGTGCTGGTGGAGAACAAGCCTGGGGTCCTCGCGCGCATCGCCGCGCTGTTCTCGCGGCGCGGGTTCAACATCGACTCCCTCGCAGTGGGCCCCACCGAGCACGCCGAGATCTCGCGGATGACGGTGGTCGTCGATGTCGACGCGCTGCCGCTCGAGCAGGTGACCAAGCAGCTCAACAAGCTCGTCGAGGTGCTCAAGGTCGTCGAGCTCGACCCGACCGCGTCGGTGCAGCGCGAGATCCTCCTGGTCAAGGTGCGGGCCGACCTGCAGACCCGCAGCCACGTCCTCGAGACGGTCCAGCTGTTCCGTGCCAAGGTGGTCGACGTGGGCAGCGACGCCCTCACCATCGAGGTCACGGGCAACCGCGACAAGCTCGCGGCCTTCCTCGAGGTCCTCGAGCCGTTCGGGGTCAAGGAGCTCGTCCAGTCCGGGATGGTCGCCATCGGCCGCGGGACCCGCTCGATCACCGACCGGGCGCTCCGCTCGGCCTAGACCCCGCCGGACGCCCGACGCAGGGCAGCCCGCGGCATACGCACCACGCATGAGTTTCCCTGAACCACAACGCAAGACACAACCGAAGGAGTTGGCCGACGTGGCCGAGATGTTCTACGACGACGACGCAGACCTGAGCGTGATCCAGGGCACGAAGGTGGCCGTCATCGGCTACGGCAGCCAGGGCCACGCCCACGCGCTCAACCTGCGCGACTCCGGGGTGGACGTCCGCGTCGGCCTCGCCGAGGGCTCCAAGAGCCGGGTCAAGGCCGAGGCCGAGGGGCTGACCGTGCGGTCGGTCGCCGACGCCGTCAAGGAGGCCGACCTCGTCGTCATCCTCACCCCCGACCAGGTGCAGCGGACCGTCTACGCGAACGAGATCCAGCCGAACCTCCGCGACGGCGCCGGCCTGCTGTTCGGCCACGGCTTCAACATCCGCTTCGACTACATCAAGCCCGAAGCGGGCTCCGACGTGCTCATGGTGGCCCCCAAGGGTCCCGGACACCTCGTGCGCCGCGAGTATGTCGACGGTCGTGGCGTGCCCGTGCTTCTCGCGGTCGAGCAGGACGCATCCGGACGCGCCTGGGAGCTCGCGAAGTCGTACGCCAAGGCGATCGGCGGCCTGCGCGCCGGCGGCATCAAGACGACGTTCACCGAGGAGACCGAGACCGACCTGTTCGGTGAGCAGGCGGTCCTCTGCGGTGGCGCGAGCCAGCTCATCCAGTACGGCTTCGAGACGCTGGTCGAGGCGGGCTACCAGCCCGAGGTCGCCTACTTCGAGTGCCTCCACGAGCTCAAGCTCATCGTCGACCTCATGGTCGAGGGCGGCATCGCCAAGCAGCGCTGGTCGGTGTCCGACACGGCGGAGTACGGCGACTACGTGTCCGGCCCCCGGGTCATCGACCCGCGCGTCAAGGAGAACATGCAGGCCGTCCTCGCCGACATCAAGAACGGCGCGTTCGCCAAGCGGTTCATCGACGACCAGGACGCCGGCGGTCCCGAGTTCGCCGCCCTGCGCGAGAAGGGCGCCCAGCACCCGATCGAGGCGACGGGCAAGGACCTGCGCAAGCTCATGAGCTGGATCAAGGAGACCGACAGCGACTACGTCGAGGGGTCTGCCGCGCGCTGACCTGCACTCAGATCGACGCGGTGTGCCGGCCGTCCCCCCCGTCGCGGGGGACGGCCGGCGCTGTGTCACATGTCGAGCAGACCATCCACATGCTGAACTGAGCCGTATGCTGGCCGCGGGCACAGCGTGGTGCCGACCTCATCCGTGAACCCACCCCAAAGGACTGACACGTGAGCAAGCCGATCGTCCTCATCGCCGAGGAGCTCTCGCCGGCGACCATCGACGCCCTCGGGCCCGACTTCGAGATCCGCCAGATCGACGGGTCCAACCGCTCCGAACTGCTTCCCGCGCTCGCCGACGTGGACGCCGTGCTGATCCGGTCCGCCACGAAGATGGACGCCGAGGCGATCGGCGTCGCGAAGAACCTCAAGGTCATCGCCCGCGCCGGCGTCGGACTCGACAACGTCGACGTCAAGGCCGCCACCCAGGCTGGTGTCATGGTGGTCAACGCACCCACGTCGAACATCACCTCGGCCGCGGAGCTCGCGGTCGGGCTGCTCCTGTCCACCGCCCGCAACATCGCCCCCGCCAACCAGGCCCTCAAGGGCGGCGCGTGGAAGCGCAGCAAGTACGGCGGTGTCGAGCTGCTCGACAAGAAGGTCGGCGTCGTCGGGTTCGGCCGCATCGGCCAGCTCGTCGCGGAGCGGCTCAAGGGCTTCGGCATGGAGATCCTCGCCTACGACCCCTACGTCTCGGCCCAGCGGGCCGGCCAGCTCGGCGCGCAGCTCGTCACCCTCGACGAGCTCCTCGAGCAGAGCGACTTCATCACCGTGCACCTGCCCAAGAGCCCCGAGACCCTCGGCCTCATCGGCAAGGAGGCACTCACCAAGGTCAAGCCGACCGTGCGCGTGATCAACGCGGCCCGGGGTGGCATCGTCGACGAGGAGGCGCTGGCCGAGGCCCTGCGCGAGGGCCGGGTGGCTGGTGCCGGCATCGACGTCTTCGCCAGCGAGCCGACCACGGAGAGCCCGCTCTTCGAGTTCGAGTCGGTCGTCGTGACGCCCCACCTCGGAGCCTCCACCGACGAGGCCCAGGAGAAGGCCGGGGTGGCCGTCGCCAAGTCCGTTCGCCTCGCGCTCGGAGGCGACCTCGTCCCGGATGCCGTGAACGTGTCCGGCGGCGCCGTGCCGGAGGAGGTCCGACCCGGGATCGCGCTCGTCGAGAAGCTTGGCCGCATCTTTACCGCGCTGGCGGGGTCCGTGCCTGTCCAGCTCGACGTCGACGTCAAGGGTGAGATCGTCGAGCACGACGTCTCGATCTGGAAGCTCGCGGCCCTCAAGGGTCTGTTCACCGACGTGACCGAGGACCCGGTGACCTATGTCAACGCGCCCCTGCTGGCCGAGCAGCGCGGCTGCGAGGTGCGGCTGCTGACCGACCCGGCGACCCAGGACTTCCGCAACGTCACGACCTTGCGCGGCACGCTGGCCGACGGGAGCACGGTGTCCATCGCCGGCACGCTGACCGGTCCTCGCATGATCGAGAAGGTCGTCGGCGTCAACGGCTTCGACCTCGAGGTCCCGCTCTCCGAGCACCTTGCCTTCTTCACCTATGTCGACCGCCCCGGCGTCATCGGCACCGTGGGCCGGCTGCTCGGCGACGCCCAGGTCAACATCGACAGCATGCAGGTCGCGCGCAACGAGAAGGGCGGTCAGGCGCTCGTCGCCCTCACCGTCGACAGCGCCATCCCCGCTGACGTGCTCGCCGCCATCGCCTCCGAGGTCGGTGCCGAGGTGCGCGTCGTCGACCTCGCTGGCTGAGCCGCGTTTCGCCGGTGCCGCGCGTGGCACCCCAGGTATGCCGCCCACTCACCCGAGCGGGCGGCATACCTGTGTCTGGGGGGCTGCGCACCATGAGGCGCGGATCACGTCCAGAGGTGTCTCACGACGTGGGAAACGGGTATCAAATACTTGGACGTCCACGTAATCTCGAAGGCATGGCGCGGCAGCTCGTAATTCTTAGCCGCCGCGGCGAGTTCCGGTAGCCAGCCCACTCGCCGCGGAGATCCCGCGTGCGTGGCTGGCAGTGCACCCCGTCAACCGGCGAGTGCCCCCGAGAACCCCACCCCACTCACACCTGTTGCGACACAGGCGAAATCATCAAGGACTGAGGATCATGAGCGAAGAAGCAGAGAAGGCACGGCAGGCACTGCAGGAGTCGATGGACCTGCGCGAGCAGGGCCACTCCGACGACTGACCGGCGCGACAGCCGCCGCGTCAACGGCGACGCGAACCGAACGACCTCCAGCCACGCGACCGGGGGTCGTTCGGCATATGAGACGTTGATATCAGATCGCAAGACCCTCCCTAGGCTGGTGCGCATGGCCGCCGACTCTCTCAGTGACACCGTGAACCTCGCCGTCATCGGCGGTGACGGGATCGGTCCCGAGGTCGTCGCCGAGGGGCTCAAGGTCCTCGAGGCCGTGACGGCTGGAACGGGCAAGTTCCACACGACCGAGTACGACTTGGGGGCACGACGCTGGCACGCGACCGGCGAGACCCTGCCCGAGTCGGTGCTGGACGAGCTGCGGGGCCACGACGCCATCCTGCTCGGGGCCATCGGCGACCCCACCGTGCCCAGCGGTGTCCTCGAGCGGGGCGTGCTGCTGCCACTGCGTTTCGCGTTGCAGCAGTACGTCAACCTCCGACCGGCCAAGCTCTACCCTGGGGTCCAGAGCCCACTCGCCGTCGAGCGAGTGGCTCCGAACGGCATCGACTTCCTCGTCGTCCGCGAGGGCACCGAGGGGCCGTATGTCGGCAACGGCGGTTCCCTGCGCACCGGCACGCCCCAGGAGATCGCCACCGAGGTCAGCGTCAACACCCGGTTCGGGGTCGAGCGCGTCGTCCGCGACGCGTTCGCACGCGCCCAGGCGCGGCCGCGCAAGCACCTCACCCTGGTCCACAAGCACAACGTGCTCACCCACGCCGGCCACCTGTGGCGTCGCACCGTCGACGAGGTCGGACTGGAGTTCCCCGACGTCGAGACGGCCTACCAGCACGTCGACGCGGCCACGATCTTCCTCGCGACGGACCCCGGTCGCTTCGACGTCATCGTGACCGACAACCTGTTCGGCGACATCATCACGGACATCGCCGCGGCCATCGCCGGCGGCATCGGCCTCGCGGCCAGCGGCAACATCAACCCCGAGGGCGACTACCCCAGCATGTTCGAGCCGGTCCACGGCTCGGCCCCGGACATCGCGGGCCAGGCCAAGGCCGACCCGACCGCGACCATCCTCTCCGTGGCCCTGCTGCTCGACCACCTCGGTCGCCAGGACGAGGCCGCCAAGGTCGAAGCGGCCGTGGCGGCCGACCTCGCCGAGCGCGGTGGGTCCGTACGCTCGACGCCCGAGGTCGGCGACGCCATCGCCGCCCGCCTCTAACCCACCGGCTGCGCTCGAACTCTCCTGCCCGGGTCGCCAGCCGGGCAGGTAATCTCGGCAGGAGACCCGCACCGACGCAGGAGGACTCCATGACCCAGGCCCCGGCAGCACCGCTCACCTTCGAGGTCACCCGCCGCACCGACCCGCGGCCGGCCGTGGAGCGCGAGGCCGTGCTGGCCAACCCGGGGTTCGGCACCACGTTCACCGACCACATGCTCACGGCGACGTGGCGTCGAGGTCACGGATGGGGCGACGGCGCGGTCACGGCATACGGCCCGTTCTCGCTCATGCCTTCGGCGGCGGTCCTGCACTATGCCCAGGAGATCTTCGAGGGCATGAAGGCCTACCGGCACGAGGACGGCTCGATCTGGACCTTCCGCCCCGAGGCCAACGCCCAGCGGATGATCCGCAGCGCCCGCCGGATGGCCCTCCCCGAGCTGCCCGAGGAGGACTTCATCGCGTCGCTGCGCGCGTTCGTCGAGGTGGACCAGGCGTGGGTGCCCGCCTACGGCACGGGAGAGACCAGCCTCTACCTGCGGCCGTTCATGTTCGCCTCCGAGGCGTTCCTCGGCGTTCGCCCTGCGGCCGAGGTGACGTATGCCGTGATCGCCTCCCCGGCCGGGGCCTACTTCAGTGGCGGCATCAGGCCGGTGACGATCTGGCTCTCCCAGCACTACGCGCGGGCGGGCGAGGGGGGCACCGGGGCAGCCAAGACCGGTGGCAACTACGCCTCGAGCCTGGCCGGGCAGCTCGAGGGCATCGACAACGGCTGCGACCAGGCGGTGTTCCTCGACTCCTCGACGCACACGCACGTCGAGGAGCTCGGCGGCATGAACCTGTTCTTCGTCACCAAGGACAACCGGCTGGTCACCCCCGAGCTCACTGGGTCGATCCTCGAGGGAGTGACCCGCTCGTCGGTGCTGGAGCTCGCCAAGGAGCTGGGGCTGCAGCCCGAGGAGCGTCGGGTGCCGATCCAGGAGTGGAAGGACGGCGCGGCCAGCGGCGACATCGTCGAGATCTTCGCCTGCGGCACGGCCGCGGTCATCACGCCGGTGGGCGAGCTGCGATGGGACGGCGGCAGCTGCGACCACCGCCGTGGGGTCGACTACGGCGAGGTCACCCGCACCATCCGCGAGCGGCTCCTCGACATCCAGTACGGCCGTGTCGAGGACGCCCGTGGCTGGATGACCCGCTTGGTCTGACCGCGCGGGGGCGTCGCCTGTCAATGGTTTGGCATTGGACCATTGACACGGCGGGCGGCGGGGGTGAAACATTCGGCTCACTGTCGTTCTGCGTCATTGTCGTTCTGAGCCGAGGAGCCAGGCATGGCCAGTGTCACCGATCTGTCCGAAGACGAACGCCGCCTCGCGGAGCTCGGCTACAAGCAGGAGCTCGACCGGTCGTGGTCGGGGTTCTCGAACTTCGCCATCTCGTTCTCGATCATCTCGATCCTGGCGGGCTGCTTCACCACCTTCGGCGTCGGCTGGAACAACGGCGGTCCCGCGGCGATCGCCTGGGGCTGGCCGATCATCAGCCTGTTCATCCTCGCCATCGGGCTGTGCATGTCCGAGCTCGTGTCCGCATACCCGACCTCGGGCGGGATCTACTGGTGGGCGAGCAAGCTCGGCGGGATCAAGGCCGGGTACTACACCGGCTGGCTCAACCTCATCGGGCTGCTCGCCATCGACGCGTCCGTCGCCTACGGCTGTGCGACCTTCCTCGACCTGACCATCGGGTCGTTCGACAGCGGCTACACGCCGGGTGACCTCAACCGCGTGTTCCTGTACTTCATCGGCGTGCTCGTGCTCGTGTCGCTGATCAACATCTTCTCGGCGCACCTGCTCGCAGTGCTCAACAACATCTCGGTGTGGTGGCACGTCTTCGGCGCGCTGGCCGTGATCCTCATCCTGTGGTTCATCCCCGCCCACCACGCGAGTGTCTCGTCGGTGTTCACCCACACCGTGAACAACACCGGCTTCATCGGGGGGAGCACGCACGGCCTCGGCTTCCTGCTCTACGTCCTGCCGATCTCCGCCATCCTCACGCAGTACACCATCACCGGGTACGACGCCTCGGCCCACCTATCAGAGGAGACCCACGGCGCGGCCAACACTGCGGCCAAAGGGATCTGGCAGTCGATCGCCTACTCCGCGATCGGCGGTTGGGTGCTCCTGTTGACCTTCCTGTTCGCGGTCCAGGACGAGGCCGGGGTCACCAAGGGCGGCGGCGCTGTGGCCACCATCTTCAGCCAGGCGCTCTCGAGCAAGTGGGCCGGCACCATCCTGCTCATCTCGACGGCGGGCCAGTTCTTCTGCACCACCGCGTGCATGACCTCGACCACGCGCATGCTCTTCGCCTTCAGCCGCGACGGTGCGGTCCCGGGGTCCCGGCTGTGGTCCAAGCTCAGCGCCAAGCGGGTGCCGGTGAACGGCGTGATCCTGTCCGCGCTCGTCGCCGTGCTGATCACCCTTCCGGCCCTGGTCAAGGTCAACATCGGCACCGACGCCGCCCCCATCTACGTCCCCATCGCCTTCTTCGCGGTGGTGTCGATCGGGGTCGTCGGGCTCTACGTCGCCTTCGCGATCCCGATCTACTACCGCTGGCGCGCGGGCGACGCCTTCCAGCAGGGCTCGTGGAACCTGGGCCGCAAGTGGCGCTGGCTCGCGCCGCTGGCCGTCATCGAGATCATCGTGACCTCGGTCGTCGCGATGCTGCCCACGGTGAACACCGGCAACCCGTTCGACAAGGACTTCGCCTGGAAGTTCGTGAACTACACGCCGATCGTGGTGCTCGGAGCCATGGCCCTGCTGTGGGCGTTCTGGCACCTGTCGGCGAAGAAGTGGTTCACCGGGCCCAAGCACCAGGTCGAGGTGGACGTCGACGTCGCCGACACGTTCCGCTGACCATTTCGTCATCAATGGTTCTAATCCAGACCATTGACGCGGCCAACCGCCGGGTATTGGATCGGAAGGTGAACGCCGTGGACCGCCTGACCTCGCTGTCCGACGTGGTGCTGAGGCCCACGTCGGGCAACGCGTTCGAGGCGACCGTGGAGCAGCTGGCGACGGCCATCCGGCTGGGCGTCTTCACCGACGGACAGCAGCTCCCGCCCGAGCGGGAGCTGGCCGAGCGCCTCGCCGTGAGCCGCAACACCTTGCGCGAGGCCATCGCGGCGCTGCGTGACTCGGGTCTGGTCGCGACGCGGCGGGGCCGCGGTGGCGGGACGATCGTCACCTATGCCGGGCTCGAGCCGGGGACGGGTGACGCCCCGGTGCGTACCGGCCCGGCGCTGGCCGACGCGATGGACTTTCGGCGGGTCGTCGAGCCTGGGGCGGCGGCGCTCGCGGCGACGCGCTCGCTGGCGGCCGACCAACGGGCGTGGCTGCTGGAGAGCGCGCAGGCAGCACGTGAGGCGCCGGACAATGCCGCCCACCGCCTCGCCGACAGCCGGTTCCACCTCGCGGTGGCGACCATGTCGGGCTCGCCGATGCTGATCGAGGCGGTCACCCGCGCCCAGGCAGCAGTCCACGAGCTGCTCAGCGCCATCCCCGTGCTGCGCCGCAACATCGAGCACTCCAACGACCAGCACGACGCCATCGTCAGGGCCATCCTGGCGGGCGACCCCGAGGCGGCCCGGGCCGCCATGGAAGAGCACTGTGACGCCACCTCGGCGTTGCTCCGTGGACTGCTCGGATGAGCCACAAGGAGACGACATGACGACACCACCGCAGCTGACCGTCGAGGAGCTGCGCTCCGAGATCGAGTCGGGTGCCATCGACACGGTCATCGTCGCGTTCACCGACATGCAGGGCCGCCTGCAGGGCAAGCGCATCCACGGCCGGTTCTTCCTCGACTCCGTGCTGGGTCATGGGACCGAGGGCTGCAATTACCTGCTGGCCGTCGACGTCGACATGAACACCGTGGACGGGTACGCCATCAGCTCGTGGGAGCGCGGTTACGGCGACATGATGTTCGACCTCGACCTCGCGACGCTGCGCCGCACGCCCGGGCAGCCCTACTCGGCGACGGTCCAGTGCGACCTGTCCTGGCTCGACGGCAGCGGTCCGGTGCGCCCCTCGCCCCGCGCGGTGCTCAAGGCGCAGGTCGACGCCGCCGCGGAGCTCGGCTTCGTGGCGCTGGCCGGCACCGAGCTGGAGTTCATCGTCTTCGAGGAGACCTTCGAGCAGGCCTGGGACCGCAGGTACTCCGGGCTGACGGGGGCCAACCGCTACAACGTGGACTACTCCATCCTCGGCGGCACCAAGGTCGAGCCCCTGCTGCGCGACATCCGCAACGAGATGTATGCCGGTGGGGTCACCGTCGAGAGCGCGAAGGGGGAGTGCAACCTGGGGCAGCACGAGATCGCCTTCCTCTACGACTCGGTGCTGCGGACCTGCGACAACCACGTCATCTACAAGAACGCCGCCAAGGAGATCGCCGCGAACCACGGGCAGTCGCTGACCTTCATGGCGAAGTTCGACGAGCGCGAGGGCAACTCCTGCCACATCCACCTCTCCCTGCGCGGGACCGACGGCCAGATCGTCTTCGCCGACGATGACCGCGAGGGTGGCCGCAGCACGGTGTTCGAGCACTTCGTCGCCGGTGTCCAGGCCACGATGCGCGAGTTCACGCTCCTCTACGCGCCGAACGTCAACTCCTACAAGCGGTTCCAGCCCGGCTCGTTCGCGCCCACGGCGATCGCCTGGGGAACCGACAACCGCACCTGCGCGCTGCGCGTCGTCGGCCACGGCGCTGGCCTGCGGGTCGAGAACCGCGTGCCGGGCGGCGATGTGAACCCCTACCTCGCGGTGGCAGGCATGCTCGCCGGCGGGCTCCACGGCATACGCGAGGAGCTGCCGCTGGAGCCAGCGTTCGGTGGCAACGCCTATGCCTCGGACAAGGCGCGGGTGCCCTCGCTGCTCAGCCAGGGACGTGACCTGTTCGCCGGGTCCGCGGTGGCCCGGGCGGCGTTCGGTGACGATGTGGTCGACCACTACGCGCATGCGGCCCAGGTGGAGCTCAACGCCTTCAACGCAGCCGTGACCGACTGGGAGCGGATCAGGGGGTTCGAGCGACTGTGAAGGTTCCGGGCGTAGCAGGAGATTCAATGCCGTCGGGCGTAGCAGGAGATTCAATGCCGTCGGGCGTAGCAGGAGATTCAATGCCGTCGGGCGTAGCAGGAGATTCAATGCTGCACGAAGTCATCAACCCCGCGACCGAGACGGTCGTCGCCCAGGTCGCGCTGGCCGGGCTCGACGAGACCGACGCCGCGATCGCCGCGGCGGAAGCCGCGGGACCGGCGTGGCGTGCTGTCTCCCCGGCGGACCGCGGTCGCCTGCTGCGCCGCTTCGCGGACGAGGTGGATGCCCACCTCGAGGAGCTGGCCCGGCTCGAGGTCGCCAACGCGGGCCACACGATCGGGAACGCACGGTGGGAGGCCGGGAACGTCCGCGACGTGCTCACCTACTACGCAGCCGCCCCCGAACGCGCCTTCGGGCGCCAGATCCCGGTGGCCGGGGGACTCGACGTCACGTTCAAGGAACCGCTCGGCACGGTCGGGATCATCGTGCCGTGGAACTTCCCGATGCCGATCGCCGGATGGGGTTTCGCGCCTGCGCTGGCCGCCGGCAACACCGTCGTCCTCAAGCCGGCGGAGCTCACGCCGATGACGGCGATCCGCCTCGGCGAGCTGGCACTGGACGCCGGGCTCCCCGAGGGCGTCTTCACCGTCATCCCGGGCAAGGGGTCGGTCGTGGGCGAGCGGTTCGTGACCCATCCAGCCGTGCGCAAGGTGTGCTTCACCGGCTCGACGGCCGTCGGCCAGCGGATCATGCGCGGCGCCGCGGACCAGGTGAAGCGCGTGACGCTCGAGCTCGGGGGCAAGAGCGCCAACATCGTGTTCGCCGACAGCGACCTCGAGCGCGCTGCGGCGAGCGCGCCGTACGGCGTCTTCGACAACGCTGGCCAGGACTGCTGTGCCCGCAGCCGAATCCTGGTGCAGCGCAGTGTGTTCGACCGCTTCATGGAGCTGCTCGAGCCAGCTGTCAAGGGTGTGGTCGTGGCCGACCCGTCGCAGGAGTCGACCGAGATGGGTCCGCTGATCAGCGCCGGCCAACGCGAGACGGTGCGGTCGTTCGTCGACGAGTCGTCGGAGCCGGTCGATGTGGCGTTCCGCGGTGAGGCGCCGGGTGGGGACGGCTACTGGTACCCCGCGACGGTCGTGCTGCCGCGCTCGACCGGTGACCGCGTCTGGCAGGAGGAGATCTTCGGCCCCGTGGTCGCGGTGATGCCGTTCGACGACGAGGCCGACGCGGTCACCAAGGCGAACGACACGGCATACGGGCTGTCGGGTTCGATCTGGACGCGCGACGTGGGCCGGGCCATCCGGGTGGCTCGCGGCGTCGAGGCCGGCAACCTGTCCGTCAACTCCCACAGCAGCGTCCGGTACTCGACGCCGTTCGGTGGCTTCAAGCAGTCCGGTCTCGGCCGCGAGCTCGGGCCCGACGCGCTCGACGCGTTCACCGAGCTCAAGAACGTGTTCATTTCGAGTGACAGCAGCTCCAGCGAATCCTGAGAGGACTCACACATGACAGGCAGGGCAGGCAGGCTCGATGGCAAAGTTGCCGTCGTCACGGGCGGGTGCAGCGGCATCGGGCTGGCGACGGTCCGCCGCTTCGCGCAGGAGGGCGCCACGGTCGTCATCGGCGACCTCGACGACACGGCCGGCGAGCAGGTCGCGCAGGAGGTCGCAGGTGCCTACGTGCACTGCGACGTCACTGACCCCGACGGCGTCGAACGCCTGTTCGCGACCGCCAACGACAGGTTCGGCAGCGTCGACATCGCGTTCAACAACGCCGGCATCTCCCCGCCCGAGGACGACTCGATCCTCACGACCGACCTGGACGCGTGGCGCAAGGTGCAGGAGGTCAACCTCACCAGCGTCTACCTGTGCTGCAAGGCGGCGCTGCCCTACATGCTCGAGCAGAAGCGCGGGTCGATCATCAACACCGCGTCGTTCGTCGCCGTGATGGGTGCCGCGACGAGCCAGATCTCCTACACGGCCAGCAAGGGCGGCGTGCTGTCGATGTCGCGCGAGCTCGGTGTGCAGTTCGCGCGCGAGGGGGTCCGCGTGAACGCGCTGTGCCCGGGCCCGGTCAACACCCCGCTGCTGCAGGAGCTCTTCGCCAAGGACCCCGAGCGGGCCGCCCGACGGATGGTCCACATCCCCGTCGGCCGGTTCGCCGAGCCCGACGAGATCGCGAACGCCGTGCTGTTCCTCGCGAGCGACGAGTCGAGCTTCATCACCGCGTCCCAGTTCCTCGTCGACGGCGGGATCTCCGGCGCGTACGTCACTCCACTGTGATGGCTGGCTTGTGATGGGCGGCTCGTGATGGGCGGTTCGGCTCGCCCGGTCATCGGGATCACGTGCTACGTCGAGCCGGCGTCGCGCCACGGCTGGCCCGACGTCTCGAGCGCGCTCGTGCCGCACGCCTACGTGGCCAAGGTCGAGGCCGCGGGCGGCCTCGCTCTGGTCGTTCCGCCCCGCGTCGATGCGGACGACGAGGTCGCCGAGGCGGTGCTGCGCCGGCTCGATGGGCTGATCATCGCCGGGGGTGCCGACGTCGACCCTGAGCGGTATGCCGCGGCGCGTCACCCCGAGTCCCAGGCGCCTCGAGCGGACCGGGACACGATGGAGCTCTCGCTCGCGACCGCGACCAGACGCCTGGAGGTGCCCACGCTGGGCATCTGCCGCGGCATGCAGGTGATGGCCGTCGCGGATGGCGGGACGCTCGAGCAGCACGTCCCCGACCGGGTGGGCACGGTGGACCACTCGCCGGGCGTCGCCGTCTACGGTCAGCACCCCGTGACGATGGTCCCCGGGACCGTGCTGTGCAGGCTGCTGGGCGAGTCGAGCGAGGTGCCGTCGTACCACCACCAGTCGGTGCTGACCCACCCCGGCTACGACGCGGCCGCCTGGGCACCGGACGGGACCTTGGAGGCGATGGAGGACGCGCGGGCGCCGTTCCGGGTCGGGGTGCAGTGGCACCCGGAGGTCGGCGACGACCTGCGGCTGTTCACCGCGCTTGTCGAGGCGGCGGCCCGGCATACCTCGGCAGGGTGACCACGATGCGGACCAAGGGTTCAGCCCCTGGACCTTGCGTGCCACAGTGAGCGCGTGACTTCCTGGCACATGGCTACCACCATGGTGATTATCGACTAGCGCGACGAGACCCTCCTCGTCGCGCAGACCTCCCACACCCGGGGGTCTTTCGTGTTTTAGACACTGCGTTCGTGCAGCGCTGCCGGCCCACACCCTCCGGCCCGGCAGCGGGCGTGACGGCGGAGGACAATCACCACCAGGACGACCACGAGGACGACCACGAGGACGACCACAAGACCGGCGAGACCGAGTGTGATGAGGACCAGCTGATGAGCGACCTGCACGTCTACGACACCACCCTGCGCGACGGCGCGCAGCAGGAGGGGCTCAACCTCTCCGTGTCGGACAAGCTGGCGATCGCGATGCACCTCGACGAGCTCGGCGTGGGCTTCATCGAGGGCGGCTGGCCGGGCGCCAACCCGAAGGACACCGAGTTCTTCGCCCGGGCCCGCAGCGAGCTGCGGCTGCAGAACGCCACCCTCGCTGCCTTCGGCGCGACCAGGCGGGCCGGCGGCAATGCGGCCGACGACCCCCTGGTGCGAGCCCTCGTCGACTCGGGCGCCCCCGTGGTGACCATCGTCGCGAAGTCGCACGTCCGTCACGTCGAGTCCGCGCTGCGCACGACCCTCGCCGAGAACCTCGAGATGGTGCGTGACACCGTCGCGTTCCTCAGCGGTGAGGGGCGACGGGTGTTCCTGGACGCGGAACACTTCTTCGACGGGTATGCCGCGGACCGCGCCTATGCCCTCGAGGTGATCCGCGCCGCGGTCGAGTCCGGTGCCGAGGTGGTGGCGCTGTGTGACACCAACGGCGGGATGCTGCCCGGTCAGATCGGTGACGTGGTCGCCGACGCGGTGGCCGCCACGTCGGCCCGCCTCGGCATCCACTGCCACAACGACACGGGCTGCGCGGTCGCCAACTCCATGGCCGCGGTCGACGCCGGGGCGTCCCACGTCCAGGGCACCATCAACGGGTACGGCGAGCGCACGGGCAACGCCGACCTGCTCACCGTGGTGAGCAACCTGCAGATCAAGCAGGGGGTGCCCCTGCTCGAGACGGCTCGGTTGCGTGAGGCGACCCGCATCGCCCACGCCATCAGCGAGATCACCAACGTGCCGCCGTACTCGCGCCAGCCCTACGTCGGCGCCAGCGCCTTCGCACACAAGGCGGGCTTGCACGCCAGCGCGATCAAGGTCGACCCCGACCTCTACCAGCACACCGACCCCCAGCACGTCGGCAACGACATGCGCATGCTGGTGTCCGACATGGCTGGCCGCGCCAGCATCGAGCTCAAGGGTCGCGAGCTCGGGTACGACCTGGCCGGTGACGACGAGACCCTGTCGCGGGTGCTGGCCCGGGTCAAGGAGCTCGAACTGCGGGGTTACACCTTCGACGCAGCCGACGCGTCGTTCGAGCTGCTGCTGCGCCGCGAGGTCGAGGGCCGGGGCCATGACTTCTTCGACGTGGAGTCCTGGCGCGTCATCACCGACTCCCGCGGCGACGGCGACGCCTTGTCCGAGGCGACCGTCAAGGTGTTCGCCGGCGGCGAGCGCGTCCTCGCGACAGGCGAGGGGAACGGCCCGGTCAACGCCCTCGACCACGCCTTGCGGCAGGCGTTGGCCCCGGCCTACCCCGAGCTCGACAAGCTCGAGCTCATCGACTTCCGGGTGCGCATCCTCGACGCGGCGCACGGCACCGACGCCGTGACGCGGGTGCTCATCGAGACCTCCGACGGCTCGACCTCGTGGGAAACCATCGGGGTGGCCGGCAACATCATCGAGGCCTCGTGGCAGGCGCTGGTCGACGGAGTGACGTACGGGCTGGTCCGGGCTGGGGTGCCCGTCCGCTAGACCTGGGGCTTCGGCTGCTCAGTCGGTGCCGGGCCGCTCAGTCGGTGCCGGACTCCATGGCCGCGCGGTCGAGCGCGTCGTCGTCGGACTCGGCCCCAGCGGCGCGGGGGTTCGAGGAGATCTCCTTGGCGCCGCCGGGCTCGAGGTCTCCCACGAGGTCCTGGTGACGGGCGACGAGCTGGCCCTGCGCGGCATACAGCTCGAGCTTGGCGCGCGAGTCGGCGATGTCGAGGTTGCGCATGGTGAGCTGGCCGATCCGGTCGACGGGACCGAAGGCCGCGTCCTCGGTGCGCTCCATGGAGAGCTTCTCGGGGTGGTAGCTGAAGGCCGGCCCGGTCGTGTCGACGATGGAGTAGTCGTCACCGCGGCGCAGCCGCACGGTCACCTCACCGGTGACGACCGAGGCCACCCAGCGCTGGAGCGACTCGCGCAGCATCAGCGACTGCGGGTCGAGCCAGCGGCCTTCGTAGAGCAGGCGGCCGAGGCGCCGTCCCTCAGCGTGGTAGTTCGCGATGGTGTCCTCGTTGTGGATCGCGTTGAGCAGCCGCTCGTAGGTCAGGTGCAGCAGCGCCAGCCCGGGTGCCTCGTAGATACCGCGCGACTTGGCCTCGATGATGCGGTTCTCGATCTGGTCGGACATGCCCAGGCCATGGCGTCCGCCGATGCGGTTGGCCTCGTCGACGAGGGCAACGGCGTCCGGGAAGGTCTGTCCGTTGATGGCCACGGGACGACCCTGCTCGAAGCGGACCCTGACGTCTTCGGTCGCGATCTGGACCGACTCGTCCCAGAACGCCACGCCCATGATGGGCTCGACGACCTCCATGCTCTCGTTCAGGAACTCCAGGGTCTTGGCCTCGTGCGTCGCGCCCCAGATGTTGGCGTCGGTCGAGTAGGCCTTCTCCGTGCTGGAGCGGTAGGGCAGGTCCCGGGCCTGCAACCACTCGGACATCTCCTTGCGGCCGCCGAGCTCACTGACGAAGTCGGCGTCGAGCCAGGGCTTGTAGATGCGCAGGGCCGGGTTGGCCAGCAGGCCGTAGCGGTAGAAGCGCTCGATGTCGTTGCCCTTGAAGGTGGACCCGTCGCCCCAGATGCCGACACCGTCCTCCTTCATGGCCCGCACCAGGAGCGTGCCGGTCACGGCGCGGCCCAGGGGAGTGGTGTTGAAGTAGGTCTTGCCGCCGCTGCGAATGTGGAACGCCCCGCACGCCACGGCGGACAGGCCCTCCTCGACCAGGGCGGCGCGGCAGTCGACCAGCCGGGCGAGCTCCGCGCCGTACTGGCCGGCCCGGTCGGGGACGGTGTCGATCTCGGGCTCGTCGTACTGGCCGAGGTTGGCCGTGTAGGTGCAGGGGATCGCCCCCTTCTCGCGCATCCAGGCAACGGCGACCGAGGTGTCCAGACCGCCCGAGAAGGCGATCCCGACACGCTCACCAACAGGCAGGGACGTCAGAACTTTCGACACGGTAGGTCAGCCTACGGCCCCTGCAGCCCGCTCGCGCAGGGCGTCCAGCGTCGCAACGAGCCGCTCGCGCAGGGCCTGGCCGCGCGCGGCGAAGTCGCGCTGCGCGGCGGCATACTCCGCGCGGCCGGTGGGCGTCTCGATGGGGACGGGTTGGTAGCCGAGGGCCCGCAGGTCGTACGGCGAGGCGCGCATGTCGAGCTCGCGGATCTCGCGGGCCAGGTCGAAGCAGTCCATGGTCAGCTCGCTCGGAACCGCTGGGGTGAGCTTCATGGCCCACTTGTAGAGGTCCATCCCGGCGTGGAGGCAGCCAGGCTGCTCGAGGGCCACCTGGTCCTCACGGGTGGGCTGCACGAGGTTCAGCGACCGCGCGGGCGGGGTGTAGAAGCGGAAGGCGTCGTAGTGGGTGCAGGTGATCTGCATGCTCTCGACGAGCGCGTCGGTGCCGGACCCACCCAGCCGCAGCGGCCAGCCGCGGTGGCGGACCTCCTCCGGCGTCAGGCGGTAGACCATCGCCCACTCGTGCAGCCCGAAACAAGCCGAGCCGCGCCGGTCGCGACGCCGTGGCTGACACCAGCCGACGGACGAAGTCGACCGTCCCCCCACGGCTCTCCAGGTATGCCGCGGGGTCCAGCTCCACGCCACCGTCGACCGCGCGGTAGTGGCGCCACTGCGCTCGGGGAAGCTCGGCCGCATCGGCGAGCCGCACCCCCGCGCCCGGGTGCCAGCGACGCAGCTGGGCCGGTCGAAACGGGTAGTAGGTGAACAGGAAGTCCTCGACCGGGTGGGCCTGACCGCTCTGGCGCCGGTCGCGGTGGGCTGCGGTCGCGGCGTCGACCCGAGCCTCGTGGAGGGCCTCGCGGTCGCGCCACTCCGCCCGCTCCAAGACCTGTTCGACCACCGGGTGAGGATAACGGTGGCCGAGGGTGTCCGCTGCGCTGTTACGTCACTGCTCACCCAGGGCGAGCAGTGACGTAACAGCGCAGCCGGGCCTCGCCGGTGGGTCAGGCGTGGCGGGCGTTCGCGTCGTGGATGACGCGGTCCCAGTCGTGGTCGAGGTCGGTGAAGGCGATGGAGGAGTCGGCGCCATGGGGAGCGCGCGGCAGGCCCCAGGTGCGACGGTGGTGCCGCTCGAGGGCGACCACGAGAGCGGAGACGAGAGCCAGGAGCAGGATGATGGTCATGTCTGAAATCATGCGCCCAGCGCGAATCAGCCACGAGTGGCAGAACTGACGCACTCGGCATCTTTTCTGCCATACTCGCTCCATGGCCCTGTCCACCATCGCTGCCATCGCGACCAGTCCGATGGCCATGTTCGAGATGTCCGTCGCCTGCGAGGTGTTCGGGATCGACCGCACCGACGACGGCGTGCCGCCGTTCGCCTTCATCACCTGCGGCCAGTCGGCGGGCGAGGCCATCCCGACGACCAGTGGCGGCCAGTTCGTGCCGACGCATTCCTGGCAGGACGCGGTCGGCGCCGACCTGGTCGTCATCCCTGCTGGAGGCATCAGGGACCACTACCCCGACGAGCTGCTCGAGACCATCCGCGAGGCGCACCGCCGGGGTGCGACGATCCTGTCCATCTGCACGGGGGCGTTCGTCCTGGCCGAGACGGGCCTGCTCGACGGTCTCAGCGCGGTGACCCACTGGCGGTATGCCGAGCAGTTCGCCGCCCGCTTCCCGCGCACCGAGGTGTCCATGGACGTCCTCTACATCGACAACGGGTCGATCATCACCGGTGCAGGCACGGCGGCCGGCATCGACGCGTGCCTCCACCTCGTGCGACGCGAGCTCGGCGCCGGGGTCGCGACCCGCATCGCCCGCCGCATGGTGGTTCCGCCGCAGCGCGACGGCGGTCAGCGCCAGTACGTCGAGGCGCCGGTGCCCGAGACCGACTGCGAGAGCATCCAACCGGTGCTCAACCACATCACCGAGAACCTCGACGCCGTGCACGCGGTGCCCGAGCTCGCCAAGCTGGCGATGATGTCCGAGCGGACCTTTGCCCGACGCTTCGTGGCCGAGACCGGCACGACCCCACACAAGTGGATCGTCCAGCAGCGGGTGCTCCGCGCTCGCGAGCTGCTCGAGCAGACCGACCTGCCGGTCGAGTCTGTGGCGACCCACAGCGGGTTCGGTTCGGCGGCCCTCCTGCGGACCCATTTCCAGAGCGTCGTCGGCACGTCGCCGCAGCGCTACCGCCGGGAGTTCTCGGCTCGCTGACGTGCTGTCGTCACGTCTGGCGTCCCCATGCGTCTCACCGGTGACCGGTGGACCGAGGGGGACCGCCGGCCAGCTGGGCGGCAGGTTCCGAACCCGAGCAGAACCTGCCGTCCAGCCCATGGCGCCACGCCCGGTGGGGCCTCGCCAGTCCCCCGATAGGCTCCCTTCGTGCGCATCGCGAGATACACCACAGGTGAGGACCCGGCATACGGCATCGTCGAGGGAGAGCCCGGCAAGGAGTTCATCGCCCAGATCCAGGGCGACCCGCTCTACCAGCCCATCGTCCTCACGGGCGAGCGCGTGATGCTCGAGGATGTCCGGCTGCTGGCGCCGGTGATCCCGCGCAGCAAGGTGATCGGCGTCGGCAAGAACTACGCCGACCATGCCCGCGAGATGGGCGGCGAGCCACCCACGGAGCCCCTCCTCTTCCTGGTGCCCAACACCGCGGTGATCGGGCCGGGTGACCCTGTCGTGATGCCGTCGATCACCAGCGAGGTGTCCTACGAGGGTGAGCTCGCGGTCGTGATCGGCCGCATCGCCAAGGACGTCCCGCGCGAGCGGGTCAAGGAGGTCGTCTACGGCTACACCTGCGCCAACGACGTCACCGCGCGCGACCTCCAGCGCCGCGACGGCCAGTGGGCGCGGGCCAAGGGCTTCGACACCTCCTGCCCGCTCGGCCCGTGGATCGTCACCGACCTGGACGTCTCCAACCTCGCCATCCGCACCCGGCACGACGGCGAGCTCGTCCAGGACGGGTCGACCGCGGACATGATCCACGACGTCGAGACGCTGGTGTCGCACATCTCCCAGGCGTTCACCCTGCTGCCGGGTGACGTGATCCTCACCGGCACCCCGGCGGGCGTCGGGCTGGTCGAGTCGGGCTCCTCCGTCGAGGTCGAGATCGAGGGGATCGGGACCCTCACCAACCCGTTCGTCCGCCGTTCCTAGAATCGGGGCACCATGACTGACCAGCCCGCACCCTTGCACCCCAACCCGCGCCTGCGTGTCGCGCCGTCGCCCACCGGCGACCCCCACGTGGGCACCGCGTACATGTCGCTGTTCAACCTCGCCTTCGCCCGCCAGCAGGGGGCAGCTTCGTGCTGCGCATCGAGGACACCGACCGCGCCCGGTTCCGCGAGGACAGCGAGCAGCAGGTCTTCGACACGCTGCACTGGCTGGGCCTGCAGTGGGACGAGGGGCCGGACGTCGGTGGGCCGTACGCGCCCTACCGCCAGTCCGAGCGGCTCGGGACCTACCGCCCGTACGTCGAGCGGTTGCTCGCCGAGGGCCACGCGTACCAGTGCTGGTGCTCCACGGAGCGCCTCGCGCAGATGCGTGAGCTGCAGCAGAAGACCAAGCAGCCCACCGGCTACGACCGCCTCTGCCACGGCAAGACCCGTGAGGAGCGGGCCACCCTGCCCGGCTTCAGCGAGACGCCGGTCGTGCGGATGCTGATCCCGGCTGACGTGGAGCTGCAGTTCGAGGACCTCATCCGTGGCCGGGTCTCGGCTCCTCGCCCGGACGACCAGGTGATCCTCAAGGCGGACGGCTTTCCGACGTACCACCTCGCCGTCGTCGTCGACGACCACGAGATGGGCATCACCCACGTCGTCCGCGGCGAGGAGTGGATCTCCAGCACCCCCAAGCACAACCTGCTCTACCGCTGGCTCGGGCTCGAGCCGCCACAGTGGGCGCACATGCCATTGCTGCGCAACGTCGACAAGTCGAAGATCTCCAAGCGCAAGAACCCCGCAGCCCGGCTGACCTGGTTCCAGGAGCAGGGCTACCTGCCCGAGGCGCTGGTGAACTTCCTTGCGCTGCTTGCCTACCCGCCGAAGACGGGGCCTGACGGCGAGGATGTCGAGGTCTTCACGTTCGAGGAGTTCAGCGCCGACTTCGACTGGAAGAAGGTCAACCCGGTCGGGCCGATCTTCGACCTGAAGAAGCTGGAATGGCTCAACGGCGTCTACATCCGCGAGCTCGAGACCGGACAGCTCGCTTCGCGTCTCCTGCCGTACCTCGAACGCGACGGGGTGCTGCCGGTCAACCCGAGCTTGGGACAGCTCGCCCGCCTCGGCAAGGTCACCGAGCTGATCCAGACCCGCATGGCACTGCTCGGCGAGGCCACGGCCCTGGTGCGCCCGTTCTTCATCGACGACGACCAGCTCGAGTTCGCCGACGACGCCTTGGCGCAGCTGAAGGACGACTCGGGCGACGTCCTCGCGGCGGCGGTCGCGGCGCTCGACGCGCTCGACGACTCGGGCACCGGTGTCCTGGGTTCGCAGACCGGGTGGACCGCACCCGTGATCGAGGCCGCGCTGCGCAGCGCGATCGTCGAGGGGCTGGGCATCAAGCCCAAGTTCGCCTTCGGACCGCTGCGCACCGCGGTCTCGGGGGCCCGGATCAGTCCTCCGCTGTTCGAGTCGATGGAGATCCTCGGCAAGCCCTCGACCCTCGCCCGGCTGGGGCGGCTGCGTGCCCAGCTCGCCGATTTGGGAACGCGCTCGCAGGCCCGGTAGTATCTGCTCTCGGTTCACCCCCTGAAGGCTTTCGGGCGCGCAGGGGGAGTGATACCCCTTGGGGTATGGTGTAATTGGCAACACTACGGTTTCTGGTACCGTCATTCTAGGTTCGAGTCCTGGTACCCCAGCTCAGGCGCAAGTCCTTGTGACAGACGCCGATTCGGAGATTCCCACCACCTTTCGGTATGGTTCTCTCCGCTGCCCACGGCGCCACCACGCCAGGGCAACCAGCTAGGGCCCCGTTGTGTAGCGGCCTAGCACGCCGCCCTCTCAAGGCGGTAGCGCGGGTTCGAATCCCGTCGGGGCTACCAGTCGAAGGCCCTCGTCCCCGGACGAGGGCCTTTCGCACGCACGGTGCGGGTCTTGCCCACCGAAACCCGCTTGCAGCCGAGATGACGGCTGTCCGAGGATGACTCGTGGGGACACCATGGCGGTGCGCATGTCGGGGCGAGTGGACGTAGTCGGGGGATCGCGTCCGGCCCAGGCGGCATGCGCATCGCCACCCCGCCACCGCCCGCGCCGGCCAGCGGGCCAGTGCGGCAGGTCAGCGTCAGGTCAGGCGTGGTTCTGCTGCTGCTGCTGCGCGTGGTGGCGGGCGAGCACCTCGGTGAGCTTGTTGGCCCCGGCCACGACCGTCGCGGCGTGCAGCCGACCGGGCTGGCGTGACAGCCGCTCGATGGGACCAGAGATGGAGACCGCAGCCACGACGCGCCCCGAGGGCCCCCGAACCGGTGCAGACACCGAGGCCACCCCGGCCTCGCGCTCGCCGACGCTCTGGGCCCACCCGCGCCGACGCACGCCCGACAGGCTGGTGGCCGTGAACTTGGCGCCGTGCAGCCCCCGGTGCAGCCGGTCCGGTTCCTCCCATGCGAGCAACACCTGCGCGGCGGAGCCGGCCAGCATCGACAGGGTGGCGCCGATCGGGATGGAGTCGCGCAGGCCGACCGGCCGTTCGGCAGCCGAGACGCAGATGCGCTGGTCGCCCTGTCGCCGGAAGAGCTGGGCGCTCTCGTTCGTGTGGTCGCGCAGGGCGCCCAGGACGGGGCCGGCAGCGGCCAGCAGGCGGTCCTCGCCCGCGGCTGCGGCGAGCTCGGCCAACCGCGGACCCAGGACGAACCGCCCCTGCAGGTCCCGGGTCACGAGGCGGTGATGTTCGAGTGCGACGGCCAGCCGATGGGCGGTCGGGCGGGCCAGCCCGGTCGCCGTGACGAGCTGGGCAAGGGTCGACGGCCCGGCCTCCAGGGCGCCCAGCACGATGGCCGCCTTGTCGAGAACGCCGACTCCACTGGTGTTGTCCATGAGATGATATTGCCGTCTCATTGCCTGAGACGCAAATTCGTGGGCGTGTCACGCGTGCGAACCTCGGGAGGACGGCACGATGCGGTGTCGGTAGCTGGACGTGGCGAAGGAGTGGAAGACGTGTCGGGAACGTTGGCCGAGAAGGTGTGGGACGCGCACGTGGTGCGCCGCAGGGACGGCGAGCCGGACCTGCTGTACATCGACCTCCACCTCATCCACGAGGTGACCTCGCCGCAGGCGTTCGACGGTCTGAGGCTCGCCGGGCGCAAGGTGCGCCGACCGGACCTGACCCTGGCCACGGAGGACCACAACGTCCCCACGACGCCGGGTCCCATCACCGATCTCGTGAGCAAGACCCAGGTCGAGACCCTCCGTCGCAACTGCGAGGAGTTCGGTGTCCGGCTCTTTCCCATGGGCGACGCCGAGCAGGGGATCGTCCACGTCGTCGGGCCCCAGCTGGGCCTGAGCCAGCCCGGCATGACGATCGTGTGCGGCGACTCGCACACCTCCACCCACGGCGCCTTCGGGGCGCTGGCCTTCGGCATCGGCACCTCCGAGGTCGAACACGTCCTTGCCACCCAGACGCTTCCGCTCAAGCCCTTCAAGACCATGGCCATCACCATCGACGGCCAGCTCCAGCCCGGGGTCACGGCCAAGGACATCGTCCTGGCCGTCATCGCCAAGATCGGCACCGGCGGCGGCCAGGGCTATGTCCTCGAGTTCCGGGGCAGTGCCATCCGCGCCCTGTCGATGGAAGCCCGCATGACCGTGTGCAACATGTCGATCGAGGCTGGGGCGCGGGCCGGCATGATCGCCCCGGACGAGACCACCTTCGCCTATCTCCAGGGCCGCGACCACGCACCCACCGGCGCCGAGTGGGACGCGGCCGTCCGCGACTGGAGCCTGCTGCGCACCGATGACGACGCCGTCTTCGATGCCGAGGTGCACCTCGACGCCGACACCCTCGCTCCGTTCGTCACGTGGGGGACCAACCCCGGTCAGGGTCTGCCGCTCAGCGAGTCGGTGCCCGACCCCGACACGATGGCCGACACCGAGAAGGCCGCTGCGCGCCACGCCCTGGAGTACATGGGGCTGACCGCCGGCACGCCGCTGCGCGAGATCAAGGTCGACACCGTGTTCGTCGGTTCGTGCACCAACGGGCGCATCGAGGACCTCCGGGCCGCCGCCGAGGTCGTCAAGGGCCGTCAGGTGGCGCAGGGCGTCCGCATGCTCGTGGTCCCCGGCTCGGCTCGCGTCCGCGTGCAGGCCGAGCAGGAGGGGCTCGACAAGGTCTTCACCGCAGCCGGCGCCGAGTGGCGACTCCCCGGCTGTTCGATGTGCCTGGGCATGAATCCCGACCAGCTCGCGCCGGGGGAGCGCAGCGCCTCGACGTCCAACCGCAACTTCGAGGGTCGTCAGGGCAAGGGCGGGCGCACCCACCTGGTCAGCCCTCTCGTGGCTGCCGCCACCGCACTGCGCGGGACGTTGTCCAGTCCCGCAGACCTCGTCGACGCCCCGGAGGGAGGCAAGTGATGGACAGCTTCACCACCCACACCGGCATCGGGGTTCCGCTGCGTCGCAGCAACGTCGACACCGACCAGATCATCCCCGCGGTCTACCTCAAGCGCGTCACGCGGACCGGTTTCGAGGACGGCCTGTTCGCGGCCTGGCGCAAGGACGACACGTTCATCCTCAACAACCCGTCGTATGCCGCGGGCTCGGTCCTCGTCGCGGGATCGGACTTCGGGACGGGTTCGTCCCGCGAGCACGCCGTCTGGGCGTTGATGAACTACGGGTTCCGCGTCGTGCTGTCGTCCCGGTTCGCGGACATCTTCCGGGGCAACAGTGGCAAGCAGGGGCTCCTGACCGCCCAGCTGGCCCAGCAGGACATCGAGCTCATCTGGAAGTACCTCGAGAACGAGCCCGGGGCCTCCGTCACCGTCGACCTCGTCTCCCGCACGGTCACCGCCGGGGACATCGTCGCCCCGTTCGAGGTGGACGACTACACCCGGTGGCGTCTGCTCGAGGGCCTCGACGACATCAGCCTGACGCTGCGTCATGAGCAGGATGTGACCGACTTCGAGAGCCGGCGGCCGTCGTACAAGCCGTCGACGGGTGCCGCCTGACCCGCGCGGCACGCCGACCCGACGCGAGATTTTCGTCGAGATCGACTGGTCCGGCCACGAGGGGCCCTCGGAGCGCTGCTCCGAGGGCCCCTTCGTCGTTCGGCGCTCGCATGCACCTCGTCGTCACTTCGCCCAATCCATTGGCGCACAACGAGTTTCACGTCGGTCGTCAAGGGTCCCCGGTCTGGCACGGCGAACCGGAGCAGCGTGCCGAAGCGATCGAGAGCAGTCGCGCAGGGACCTGATTCCGTTGCGACACAAAGGATCAGGGCCCGGGGATGGTGGACTCGCGCGCACAACAGCCCTAACGTCAGGTCCAAGTCGAGCACTGGCTCGGCCGCACACCTCGTCGGACCGACGGTCCGACGTCACCAACCCTGTGGAGGGGAAGACGTGAACAAGGCTGAACTGATCAAGGAGCTCGAGTCGCGCCTGGGGAGCCGCAAGGCTGCCAGCGATGCACTGACGGCGGTTGTCGACGTGGTCATCCGCGAGGTCGCCAAGGGCGGCAGCGTGGCCATCACCGGCTTCGGGACGTTCGAGCAGGCGGCTCGCGCGGCCCGCACCGGGCGCAACCCGCGCACGGGCGCGAGCGTGAAGATCAAGAAGACGGTCGTTCCGAAGTTCCGTGCCGGCTCCGCCTTCAAGGACGTCGTGAAGAACCCGCGGTCCCTGCCCAAGGCTGCCGTGGCTGGCGCCCGTGCAGCCGCCGGCACCGCCACGAAGACCGCCGCCGCGGGCGCGAAGAAGGCCGCTCCCGCCAAGGCTGCAGCCAAGAAGGTGACGCCGGCCAAGAAGGCCGCACCCGCCAAGAAGGCGGCACCCGCCAAGAAGGCAGCGCCCGTGAAGGCAGCGCCCGTGAAGGTGGCTGCCAAGAAGGTGGCGCCGGCCAAGAAGGCGGCCCCCGTGAAGGTGGCCGCCAAGAAGGCGGCACCCGTGAAGGCCGCCACGAAGAAGACGACGCCGGCGAAGAAGGCGGCTCCCGCCAAGAAGGCAGCACCGGCCAAGAAGGCGGCGCCCGTGCGGGCCGCTGCAACGAAGTCGGCGCCGGCCACGAAGGCAGCGGCAAAGCGGACGACCGCCAAGGCCGCCACCAAGACGGCGGCGAAGAAGACCGCCGTGAAGCGCACGGCCAAGAAGGCCTGAGCACGCGGCATACCCTCCAGCGGAGGCCGGCACCCCTCGGGGTGTCGGCCTCCGCTGCGGTTTGCGATGCTTACCCCCATGGCGAACATCCTCACGGTGAACGGCGGAGCCCCTCTGGTCGGAGACCTCGAGGTCCGCGGGGCGAAGAACCTCGTGTCCAAGGCGATGGTGGCTGCCCTGCTCGCCGAGGCGCCCTGTCGACTCCGAGGGGTTCCCGAGATCTCCGACGTCAAGATCGTGTCGGGTCTGCTGGAGCTCCACGGCGTCAAGATCGACTCGACTGACCGCGACGGCGAGCTGCTGCTCGACCCCACGAACGTCGAGCAGGCCCACGTCGCCGACATCGACGCGCACGCAGGCTCCTCCCGCGTCCCCGTGCTGCTGTGCGGCCCGCTCCTGCACCGTCTCGGTGAGGCCTTCATCCCCGACCTCGGCGGGTGCCGCATCGGCGAGCGCCCCATCAACTACCACCTCGACGTCCTGCGCCATTTCGGGGCCGACGTGCAGAAGCGGCCCGAGGGCCTTCGACTCACGGCACCGGGCGGCCTCCACGGCGCGAAGATCCACCTGCCATACCCGAGCGTCGGGGCCACCGAGCAGGTGCTCCTCACCGCCGTGCGCGCCCAGGGCGTGACCGAGCTGCGCAACGCCGCGGTCGAGCCCGAGATCCTCGACCTCATCGCCGTCCTGCAGAAGATGGGCGCCGTGATCAGCGTCGAGACCGACCGGGTCATCAAGATCGAGGGCGTCGACCGGCTCGGTGGCTACGACCACCTCGCCATCCCCGACCGCATCGAGGCGGGGTCGTGGGCCTGCGCGGCGCTGGCGACCAAGGGCGACATCTACGTGCGTGGGGCGCAGCAGCTGGCGATGATGCCGTTCCTCAACGTCTTCCGGAAGATCGGTGGCGCGTTCGACATCGACGACGAGGGCATCCGTTTCTGGCACGCCGGCGGCAACCTGAGCTCGCTCGTCCTCGAGACCGATGTGCACCCCGGCTTCATGACGGACTGGCAGCAGCCCCTGGTGGTGGCGCTCACCCAGACGTCCGGCCTGTCGATCGTGCACGAGACCGTCTACGAGAACCGGCTCGGGTTCACCGAGGCGCTGGCCGAGATGGGCGCCGTGATCCAGCTCTACCGCGAGTGCCTCGGGGGATCACCGTGTCGCTTCGGCCGGGCCAACTTCAGGCACAGCGCCGTCATCTCCGGCCCGACGCCGCTCAAGGGTGCCGAGATCACCGTCCCCGACCTGCGGGGCGGCTTCAGCTACCTCATCGCCGCCCTGGCCGCGGAGGGGCAGTCCAAGGTGCACGGCATCGAGCTCATCTACCGCGGCTACGAGCGGTTCTCCGAGAAGCTCGACGCGCTCGGGGCCGACTACGAGGTGGGCTGACCGGCTCGGTCCTCAGCCGATGGTCTGGTCGTCACCGATGCCGACGATCCACAGCTTCGTCACGCGTGGCGGCGCGCCCAGCTGGTCCTCGGCCCCGCGGGTGGGCGTGAGGTCGATGCTCAGGCGCTGACCGGTGCGAAGGTGGCGCAGGGCGCTGCCGGCGAAGACCTCGGCACTGAAGGCCACCTCGCGGCCGTCGTCGAGCAGCACCGAACCCGCACCGCTGGTCTCGTCGAAGGTGTGCACGCTCGCCTGCATGCTCCGCAGCGTAGTCACGTCGACCAGGTCGTCCACGCCGCCGCCCAGGACGCCGAGGACGGCTCGAGTGGCCGGGCCGACCCCGAGCGCCATCGCCATCGCGAGGCCGGCGTCGTCGTCGACGTCGCTGCGCAGGTGCGGCAGCGGGAGGTCGAGCGGCACATGGCCCAGGGCCGCGTGCCGGGCGGCCGATCCCTCGCCGAAGCTCGGCCGAAGGCGTGCGCCGTCGCGTGCCGTGATCAGCACGGTGCCCGTGCCCGCCGCATCCGGAACCACCGCTCGGTCGTATGCCGCGGCGGCCTCGAGAGCTGCCTGAAGGTCGCCCGGACGCAGGGCCGGCAGGTCACCGAGCAGGACGGCGAGCGGCGTCGGGGCGCCGGCGTGAGCCACGGCCTCGTCACGGCCCGCCGCGACGGCTGCGTCGAGCCCGTGGCCCGGGTCGTCGACCACCGTCGCGCCGAGCCCCCGGGCGAGGGCGGCCACGTGGGCGTCGGAGGTCACCACGAACAGGCGGCCGCGCGGCATACCGGCGGCACAGGCAGTGAGGCAGTCCTCGGCGAAGGCCAAGGCAAGGGCTTCGCGCGCAACGCCCGGCGGTGGGTGGAGCCGGGACTTCGCGGTAGGACCCCCCTTGACCGGCACGACGAGGCGCCAGGGCAGCGGTGGCTGTGGTGCGCTCATCGCCACGATCGTCGCAGCCGTGGCCGCGTTGCTCGACACCGACCCCGTGACCCGGGAGGATGCACACTCGAACCCGTCGAGAGTGAGCTTTCGTGACCGCCAGCGGAAAACCCTCCGTGCCCTTCGCCTACCGCTTCGTCGTGGCCATCGTGCGGCCGCTGCTCATGGTCCTGACGAAGCGCGACTGGCGCGGTGCGGAGAACCTTCCCCACAGCGGCGGCTTCGTCGTCGCGCCCAACCACCTGTCCCATCTCGACCCGTTGGTGTTCGGGCACTTCATGTACGACAACGGCTGGGCGCCGTTCTTCCTCGGCAAGGAGGAGGTCTTTCGCGTGCCCGTCGTCGGCGCGATCCTGCGCGGTGCGCAGCAGATTCCGGTCTACCGCAACACAGGTAAGGCTGCCGACGCGTTCCGTGCCGCCGTCGCGGCCATCCACGAGGGCAAGTGCGTCGGGGTCTACCCCGAGGGAACGCTCACCCGCGACCCCGACCTGTGGCCGATGGTCGGCAAGACCGGCGCCGCCCGCATCGCGTTGGCCACCAAGTGCCCGGTCATCCCCGTGGCGCAGTGGGGCCCGCAGGCGATCCTCGCTCCGTACACCAAGCGTCCCAAGCTGTTTCCCCGCAAGACCATGCACGTGAGCGCGGGGCCGCCGGTCGACCTCGCCGACCTCTACGACCAGCCGTTCACTGGGGCCGTCCTGCGTGAGGCGACGGACCGGATCATGGCCGCCATCACCGCCCAGCTGGAAGAGATCCGGGGTGAGCAGGCGCCCGCCGAGCGGTACGACTCGCGCAAGCACGGGCTGCCGGAGACCGGGAACTTCCGTCGGGCGCAGCAGACAGGCAAGTTCCGTCGGGCGCAGCAGACAGGCAAGTTCCGTCGGGCGCAGCGTCGGGCCGACCACGGCGACGAGGGGGGAGCGGTGACCACGGCCGCCGTGTTCGGCACGGGCAGCTGGGGCACCGCGTATGCCGCGGTGCTCGCCGACGGGGGCACGACGGTGCGGATGTGGGGCCGGCGCGACGCCGTCGTCTCCCAGATCAACGCAGGGAGCAACGAGGACTACCTGCCGGGGATCCAGCTCCCCGAGGGCATCTCGGCCACGACGGATCCCGCCGAGGCGGCTGACGGCGTCGACATCGTCGTGCTCGCCGTTCCGTCGCAGACGCTGCGCGAGAACCTCGGCGTGTGGGGGTCGGTGCTGCCGCCCGGTGCGGCTGTCGTCTCGTTGATGAAGGGCGTCGAGCTCGGCACCACCAAGCGGATGAGCGAGGTGATCGCCGAGGTCGCCGGCGTCGAGGACCGGCGCATCGTCGTCGTCTCGGGCCCGAACCTCGCCAAGGAGATCGCCAAAAGGCAACCTGCGGCGAGCGTCGTGGCGTGCATCGACGAGGACGTCGCCGAGATGGTCGCCCAGGCGTCCAACCCGCCGTACTTCCGGCCGTACACGAACACCGATGTCGTCGGCACCGAGCTTTGCGGCGCGGTGAAGAACGTCATCGCGCTCGCGGTGGGTATGGCGGAGGGCCTGGGCATGGGCGACAACTCCAAGGCGTCGATCATCACCCGGGGACTGGCCGAGACGACCCGGCTCGGCCTCGCTCTCGGGGCTGACCCGATGACCTTCGCCGGTCTCGCCGGCGTCGGCGACCTCATCGCCACGTGCATGTCGCCGTTGTCGCGCAACCGCACCTTCGGCGTGAACCTCGGCAAGGGCATGGGTGTCGACGAGGTCATCGCTGTCACCCGGCAGACCGCGGAGGGCGTGAAGTCCTGCGAGTCGATCCTGCAGCTGGCCGAGAAGCACGGCGTGCGGGTGCCGATCATCGAGCAGGTGGCGGCCGTGGTGCACGACGGCCGGGCCCCCGCCGAAGTGGTCGGCGCCCTCATGCTGCGGGCCCTGAAGAACGAGACCGGCTAGGGGCGCGCGCCGGATCAGCCGCGCAGCGCGCGGTCGAGGTCGGCCCAGAGGTCGTCGACGTCCTCGATGCCGACCGACAGCCGGAGCAGCTGGTCCGGAACGCTGGTGGGCTCCGCCGCGTGGCGCCGACGGCGCTCGAGCTGCGACTCGACCCCGCCGAGGCTGGTCGAGTGTGTCCACAGCTCGGTGGCCGCCGCGACCCGCTCGGCTCCGTCTGCGCCGCCCGGCACCTCGATCGACACGATGGCCCCGAAACCGGGATAGCGCACCGTGTCGACCGCGGGGTGGGTGCTCAGCCGGCTCGCCAGTTCGCGTGCGTTGGCCGTGGCGCGCTCGAGCCGGACGTGCAGGGTGCGCAGGCCGCGCAGGGCGAGCCAGGTCTCCATCGGCCCTGCGATCGCGCCCCCGAGCAGGCGGTGGTGCGCGAGGCGCTCACGCAGCGCGGCGCCACGCTCGGTCTGGCCCGTGACCGTCGCGCCGAGGATGAGGTCGCTGTGACCGCTCAAGTACTTGGTCACGGAGTGGACCACGACGTCGACCCCGAGCGCCAACGGCTGCTGCACGAGGGGAGTGGCGAAGGTGTTGTCGCACACCGAGATCACGTCATGCGCGCGCGCCGCGGCGGCGAGCGCGGGGAGGTCCGCCACCTCGAGCAGCGGGTTGCTCGGGGACTCGAACCAGACCAGGTCAGCGCCCTGGAGCGCGACGATCGTCGCAGCCGTGTCCGCGGTGTCCACCCAGCGCACCTCGAACCGGCCGTCGCGCTCCGCGTTGAGCAGGGTCGCCACCGTGCCGCTGTAGGCCGAACGCGGGGCGACGACGACGGCGCCATGGTCGACCAGCGAGAACGCCGCGGCGACGGCGGCCATGCCGGAGGCGAAGACGAGCGCGTCGCCACCCTCGAGCGACCCCAGGGCCTCCTCGAACGCGGACCACGTCGGGTTGCCGCCGCGGGCGTAGTTGACCGGGCCGTCGGCGACGTACGTCGAGGAGAACTCGAGGGGGGCGTTCACGCCGGCGCCCGGCATACGGTGCTGGCGCCCAAGGGCCACCACGCGGGTGGCGGGGGAGAGGTCTTCGTGGCTCACCGGGCCAGCCTAGGTGGGCGGGCGTGCGGGTCGCGGGTCGGGACCGGACCCTGGTCGGGATACGCTCACGGGCGATGACTACCGACCAGTCCGCACCCCGCAAACCGCGCGTCGCCATCGTGTTTGGCGGCCGTTCGTCCGAGCACGCGGTGTCGTGCGCGACCGCTGCCGGCGTCATGCAGGCCATCGACCGCGACGCCTACGACATCGTGCCGATCGGCATCTCCCGCGACGGCCACTGGGTGCTCACCGACGGCAACCCGGCCCCCCTCGAGCTCACCGCGACGCAGACGCCGGAGGTCGCCGCAGACGGAGCCGGAGTGGTCGTCCCGCTGTCCACCACGGACCGCTCCCTCACCGTGCTCGAGGCGGGCGAGGTGCCCCGCTCACTGGGCGAGGTCGACGTCGTGTTCCCGTTGCTGCACGGGCCGTTCGGGGAGGACGGCACCATCCAGGGCATGCTCGAGCTCGCCGACATCCGCTACGTCGGGTCGGGGGTCCTGGCCTCCGCAGCGGGCATGGACAAGCACTACATGAAGGTCGTGTTCGCGAGCGCCGGCATCCCCGTCGGGCCGTATGCCGTGATCACCGACGCGCAGTGGCAGCGCGACAAGGCGGCGGCGATGGATGCCGTGGGTGCGTTGAGCTTCCCGGTGTTCGTCAAGCCGGCGCGGGCCGGTTCGAGCATGGGGATCTCGAAGGTGTCCTCCCCGGAGGCGCTCGAGGCGGCGATCGAGGTCGCACGGCAGCACGACCGCAAGGTCATCGTCGAACAGGGCATCGTCGGGCGTGAGATCGAGTGCGCGGTGTTGCAGGGCCGCGGGACCGACGAACCGCGGACGTCGCAGGTCGGGGAGATCGTCGTCGAGGCCGGTGGCGGCCACGAGTTCTACGACTTCGAGGCGAAGTACCTCGACGAGCAGGGCGTCGTGCTCAGCTGTCCGGCGCAGGTGCCCGACCGGGTCTCGGCGGAGGTCCGGCGGCTGGCGGGGGCGGCCTTCGACGCGCTCGGCTGTGAGGGCCTGGCCCGGGTCGACTGCTTCTACACCGAGACCGGCGACGTGCTGGTCAACGAGATCAACACGATGCCGGGCTTCACGCCCCACTCGATGTACCCGCAGATGTGGGCCGCGACCGGGCTCGCCTACCCCGAGCTGATCGACGAGCTCCTCCAGCTGGCGCTGACCCGGCCCGTCGGCCTGCGCTGACCGTCGACGTCCGGCGGCAGCAACCTCTGCTTGCACAGGTTGCTGCCGCTGGGGCAGGTTGCACCATGGGCTGGCGGCACAAGCGTCTGCAAGCAGAGGTTGCTGCCCTGCAGCGGCGCCTGCGCAAGGGTCAGCTGCAGGTGCGGCCGGTGGCGGGCAGCGCCCTGGCGGCCGGGCCGAAGGCGGGCAGGACGAGGGGCTCCGGAGCGTAGGCCTTCGGCACGAGCACCTCGAGTGCCGGGCTGCGCCCGAAGGTGCGGAACTGCACGCCATCACTGAGCGGGTGGGCGACCCAGTCGACGCCGTCGATGTCGAGGCACTGGTCGCTGGTCGGGCCCGGTTCGGGCCAGCCGCAGGTGGCGATGACCGCGGGGTCGCCCCAGGCTGCTGCGGACGGGTCCTGCGGGGTGACCGCGCGCCGCGTCCGGGTCGCCACCGAGGATGGCCACCGCGCCGCCGCCCGGGCGCAGTCGGGCGACGCGTGGGAGGGTGCGGCGGCGACCTCGACGGCTGACGAGCACCCGGAGAGCAGACCACCGGCCACCCCGAGGACGAGGAGGCCGGTGGTAGCGGTCTGGACGGGGCGCCTGGCCGTGCGCCCGGCGCTCACGGGCCGGGACGGACGGATCGGGCGTGGACGGTTCAGACGTGGACGACCGTGCAGGTGAGCGTGCGGGTGATGCCCGGCACGTCCTGGATCTTGGCGATGACGAGCTTGCCCAGCTCGTCGACGGTGTTGGCCTCGACGCGGGCAATGACGTCGTAGGGGCCGGTCACATCCTCGGCCAGGACCACACCGGCGATGCCGGCGATCGCCTCGGCCACGGACGCCGCCTTGCCGACTTCAGTCTGGATCAGGATGTAGGCCTGGACCACCACGTGACACCTCATTCTCGTTCGGTTGGCCGGGACCTGGTGCCCCGAGAGAACCAGGCCGCGGTGGGCACCGCGACCACGCCAGACGCTACCGTGCCGGTGTCCCGCCCGTCTCCCCCGGTCGGTCACCAGGAGGTCAAGTCATGGTTACAGCCAGCACGCTGGCGGAGGTGTCCGAGTCGGCCCTGCTGGCGCGGATCCTGCCCTTCTTCGCCGGCGGCGAGTCGCTCACCGTGGGGCCGGGCGACGATGGTGCCGTCCTCGTGACGGGTCCGACGACGGTCGTGACCACCGACTCCATGGTGCGCGGCCGGGACTGGCTCGACGCCTGGTCGACGCCGGGTGACGTGGCGACCAAGCTGTTGACCCAGAACCTCGCCGACATCGCGGCGATGGGCGCCGAGTCCACCGCGGTCGTGATCGCCTTGGTGGCCGACCCGCAGACGCCGACGAGCTGGGCGATCGAGTTCGCCCGCACACTGGGGGACCAGGCAGCGCGGGCTGGAGTGGTCGTGGCCGGAGGCGACCTGTCCTCCGCCCCGGAGGGCGTGCTTATGGTCTCGCTCACCGCGCTCGGAGACCTGCGCGGGGTTGCCCCCGTGCTGCGCAGTGGCGCGCGGCCTGGTGACACGGTCGCCGTGTGCGGGACGCTCGGGCGGTCCGCGGCGGGCCTGGCCCTCCTGCAGGCCGGTGCCGACCCCTCAGAGCAGGTCGGCGGCATACGGCAGGCGTGCCTGGACCATCACCGCAGGCCCACCGCGCCGTTGCTCGCGGGCCCGGCAGCCGCGCGAGCCGGCGCGACGTCGATGATCGACGTGTCCGACGGCTTGCTGCGCGATGGAGCGCGGGTGGCGGCCGCCAGTGGGGTACGGCTGGCCCTGGAGTCTCGGTTGCTCGACCCCGACCTCGCTGTGGTGCGCGAGGCCGTGGGTGACGCCGCCCTCGAGTGCGTGCTGGCCGGTGGTGAGGAGCACTGCCTGGTGGCGACGTTCGCCGGGGACCTGCCGGACGGGTGGCGGCCGCTCGGCCGGGTCGAGGAGGGGGCCGGGATCACCCTCGACGGACAGGCCCAGACCGCGCGGGGGTGGGACCACTTCGCCAGTGAGTGAGCCTGTGAATGAGCCTGTGAGTGAGCCGACCAGCGAGCGTGGGAGATGAGCGAAGCCGACCTCCCCGTGGGGAGATCGGCTTCGAAGGTATGCCGGTGAGCCGACGGTCAGCGCGTCAGCGCTTGACCTTGCCGGCCTTGAGGCACGAGGTGCAGACGTTGAGACGCTTCGGGGTCACGCCCGCGTCGCCGACCAGAGCCTTGACCCGCTGGATGTTGGGGTTCCAGCGACGCTTGGTGCGGCGGTGCGAGTGCGAAATGTTGTGACCGAAGCCCGGTCCCTTGCCGCAGACGTCGCAGTTGGCAGCCACGGGTGTACTCCTGAAATCGATGCGTAGACACTGAGGGTGGTCCTGCTTGCTCTGGCGCCGGGCACGGGGCAGCGGCACCAGAGGTTCACGGGAACCGGTCAAGAGTAGCCGAGCGGGGCCGCAACGGCCAAAACGAGGCGCGTACGCGCCCAGGACGCCGCCCCTGACGCCGACGGGCACTAGCCTGCCAGCGTGCTCGAAGCCCTGTCCGCCGCCGATGCCCGGCGCTGGGCCGTGCTCACCCGAGCCGCCTTCGCCGCCCGGCGAGCCGAGATCGACGCGCTCAACGTCTACCCGGTCCCCGACGGTGACACGGGCACGAACCTCTACCTCAGCCTCGACGCGGCCCTCGACGCGGTGCGGACCGAGCAGGAGAAGGCCGGCATCCTCGGAGCAGCCACGCTCGCGCAGGAGTGTTCCGCCCTGGCGCGGTCCCTGCTGCTCACCGCCCGGGGCAACTCGGGTGTCATCTTCAGCCAGCTGGTGCGCGGGTTCGCCGAGGCGATCGCCGAGTCGGGCGCCGAGGTCGCCGACGCGCGCACCATCGCCGACGGCATGGCCAAGGCCAGCGACCGGGCCTACCGCAGCGTGACCCGACCCGCCGAGGGGACCATCCTCACGGTCGCGCGGGCCGCCGCCGAGGCAGGAGCCGCCGTCGTCGACGCGGGGCTGGTCGCCGTGACCGAGCGGGCGCTCGATGCGGCGACCGAGGCTCTCCGGGCCACGACCGGCCAGCTGCCCGCGCTCGAGCGCGCCGGAGTCGTCGACGCTGGCGCTGCCGGGTACCTGCTGCTTCTCGAGGCGCTCGCCCGCGTCGTGCACCAGGACGAGGCCCACGTCGGGGAGCGGATGGAGCCGTTTGCCCACGAGGACTCGATGCGCCGGCGCGACGACTGGAGCCAGGTCGGGGGCGTGGTCGAGCCGACCGGCGCGACGGGGGGCGCCCCGGCCGGGGCAGATCTCGACCCTGGCGGTCCGGCCTACGAGGTGATGTACCTCCTGCGGGACAGCGACGACGAGCGGGCCGGCACCCTGCGGGACACCCTCGACGAGCTCGGCGACTCGCTGCTGGTCGTCGGCGGCCCCGACCTGTGGAACATCCACGTGCACGTCGACGACGTCGGGGCGGCGATCGAGGCCGGGCTCGAGGCCGGTCGGCCCTACCGCATCCGCGTCACGCATTTCGTCGACCAGCTCGGCCAGCACCAGCGGGCTGGCGGAGTGGGCGCCGGCGGCGGTGTCGGCGTCGTCGCCTGTGCGGCCGGCCCCGGCCTGGCCGAGGTCTTCCGGGCGGCGGGCGCGGTCGTGGTGGCCAGCGGCCCGGGGCGGCGGGCGTCGGCCGGCCAGCTCCTCGACGCGGCGCGCTCGACGCGGGCCGACGAGGTCGTCGTGCTGCCCAACGACGCCGACACCGTGATGGCGGCCGAGGCGGCCGCCAGCGCTGCGGCACAGGACGGCCTCACGCTGCACGTCGTCGGGTCGCGCACCGCGGTGCAGGGGCTCGCTGCCCTCGCCGTCTTCGACGCGGCCGCCTCCGGGGCCCGCAACGGCGCGGCCATGGGCGCCGCCGCAGCGGCCACCCGGCACGGGGCCGTGGCCGTGGCCAGCAAGGAGGCGCTGACCAGCGCCGGTCGGTGCCAGGCCGGCGACGTGCTGGGCGCCGTGGCCGGCGATGTGGTCGTGATCGGCCACGACCTGGCGGACGTGGCCCTCGACGTCGTGGCCCGGCTGCTCTCCAGTGGAGGCGAGCTGGTGACGCTGGTCATGGGCGCCGACGCCGACGAGGAGCTCGCAGATGCCTTGGCCGAACGGGTGAGCCACGCGCACCGTGAGGTCGAGGTGAGCGTCATCCAGGGCGGCCAGCCGCACTACCCCGTGCTGGTCGGAGTGGAGTAGCCGTGGTCGACGAGAGCACCAAGCTCGACAAGCTGCTCGGAGTCCGGACGGCCGGGCACCTGGCCAAGCACCGCGACCTCGTCACGGTCGGCGACCTCCTCGAGTTCTGGCCCCGGCGCTACCTCGAGCACACGTCCGACCTGTCGGACCTCCACGTGGGCAAGTACGTCGTCGCGGTCGCCGAGGTCAAGACCGCGGTGACGAGGCGGATGCAGAAGCGCCGCGGCGAGATGCTCAACATCACGATCACCGACGGCAGCCACGAGGTCGACCTCGCATTCTTCAAGGCCTGGGGCCACAAGGACGCGCTGGTGCCCGGAGCCCGAGCGGTGTTCGCGGGCGAGGTCGGGATCTACCACGGTCGCTGGCAGCTCACCCACCCGGCATACCAGCTGGTCCAGGGCGACCTCGGCGATGCGGCGACCGGGCGCGGACCGATCCCGGTCTACCTCCAGGTCAAGGGACTGCAGAACTGGACGGTCGCCGAGTGCGTGCGCATCGTGTTCGACCACCTCGAGGACGTGCCCGAGCCACTGGATGCGACCCTGCGCGCCCGGCACGGGCTGCCCGGCCGACTCGAGGCCCTGCGCGGCATCCATGTGCCCGCTGCGTTCCCCGAGGTGCAGCGGGCGCGCCAGCGGCTGCGCTACGAGGAGGCGCTGGTCTTCCAGACCCTGCTGGCCCAGCGCCGGGCGCGGCAGGCAGCCCAGCGCACCACCGGGCGCATCCCGCGCTCGGGAGGCCTCCTCGCCGCCTTCGACGCGCGGCTGCCGTTCGAGCTGACCGACGGGCAGAAGGCGGTCGGCCGCACGCTCGCCGAGGACATGGCCAAGGACGTCCCCATGAACCGGCTCCTGCAGGGCGAGGTCGGTTCCGGCAAGACCGTCATCGCCCTGCGCGCGATGCTCGCGGCGATCGACGCCGGGGGACAGGCGGCACTGCTCGCCCCCACCGAGGTCCTCGCCGCGCAGCACCACCGATCCATCACCACGATGCTGGGCGACCTCGCCGAGGGCGGCCTGCTCGGCGGCAGCGAGATCGGCACGCGGGTGGCCCTGCTCACCGGCAGCCAGGGCACCGCTGCCCGACGCGAGAACCTCCTGCAGGCGGCCAGCGGTGACGCCGGGATCGTCATCGGCACCCACGCGCTGATCCAGGACACGGTGCAGTTCCAGGACCTCGCCCTGGCCATCGTCGACGAGCAGCACCGGTTCGGTGTCGAGCAGCGAGATGCCCTGCGAGACAAGGGGACCCAGCCGCCACATGTCCTGGTCATGACTGCGACCCCGATCCCGCGCACGGTGACGATGACGGTCTTCGGCGACATGGAGACCTCCACGCTCACGGAGCTGCCGCGCGGCCGGTCGCCGATCGCGACCCACGTCGTGCCCGCCGACCGAGCGGCCTGGGTGCAGCGCACCTGGGAGCGCGTCGCCGAGGAGGTTCGCTCCGGGCGTCAGGCCTACGTCGTGTGCCCGCGGATCGGCGACGGTGAGGGGAGCTCGGGCACCAACGCGTCTCCCGACGACGAGGAGATCTCGACGCTCGCCGCGACCGCCGACACCGACCACCACACCGACGAGGACACCGACGAGGACACCGACGAGGACACCGGCGCGGGCGACGACGTCGCCCCACGCGAGCTGGCGAGTGTGTATGCCGTGGAGGCAGCCCTGCGGGCCAACCCGGCGCTCGAGGGCCTGTCCATCGCGATCCTCCACGGCCGGATGCCCCCCGAGGACAAGGACGCCGTCATGAGCGCCTTCACCGCGGGCCGCATCGACGTCCTCGTGTCGACGACGGTGATCGAGGTCGGGGTCGACGTGCCGAACGCCACCGTCATGGTCGTGGTCGATGCCGACAGGTTCGGCGTCTCGCAGCTGCACCAGCTTCGTGGGCGCGTCGGTCGCGGCCAGCATGCGGGTCTGTGCCTGCTCATCACCTCCTCAGAGGCGGAGAGCGCGGTCGAACGCCTCGAGGCCGTGGCCGCCACGAACGACGGGTTCGAGCTGGCCCGGCTCGACCTCGAGCTGCGTGGCACCGGCGACGTCCTCAGCGGGCGGCAGAGCGGGGGAGGGAAGTCCGGGCGGGCGATGGGGCGCGGCAGCTTCCGGTTCCTGTCGCTGGTCCGCGACGAGGAGATCATTCTGCGAGCCCGGGAGGACGCCGCCGAGCTCATCGCGGCCGACCCGGAGCTCACGGCGCACCCCGAGCTCGCCACCGCGGTGGCCGAGCGGGTCGGCGAGGAGCAGGCGGCGTTCCTCGACCGCGGGTGACTACTCTCGAACCATGCTGCTCGCGCATGACGACGAGGGGTCGGGTCCCGCGGTCGTGCTGCTCCACGCCGGGGTCGCCGACCGCCGGATGTGGGATGCCATCACGCCGGCGCTGGCACACACCTTCCGGGTGATCCGACCGGACCTGCGCGGGTTCGGAGAGACGCCGATGCCGGCCGAGGAGTATGCCGACGCCGACGACGTGGACGCACTGCTCGCGTCGCTCGGGGTCACCGATGCCGCCGTGGTCGGGTCGTCGTTCGGGGGGCGGGTGGCGATGGAGCTGGCCATGCTGCACCCGGCTCGCGTCTCGTCGCTCGTGCTGCTCTGTGCCGCCTACCGTGGACTGGAGCCCACCGAGTCGGTGCGGACCTTCGGTGCTGAGGAAGACCGGCTCCTCGAGGCCGGCGACGTCGGCGGTGCGGTCGACCTCAACGTCCGCACCTTCCTTGGCCCCGAGGCCGGGGTCGCGGCGCGCGAGCTCCTGACCCAGATGCAGCGCCGGGCGTTCGACGTGCAGATCGCCGCCGACCAGGCCGTTCCAGGCCCCGCGCCGCGCCGCGTCGAGGTCGACCCCACCGCCATCGCCGTGCCCACGCTCACGGTGTCCGGGGCGCATGACCTCGACCACTTCCGCTCGGTCGCGAGACACCTGGCCGAGCAGATCCCCGGCGCGGAGCACGTCGAGCTCGAGTGGGCCGGCCACCTCCCGGCCATGGAGCGCCCCGACGCGGTGCTGGCCCTGCTGCTCGACGTGCTGCGCGACGACCCGACGGTGCACGCCCCCTGAGCGGCACGCGCCCTGAGCAGCGTTGGGCTGCTGCTACCTTGCCGCCGTGACGCGGATCATCAGTGGGCGGGCCGGCGGCATGCGACTGTCCACCCCGGCCGGGTCCGGCACGAGGCCGACCAGCGACCGGGTCCGCGAAGCGCTGTTCTCCCGGCTGGAGCACCTCGAGGTGCTCCTCGGCGCACGCGTCGTCGACCTGTATGCCGGGTCCGGTGCCCTGGGACTCGAGGCTGCCAGCCGCGGGGCCGCGACCGTCCTGCTCGTGGAGTCGGACAAGGCAGCCGCCAAGGTGACCCGCCAGAACGCCGAGGCACTCGGCATACCGGGGACTACGGTGCGGCACGCGACCGTCCAGCGGGTCCTGGCCACCACGCCCGCACAGCCGCAGACGCTGGTGTTCCTCGACCCGCCGTACGAGCTCACGGAGGAGGCGCTCGCCGCGGACCTGGCCGCGCTGGTCGACCACGAGTGGCTGGCACCCGAGGCGCTGGTCGTGGTCGAACGGTCGTCGCGGTCGCCGGAGCCGGCCTGGCCGGAGGCGCTGGAGCTGGAGGGGGAGCGCCGCTACGGCGAGACGAAGGTCTGGTTCGCCGGGCCGCGCATGCCCGACGTCGTGGCCTGACGGGGCATGGCCTGACCCGGACGTGCCTGACCCGCCCCCGGTGGGGAGCGGGTCAGGGAGCGTGGGGCCGCGCTCAGGCGGTGGGGGCCACCGCGGGGGTGATGCTGAACTGCACGGAGCCGGTGTCATCGACGTCGGCGTCGAGGATCTGGTCACCCAGGGCGACGGCGGCCGTCTCGTCGAGGAAGACCTTGGCGCCGGCCTGCTCGACGACCTGGTCGCCGGGCAGCGCCTGCTCGGCGGTCTCGACGGTGAGGGCGCTCTCCTGTCCGTCGAGCTGGCTGAACCGGAGTCCGGCGTCCTGCGTCGGCAGGTTCTGCTCGACCAGGGTCTTGACGATCGTGCTGGCGTTCTCGGTGAGGGTGAGCATGAGCTCTCCTTCCGATGGAGGTCAGGACGTCTCCACCGTTTCGCACCTGCACCCGCAGGACAAACCGGGCGTCCGATGGGTGGGACCGCCCACGGTCCGCCAGCCCGAGATGTGGCATCGCCGCAGGTGAGAGAGGGTGGTGCCATGACCACCTATGACATTCCCAGGCCCACCGAGGGTGACGTCGTCGAGCTCATCCTCGACGACCACCGGCTGTTCGAGTCCCTGTTGCGCGACTTGCGCGACGCCACGGCCGACCGCGAGGCGGCCCGCGAGGCCCTGGCCACCGTCCTCATCGCGCATGGCGAGGCCGAGGAGGCCAAGGTCTACGCCCAGCTCAACCGCAAGCGGGCCATCACCAAGGGCGAGGCCGAGCACGGGGAGGAGGAGCACGCCGAGGGCAACGAGAAGCTCCTCGCGCTCCTGGAGTGCAAGGGCACCGACACGCAGAAGTTCGACGACGCGGTGGAGGAGCTGGCCACCGCCCTCAACCACCACATCGGCGAGGAGGAGCAGACCATCCTCAACCCCGCCAAGACCGAGGTGTCCGAGCAGGTCCGCCAGGAGCTCGGGGCCGCGTGGGCCACCATGCGCAACCAGCTCCTCGACGAGGGCGCCGGGTCGATCAGCAACGTCCGCGGGATCGTCGCGAAGGCCCACCGAGAGGGCCTGCTGCCCGCGGACGACGAGGGCGAAGAGAAGTAACGAAGCGGGGGTCGGGACACGCGCGCTGCTAGCGTGCCGCTGTGACCAGACGGTGCGTGTGTCCCGGCTCCTACGACCCCGTGACGCTTGGCCATGCCGATGTCATCCGGCGGGCTGCGGCGCTCTACGACGAGGTCGTCGTCGCCGTGCTCCACAACCCGGCCAAGCACGGCACCTTCACCCCCGACGAGCGCCGTGACCTGATCCTCGACGGGTGTGGCGACCTCGCCAACGTCCGGGTCGAGCTGTTCGCCGACCGCCTCCTCGTCGACGTATGCCGCGACGTCGAGGCGAGCGCGATCGTCAAGGGCCTGCGTGGCGGGACCGACTTCGCCTACGAGCTGCCGATGGCCCTGATGAACCGGCACCTCACCGGCGTCGAGACGGTCTTCCTGCCCGGCGACCCCCGGTTCGAGCACATCTCCAGCTCGCTGGTGAAGGAGGTCGCCCGCTACGGCGGCGACACCTCCGGGCTGGTCAGCGACCGGGTGCGAGACGCCCTCGCGGAGCGCCTCCACCGCGCGCGGGAGCGTTGACCTGACCTCCGGCCAACCCCGGACCCACCACTTCCGGCCCGACATCGAGGGCCTGCGGGCCGTGGCGGTGCTCGTGGTCCTCGCCTACCACGCGGGTCTGCCGCTGACGCACGGCTTCCTTGGGGTCGACGTCTTCTTCGTCATCTCCGGCTTCCTCATCTCCGGTCTGCTCGTCCGCGAGCTGACGGAGACGGGCACGATCGCCTGGGCTCGGTTCATCGGGCGGCGCATCCGCCGCCTGCTGCCTGCGGCGATCCTCGTCCTGGGGGTGACGTCGCTCGTCAGCTGGTTCGTGGTGCCCGGCCTGCGTCGGCTCGAGATCGGCACGGATGTCGCGGGTGCCGCTGGCTACGTCGTCAACTGGGTGCTGGCGGCCCGAGCCGTCGACTACCTGTCCAGCGACTCGCTGCCGTCGCCGGTCCAGCACTTCTGGTCGCTGGCCGTCGAGGAGCAGTTCTACGTCGTGTGGCCCCTGCTGCTGCTCGCGCTCGGCTTCGCCTGTCGTCGGCTGCGCAGGCGCCCACGGCCGGCCGCCGTGGCGGTCCTGCTCGCGCTCCTGGCCGTTCCGTCGTTCGGGTATGCCGTGTGGCTCGGCGGCATCGACCCCGCGCGGGCGTACTTCGTCACCACCGCCCGCGCCTGGGAGCTCGGCGTGGGCGCGGCGCTCGCGGTCTGGTGCGCGGGTCGCGCGGCGCAGCCACGGCATACCGCCGGGTGGCGGAGTGTGGCGACCGCGGTGGGCGGCTGGCTGGGTCTGGCCGCGGTCGTCGCGAGCTGTGCCTGGCTGCCGGCGGACGCTGTCACCCCCGGTCCGTGGACCTTGGCGCCGACGCTGGGGGCCGCCGCCGTGCTGTATGCCGGGTGGGCCGGGGCGCCGGGTGGGCCGGGGCGGGTGCTGGCCATCGCCCCCCTGGTCTGGGTGGGTGGCCTGTCCTACTCGCTCTACCTGTGGCACTGGCCGGTCCTGGTCCTGTCCCAGTGGGCCTTTCCCGGACTCACCGGCGCGCAGAAGGTCGCCGTCGTCGCCGCCTCGGTCGTCCCCGCGTGGGCCTGCCACCGCTTCCTCGAGAGTCCCATCCACCACAGCCGTGCACTCGCGACCCGAACCCGACCGGTGCTGGCCCTCGGCCTCGCGCTGTCGGCTGCCGGTGCCCTCAGTGCGGTGCCCCTCGTGCAGGCCCCGTCGCCGTTCCGCACCTCCCCGCTGGTGGGGGCGCGCCCGGCCCTGAGCAGCCTGGGCGCCGCGACCCTCACCTCACCGCCGAGCACGGACCCGGCTGTGTATGCCGTGGACGACTGGCAGTGGCTCACCCCCGACCCGCAGCTGGCGGGCAAGGACCGACCGGCGGCCGATGTCGACCGATGCCAGGTCGACCGCCTCGCCGAGGAACCCGTGGCATGCCGCTTCGGGGTGCCCGGGGCGGCCACCACGGTGGCCCTCGTGGGCGACTCCAAGGCCATGCAGTGGCTCCCTGCGCTCCAGGCGCTGGCACCGAGCCGAGGGTGGCAGGTCGTGACCTACGGCAAGTCCTCGTGCGCGTTCGCGGCCGGTCACGCGCAGAACGCGGGCAAGGCCTACCCCCAGTGCGACGTGTGGAACGACCGGGTCGTCCAGCGGCTCACGCTCGACCCCCTGACCTGGTGATCACCTCGGGCTACGCATCGTCCGCCTGGGACGGAGCGCGCGCGAGCCGTGCTGCGCTGGTGAGCGGTCTCGCCCAGCGGTGGAGCCAGCTGCGGGGACTGGGCATCCCCGTGGCCGCCGTGGCCGACAGCCCGCTGTCCCCGAACGACCTGGACGTCTGCACGGCGCGGGCTCCCCATCGGCTCAGCACCTGCGCGTTCGACCGGGCTCCCGCGGTGGCCGGGAGCGGGCAGCCCGAGCAGCGACTGGCCGCGGCCCAGTCGGGCACGCCGCTGATCGACCTCACGCCGTGGATCTGCCCGGTCGACCGGTGTCCCGTGGCAATCGGCCACGTGACGGTCCACCGGTCCGGCGACCACCTCACGGCGACGTACGTCCGGACCCTGGCCGCCGTGCTCGGCGAGGCCCTGGACCGCGCGCATTTGGGCCAGAGGGCGCCGCTCCGGTAATCTCGTGCGTCGGTCTACGTCTCGTCGTGGCGCAAGGCCAAGTCACTCGACGTCTGCTGGAGCCATGAACCATCTCGATTCTCGGTCGCCCTTGGTGTTCGACGCCAAGAGCCTCGGTCGTCGACCCGGTTCGATGGAGCAGCTGCAGCGGACCGTCGAGGCACCTGCCGACTTCGGCACGGACGTGATCGCGGTGCCCGAGGGCTCCCCGGTCGAGCTGGATCTTCGGCTCGAGTCCGTCGTCGAGGGTGTGCTGGTGACCGGCTCGGTGCGTGCCACGGCAACCGGCGCCTGCGTGCGGTGCCTGGACCCGGTCGACCTTCGGGTCGGCGCGACGTTCCAGGAGCTGTTCGCCTACGCCGATCGCGCGGCGCACCACCGTGAGGTGGGTGCCGACGACGACGAGACCGAGGGAGCACACCCTCGAGGGCGACCTGTTCGACCTCGAGACCGTGCTCCGGGACGCGGTGGTGCCATCGCTGCCGTTCCAGCCGGTGTGCCGGGCCGACTGTCCAGGGCTGTGCTCCGAGTGTGGAGCCCACCTGGCCGACGACCCTGGGCACCACCACGAAGTGATCGACCCCAGGTGGTCCGCGCTGCAGGCGCTGGCCACTGACACCGAAGAGAAGAGGAACTGACGTGGCTGTCCCGAAGCGGAAGACGTCGCGCTCCAACACCCGTTCGCGTCGTGCGAACTGGAAGGCGACGGCGACCACGCTCACCACGTGCCCCCAGTGCAAGTCCCTGACGCAGCCGCACATGGCCTGCCCGTCGTGCGGCACCTACAAGGGCCGGCACTACACGCCGGCCGAGCGCACTGAGCACCAGGGCTGATCAACCCTGAACCTCGCGTGAGTTCCACTCCGTCCTCCACGGGTACGCCCGAGGACAGCGCGACGCAGCGGCCCGTCGGTGGGTTCGCCGAGCACCTCAGCGAGGTGTCCGGAGCACCGGTCGACGAGTCGCTGCTTCTGCGTGCCCTGACCCACCGCTCGTACGCCTACGAGAACGGCGGCCTGCCCAACAACGAGCGCCTGGAGTTCCTCGGCGACTCGGTCCTGGGTCTGGTCGTCACCGACACGCTGTATGCCGCGCATCCCGACCTGCCCGAGGGGCAGCTCGCCAAGCTGCGTGCCGCAGTGGTCAACATGCGCGCGCTCGCGGACGTGGCCCGCACGCTCGGGCTCGGCGAGCACCTCTTCCTCGGGCGCGGCGAGGAGAGCACCGGTGGCCGGGACAAGGCCTCGATCCTGGCCGACACGATGGAGGCCGTGATCGGCACGGTCTACCTCTCCTCCGGCATGCCAGCTGCTGCGGCGCTCGTGCACCACCTCCTCGACCCCTTGATGGCCCAGTCGGCCACCCTCGGTGCGGGTCTGGACTGGAAGACCAGCCTCCAGGAGCTCGCCGCCGCGTCGGCTGTGGGAGTGCCGGAGTACCGCGTCGAGGAGGAGGGCCCCGACCACGAGAAGACGTTCCACGCCCAGGCGGTCGTCGGCGAGCAGGTCCTCGGCACCGGCACGGGTCGCTCCAAGAAGGAAGCCGAGCAGCGCGCTGCTGAGCTCGCGTGGCGCGCGATCACGGCGCGCCAAGCCGCCGCCGAGGGCGACGGCCTGGTCGCCCACACGCAGGCGACATCCCCGCGCGGCGCTGCGGGCGTCGAGACCCCGGACACCGACGCCAGCGAACTGCCCGCTGGCTCGCCCTCGTAGGCGAGCACCCGGCATACCCCGTGCCTGAGCTGCCCGAGGTCGAGGTGGTCCGCCGTGGTCTGGCCGACCACGTGACCGGCCGCGTCATCGAGACCGCCGAGTTCCGTGGCGTACGGGTCGCACGGCGGCACCTGCCCGGCGCCGCCGACCTCGCCGAGCGCGTCGCGGGCAACCACGTCGAGTCCGCGCGCCGTCGCGGCAAGTACCTCTGGCTGGTCCTGCGGGCGCCCGACGGCTCACGCCAGGCGCTCCTGGCGCACCTCGGGATGAGCGGCCAGCTGCTCGTCGAGGACCCAGCGGCACCGCAGGAGAAGCACCTGCACGCGCGGTTCGAGTTCGCCGACGCCGGGCCCGAGCTGCGCTTCGTCGACCAGCGGACCTTCGGTGGCATGGCCTTGTCGGAGCTCACCGAGGACCTGATTCCCGAGACCATCGCCCACATCGCGCCCGACCCGCTCGAGGCGGCCTTCGACCAAGGCGCGGTCGTGCGGCGGATGAAGCTGCGGGACTCGGCGGTCAAGCGGGCCCTGCTCGACCAGACGCTGGTGTCCGGCATCGGCAACATCTACGCCGACGAGGCGTTGTGGCGGGCCCAGGTGCACGGCGAGCGGACATGCTCGTCGTTGACCAAGCCAGCGCTGGCCCGGCTGCTCGACCATGCGCGCGAGGTGATGCTGGAGGCCCTCGGCGAGGGCGGCACGAGCTTCGACGCGCTCTACGTCAACGTCAACGGCGCCTCGGGCTACTTCGACCGGTCGCTGCACGCCTACGGCCAGGAGGGTCGGCCCTGCGACCGCTGCGGCACCCCCATCCGTCGCGAGGCGTTCATGAACCGCTCGAGCTTCAGCTGCCCGCGCTGCCAACCCCGGCCGCGTCCCCGGCCGCCCCGGGGCCGCGGTCCAGAACGCCTTCAGGACACGCCCAGCCAGACCTGACAGCCTCGCTCCGGCGTTGTACAACTGGAAGCAGAGGTGAGGCACATGAACGACAACGGTCCGGCCAGGGCAGTGATCTGGGTGCACGGTCGGGTGCAGGGTGTGGGCTTTCGCTGGTGGACGCGGGCGCGCGCGCTCGAGCTGGGGCTCGTCGGGCATGCCCGCAACGCCGGCGACGGCCGGGTCGAGGTGGTCGCGCAGGGCGAAGCCGAGCGGATCCGCCAGCTGGTGGCGCTGATCGAGGAGAAGCCGTCGCAGCATCTGCGGCCCGGCGAGGTGCACACCTGCGTAGCCACCTGGGGCCCCGCGCGCGACGACCTGTCCGGGTTCGTCGAGAAGTAGGCCGCATCGACCAGTGCGGCTCGGTCCAGTCGGCTTGGTCCAGTCGGCTTGGTCTAGTCGGCTTGGTCCGTGCGGCATTGACCCACAGCCGGGCTGCCTGTCACCCTGAGAGACGCCCCCCTCGGGGCCACGCATGGCGCGAATCCCCCCGCCTGCGGAAAAGGAGTCGACATGGCCAAGGCCCTCGTGGGCTATCGCCCGGTGAACGACCCGCGCCTCCAGCTCGAGACCCTTGAGCTGCGCCGCAGGGTCGCGGACCTCGAGCATCTTGTCGAGCGTCTGCAGCGTGACAACGACCAGCTGCGTGAAGACCTGAGACACCCGGACATCGTGGGCGCGGGCGTGCCTACGATGGGTGGGTGACCTCGCCCGACCCGACGCCACCCGAGCTGGCTCGCCTGCGGGCCAGCATCGACAACATCGACGCCGCCCTGATCCATCTGCTCGCCGAGCGGTTCAAGTGCACGCAGCGGGTGGGGGAGCTCAAGGCACGCGAGGGTCTGCCGCCTGCCGATCCCGCGCGCGAGGAGTCCCAGATCGCGCGGCTGCGGGCGCTCGCCGACGACGCGGGGCTCGACCCGACCTTCGCCGAGAAGTTCCTGACCTTCGTGATCGCCGAGGTCATCCACCACCACGAGGCGATCGCCCAGCGCTGACGCCGCCCGTGAACGGGTCTGGCCCGTCGCGGCATACCTCTGCTGTCACACGGGCCACTCACGTCCCGGGGAACGGCGTGGCGGCGCGAAGCGCCACGACCCGCCGCGACCCCGCCGGTACAGTGAGCCGCGATCCAGCCGCCGCACCGAGGAGCCACGACCGCTCGTGTACGTCAAGAGCCTGACCCTGAAGGGCTTCAAGTCCTTCGCCTCGGCGACCACGTTGCGGCTCGAGCCGGGGGTGACCTGCATCGTCGGCCCCAACGGCTCCGGCAAGTCCAACGTCGTCGACGCGCTCGCGTGGGTCATGGGGGAGCAGGGGGCCAAGTCCCTGCGCGGCGGCAAGATGGAGGACGTCATCTTCGCCGGCACCGCCGGGCGCGCGCCGCTGGGCCGGGCCGAGGTGTCGCTGACGATCGACAACTCCGACGGCGCGCTGCCGATCGACTACACCGAGGTGACGATCGCGCGGACGATGTTCCGCAACGGCGGTTCCGAGTACGCCATCAACGGCACGCCCTGCCGGCTGCTCGACGTCCAGGAGCTGCTTTCTGACTCCGGCATCGGCCGCGAGATGCACGTCATCGTGGGCCAGGGCCAGCTCGACACGGTGCTCCGCGCGACGCCCGAGGAGCGCCGCGGGTTCATCGAGGAGGCCGCGGGGGTCCTCAAGCACCGCAAGCGCAAGGAGAAGGCGCTCCGCAAGCTCGAGACCATGGAGGCCAACCTCCTGCGGGTCAACGACCTCACTGGTGAGATCCGCCGCCAGCTCGGCCCGCTGGGGCGCCAGGCCGAGGCGGCTCGCCGGGCCGCGGTGATCCAGGGCGACGCCCGCGACGCCCGGCTGCGGCTGCTCGCCGACGACCTCGTCCAGCTCACCTCGACCCTCGAGCAGGAGGTCGCCGACGAGAGCGCCCTGATCGCCAAGCGCACCGAGGTCGAGGACGCCCTGGCCACGTTGCGCAGCCGGCTCGCCACGCTCGAGCAGCAGGCCCAGGAGGCCGCTCCCGAGCTCACCCGGGCTCAGGACCGCTGGTTCCGCATCCAGCAGCTTCGCGACAAGCTGGCCTCCACCGAGTCCCTCGCGAGCGAGCGCGTGCGGCTCCTCAGCCAGGACAGCGCCGACGAGCAGACCACCGGCCGCGACCCCGAGGAGCTGCGCGCGCAGGCGGTCGAGGCCCGCGCCCAGGAGGAGTCCCTGCTCGCCGAGGTGCGCGACGCCAAGGAGGCCCTCGAGCGCGCGGTGGCGGCGCGGGCCGAAGCCGAGCAGGCGTATGCCGCGGAGCAGCAGCGCCTGCAGCGCCTGGCCCGCGCGGCGGCCGACCGCCGCGAGGGCTTGGCGAAGCTGGCCGGCCAGGTGGGCGCGCGTCGCAGCCGGATCGAGGCGGGGGAGGCCGAGATCGGCCGCCTGCGCGGCATCGTGGCCCAGTCGCTGGAGCGGGCCGCCGCCGCGGAGAAGGAGTTCACCGGGCTGGAGGCCTCCGTTGCCGTCGACGAGGAGGGCGAGGAGGGGCTCGACTCCGCCTACGAGAGGGCCGCCGCCGTCCTCGACGAGCTCGAGGCCGAGGTCGAGCGTCATCGCGAAGCCGAGCGCACGGCCGAGCGCGACCGCACGACCGCGGGCGCCCGGCTCGAGGCGCTCGAGCTCAGCCTGTCGCGCAAGGACGGAGCGGCCACGCTGCTCGCCGCGGCCGATGCCCAGCACGGCATCATCGGCTCGGTGGCCTCGCTGCTGCAGGTCAAGGGTGGCCACGAAGCCGCGATCGCGGCCGCACTCGGCTGGGCCGGCGACGCGCTGGCGGTCGAGTCGGTCGACCACGCGGCTCGCGCCCTCGCCACCTTGCGCGCGGACGACGCGGGTCGCGCGGCGTTCCTCGTCGGCCAGACCGCGGCCAGCGACGACCCGTCGACCTGGCCGCCTCTGGACGACAGCGCCGTCTGGGCGCGTGAGGTCGTCCAGGCGCCCACCACCGTGCGGCCGGCGGTGGAGCAGCTGCTCGACCGCGTCGCGCTGGTCCCCGATGCCGAGGCTGCTGCGGCCCTGGTGTCTCGCGGTGACGGCGTCACCGCCGTGACGACCGAGGGCGACGTGTTCGCGCCCGGGTTCGTCCGTGGTGGCAGCAGTCACGCCCCGAGCCTCATCGAGATCCAGTCGGCCGTCGACGAGACCCGCGACCGCATGGCGGACGCCACCCGGCGCGGCGAGCAGGCGCGGTTCGCGCTCACCGCCGTGGTCGAGCGGCACCGGGTCGCAGCCGAGGAGGTCGAGGCCGCCCTCGACGCGCTGCATGAGTCCGACGCCAAGATGGCCGCCGTCGCCGAGCGTCTGGGCCAGCTCGGGGCCACCGTGCGTTCCGCCAAGGCCGAGGCCGAACGCACCGAACGCGCGATCGCCGATGCCGAGCGGGCACTCGAGGCCGACCGCGCCGAGCTCGCGGGTCTGGCCGAGCGCCTCGACGAGGCGAGCGCCGAGCCCGCCGATGCCGCGGAACCCAGCACCGACGAGCGTGACCGGCTCGAGCTCGAGGCGAGCCGGGGGCGTGCCACCGAGACCGAGCTGCGGCTCACCCTGCGGACCAAGGAGGAGCGCGCGAGGGCCCTCAAGGGACGTGCGGAGTCCCTCGAGGGCGCCGCCCGCAACGAGCTGGCCGCTCGTCAGCGGCTCGCCGCCCGGCAGGAGCGGCGCAAGCGCGAGGCGACCGTGGCCGAGGCGGTCCGCCGCGGCGCGGCATACGCGGTGACTCTCGTGAGCCGCGCCCTCGAGACGGCGGCCGAGCAGCGCACCCGGGCCGAGCAGGAGCGGGCCGAGCTCGACCAGACGCTGGCCCAGGTGCGGCGCGAGACCTCCGTGCTCCAGGACGAGCTGCGCGACCTCACCGACACCGTCCACCGCGACGAGGTCGCGCGCACCCAGCAGCGGCTGCGGATCGAGACCATGCAGGCCAAGGCAGTCGAAGAGCTCGGCATCGCGCCCGAGACCCTCATGGAGGACTTCGGGCCGCACCAGCTCGTGCCGTTCCTGCAGGGTCCCGACGACGACCCCGACACGGTGCCCGAGCCTGCGCCGTTCGTCCGCGAGGTCCAGGAGAAGCGGCTGCGCAAGGCCGAGCGGGCCCTGGGCGCCCTAGGCCGGGTCAACCCGCTGGCCCTGGAGGAGTTCGCCGCCCTGGAGGAACGTCACAAGTTCCTCACCGAGCAGCTCGAGGACCTCAAGAAGTCCAAGCGCGACCTGCTCGACATCGTCCGCGAGGTCGACGAGCGGGTCGAGCGCGTCTTCACCGAGGCGTTCCACGACACCGCCGCGCAGTTCGAGGGCGTCTTCAGCCGGCTGTTCCCCGGTGGCGAGGGCAAGCTGACCCTGACCGACCCGGACAACATGCTCACCACCGGCATCGAGGTCGAGGCGAGGCCTCCGGGCAAGAAGATCAAGCGGCTGTCGCTGCTCTCCGGTGGCGAGCGCTCGCTGGTCGCGGTGGCCCTGCTCGTGTCGATCTTCAAGGCCCGGCCCAGCCCGTTCTACATCATGGACGAGGTCGAGGCCGCACTCGACGACGCCAACCTCGGGCGCCTCATCACGCTGTTCGAGGAGCTGCGCGACTCGAGCCAGCTCATCGTCATCACGCACCAGAAGCGCACCATGGAGGTCGCGGACGCCCTCTACGGCGTCTCGATGCGCGGCGACGGTGTGACGACGGTGGTCTCCCAGCGCATCCGGGACGTTGCGGCACAGAGCGCCTGACCAGCAGGACCCCTGGCGGGTCGATTTGAGCATTCACAGGAAGGCAGGGCACCCTATACCCATGGTCGTGCTCATCATCGGGATGCTCATCTGCGTCGGACTGGCGGTCGCCGTCGTCGCGGTCGTGGCTGTCCCGGCACGTCGCGAGGGCCGCGAGCTCCTCACGCCCCAGGGCGAGGAGATCGTCGCGATCGTCAAGGAGAAGACCGAGTCGACCCTCGACAAGACCGGTGAGGCGATCTCGACCGCCAAGGACAAGGTGAGCGACACCGTGTCCAACCCGTTCAGCGACAACGCCGACGACACCCCGCGCCACCGCGCCAGCTGAGCGCCCCGCCCGCGCCGACGCGCGGCATACGCACTGGGCCGTCCCCACGGGGGCGGCCTTCGGTCTGCCGGCCGGGATGACCCTGCGCGGATGAGAGGATGGCGCGCGTGATTGATCAGCTGTGGGAATGGATCGCCATCGCCGTCGGGCTCCTGCTGGTGCTCGGTGGTGTGCTCGTCGGCCTGGTGCGGGGACGAGGGGGCCGCAGCCGGTCCGCGCCCGCGCGTCGCCCTGACGTGCTGCCCGGTGTCGGTGACGATGCCGAGCCGCCCCGGGACGCGCCCAAGCGCTCGGTCCAGGATGCCGGCTCCGTCGACACGCTGCCCGCCTCGCCGGCCACGCTTCCCGAGCCGACCACGCCGACGATCGAGCGACCCGAGGCACCCGCGGGCCGTCTCCAGCGCCTGCGAGCCCGCCTCTCGCGTTCGAACTCCGCCCTCGGCCAGGGGCTGCTGGCGCTGCTGTCCCGCGGCGGTCTCGACGAGGCGGCCTGGGAGGAGGTCGAGGACACCCTCATCGCCTCCGACCTCGGCGTCGAGGCCAGCACCGAGCTCGTCGCGAAGCTGCGCGCGCGGGTCAAGGTCGAGGGCACCACTGACGAGAACACCGTGCGCGGCTGGCTCCGCGAGGACCTCCTCGCGCTGGTCGACCCCTCCCTCGACCGGTCGCTGGCCGACTCGAGGGTCGACGGCCGCCCTGCGGTCATCCTCGTCGTGGGGGTCAACGGCACCGGCAAGACGACCACCGTGGGCAAGCTCGCGCGCGTGCTCGTCGCCCAGGACAAGGACGTCGTGCTCGGCGCTGCCGACACGTTCCGCGCGGCGGCAGCCGACCAGCTCGAGACGTGGGGTGCCCGGGTCGGGGTGCCCACGGTCCGCTCGGACCGCGACGGGGCCGACCCGGCGGCGGTCGCCTTCGACGCCGTCAAGGCGGGCGCCGAGCTGGAGGCCGACGTCGTGCTCGTCGACACCGCGGGCCGACTGCACAACAAGGTCGGGCTGATGGACGAGCTCGGCAAGGTCAAGCGCGTCATCGAGAAGCAGAGCCCGATCGACGAGGTCCTGCTCGTACTGGACGCCACCACGGGGCAGAACGGCCTGCGGCAGGCCGAGGTGTTCGCCGAGGTCGTCAACGTCACCGGGATCGTGCTCACCAAGCTCGACGGCACGGCCAAGGGCGGCATCGTGGTCTCCGTGCAGCGCAAGCTCGGGGTGCCGGTCAAGCTCGTCGGCCTGGGCGAAGGGCCGGACGACCTCGCGCCGTTCGACCCCGAGGCGTTCGTCGACGCGATCCTGGCCTGACCACGCTGTCCAGGATGTGAGATGCAGGCCAGCTCGAAACCTGATCCTTACGGCTGTGAGGCTCCGCTAACACGCCCGTAACACGCGACGGCCCTGCGCGAAATGCGCCACCGGCACAGTCTTCGCCATGAGCGCACTAACACTTGTGGCGGCCGACACGCCATTCATCGACAGCGGGAACACCGCGTGGGTCCTCGCTGCGGCGGCCCTCGTGCTGTTCATGACCCCCGGCCTCGCCCTCTTCTACGGCGGCATGGTCCGGACCAAGAGCGTGCTGAACATGATGATGATGAGCTTCATCACCATGGGCACGGTCGGAACCGTGTGGATCCTCTGGGGCTACAGCGAGGCCTTCGGGCCAGACGTGGGTGGCGGCCTGGTGGGCAACCCCTTCACCCACTTCGGGCTCAAGGGGGTGCTCGACCAGATCTACGGCTTCGTCCCCGCCGACCCGTCCAAGGGAGTCGCGGCAGCCGGCGGCATACCGGGCTCGGCCTTCGTCGCCTTCCAGGTGGTCTTCGCCATCATCGCGGTGGCCCTCGTCTCCGGCGCCATCGCCGACCGGGCCAAGTTCACCGCCTGGACCGTCTTCACCGTCGTGTGGGCCACCGTGGTCTACTTCCCGGCGGCGCACTGGGTGTTCGCCTTCAGCGGGTATGCCGCGCAGACCGGCGGCTGGATCGCCAACAAGGCCGGGGGCATGTTCCTCGGCGGTGCTGGCGCCTATGACTTCGCCGGTGGCACGGCGATCCACATCAACGCCGGTGCGGCGGGCCTGGCGCTCGCGATCGTGCTCGGCAAGCGCATCGGGTTCGCCAAGGAGCCCATGCGGCCGCACAACCTCACCCTCGTCATGATCGGTGCGGGCATCCTGTGGTTCGGCTGGTTCGGCTTCAACGCGGGCTCGGCCCTCGGCGCCGGTGCCCAGGCGGCTGGCGTCTGGGTCAACACCCTGGCCGCCACGGCCACCGCGATGCTGGGCTGGCTCGTCGTGGAGAAGGTGCGGGACGGCCACGCCACCTCGCTCGGTGCTGCCTCGGGCATCGTCGCGGGGCTGGTCGCGATCACCCCGGCCTGCGCCACGGTCTCGCCGATCGGCGCGCTCATCGTGGGCCTCGTCGCCGGCGCCGGATGCGCCCTGGCGGTGGGGCTGAAGTTCCGCTTCGGCTTCGACGACAGCCTCGACGTCGTGGGTGTCCACCTCGTCGGTGGCCTCATCGGCACCCTCCTGATCGGCCTCCTGGCCACCAAGGGCAGCCCCACCGGGGCTGCGGGCCTGGCCGTCAACGAGGGGCTGTTCTACGGTGGCGGGTTCTCCCAGCTCGGAGCGCAGGTCGAGGGCGCGCTGTTCGTGATGATCTTCTCGTTCGTCGCGACGTACCTCATCGGCCTGGCGATCCACAAGACGATCGGCTTCCGGGTCGACGAGGCCGACGAGGCCCAGGGCGTCGACCTCACCGAGCACGCGGAGAGCGCCTACGATCTCAGTGGCCTCAGCGGCGGACGCTTTGGCTCCGGCTCGGCAGTGTCCACGGCTTCGGCCAAGACCAAGGAGGGAGCACCCGCATGAAGCTCGTGACCGCCATCATCAAGCCCCACCAGCTCGACGAGGTCAAGGAGGCCCTGGAGGCCTACGGCATCTCCGGCATGACCGTCAGCGAGGTGTCCGGCTACGGGCGCCAGCGCGGCCACAGCGAGGTCTACCGCGGTGCCGAGTACACCGTCGACTTCGTGCCGAAGGTGCGCGTCGAGGTCCTCGTGGACGACATGGACGCCAGCTCCGTGTGTGACGTCGTCCTCAAGGCCGCACAGACCGGTCGCATCGGTGACGGGAAGATCTGGACCGTTCCCGTCGACGACGTGATCCGGGTGCGCACCGGCGAACGCGGAGTCGACGCGCTCTAGCCCCACCCACCCACCCGCCCCCTCCGCCCGGTATGCCGTCCGCTCGCCTCGAGCGGGCGGCATACCGCTGCGTGGGGGCGGTCCCGGTGCCGCTGGAACCTGGACGCCGCGAAACGGGGCCAAGTGGCCCCAAATCTCGGCGGCGGCCCGCTAACACGGGCGTAACACGAACGCGCACCGTCCGAAACGTCCACAGGGCAGGCTCGGGGTCATGACCATCGAGCATGCCGACCTGGCGGCCCGCCGTCTCGACCTGGCCGGTGCGCGGGGCTTCGACGCCCCGGGGGCCGGCCCGGCCCGTCGCACCGCCATCGGGACCCTCACGCGCAGCTGGCTCGCCGAGGTGTGGCGCGAGGCGCTGGCCGGTCGCCCCGCCGAGGGTCTGGCCCTCGCGGCCGTCGGCAGCCTCGCCCGCGGCGACGCCGGCCCGCTCAGCGATGTCGACCTCGTGCTGCTCCACTACGGGCGATCGCTCGGCGGCGAGGACCTGCGCACCCTGGCCGACCAGATCTGGTACCCCGTCTGGGATGCCGGTGTCCGGCTCGACCACTCGGTGCGCACCGTGAGCCAGTGCCGCACCGTCGCCGCCGGTGACCTCACGGCCGCGGTGGGCCTGCTCGACCTCGACTGCGTGGCGGGCGACCCCGAGGTCGTCGCCGCAGCCCGGTCCACGGTGGCGCACGACTGGCGCGCCAACGCCCGCAAGCGGCTGCCGCAGCTCGTCGAGGCGCTGCAGGCCCGGCATGCCCGGCACGGGGACCTGGCGCAGAGCCTCGAGCCCGACCTCAAGGACGCCCACGGCGGGCTGCGCGACATGACGGTCCTGCGCGCCCTCGTCGCCGCGTGGCTCACCGACCGGCCCCACGGCGACGTCGACGAGGCGCACCGGACGCTGCTCGACGTCCGCGACGCGGTGCACGTCGTCACGGGCAAGGGCCGCGACCGGCTGACCCGCGAGGACCACGACGGGGTCGCCGCGCTGCTGGGGCACACCGACGCCGACGAGCTGCTCACCGACGTCTCGAACGCGGCCCGGACGATCGCCTACGCCCTCGACGGCACGGTCCGCCGGGCGGGGCAGTCGCAGCGCGCCCGCACCCTGCGGGTCGGCCCACGCCGCCCCCAGCTCAACCCGCTCGGTTTCGGCATGTACGAGCACGACGGCGAGGTGGTGCTCGGACCACGCAACGCGCTGGCCACCGACCCCCTCCTGCCGCTGCGCGCCGCCGTGATCGCCGCCCGCAACGGCCTGCCCATCGCCCCCACGACGCTGGCCAACCTCGCCTCCCAGACGCCGCAGCTCACCGACCCCTGGCCGGTCATCGCCCGCGACCTGTTCGCCGACCTGCTCGCGACCGGTCCCGGCCTGGTCGGCGTGTGGGAGGGACTGGACCAGGCGGGGATCGTCGACCGTTGGTTCCCCGAGTGGGCCGCGGTGCGCTCGCGCCCCCAGCGCAACGCCGTGCACCGCCACACGGTGGACCGTCACCTCGTCGAGACGGTCGTGCTCGCCGGCGGTCTGGTCCGCGGCGTGCACCGCGCCGACCTGCTGTTGCTCGGCGCCCTGCTGCACGACATCGGCAAGGTCCGGGGCGCCCACGACCACTCGGCCGCTGGCGCGCCGCTCGCGGCCGCCATCGCGACGCGGTTGGGGTATGCCGAGCGCGACGTCGCCACGATCGAGCTGCTCGTGCGCGAGCACCTCACCCTGATCGACCTCGCCACGCGTCGCGACCACAAGGACCCGGGCACCGTCACCGCCGCGAGGGCGGCAGCCGGTGGGTCGCGGGAGATCTTCGACCTGCTGCTGGCCCTCACCGAAGCCGATGCGAGCGCCGCGGGACCGCAGGCCTGGACCGACTGGCGGGCCACACTGCTGCGCCAGCTCGCCGAGGCGGCCCAGAGCGGCTGGGAGGAGGGCGCGACCCCGCCACCGGCCGAGGTTGCCACGGTCTCGAACGCCGACCTCGAGTCGGTCGCGGCGGGGGAGCCCCGGGTCGTCATCCGGCCCCAGGGTGGCTCCTACCGCATCGACGTCTTCGACCGGGACCGGCTGGGACTGTTCGCCGACACCGCGGGGCTGCTCGCGGCATACGGGCTCGTCGTGCGTACGGCGATCCTGCGGACGCTCGACGGCGTCGCCGCCAACGAGTGGCACGTCGAGAGCCCGAGCGGGGAGCCGCCGGACGAGCAGCGCATCGTGCGCGGGCTCGAGCGCCTCGCCGTCGGCGACCGGACCCCGCTCGGACTGCTGGAGCGCCGTCGCCAGTTCGCCGGCCGACCCAGCGCCCAGGCGTCGTCGGGTTCGCCGGGGCAGGCGCGGGCTCTCGTCGTGCCCCACGCGTCGCAGGAGGCCACGGTCATCGAGGTGCGCGCCCAGGACCGCCCCGGCCTGCTCCACGAGCTGGGCCTGGCCTTCGCGAAGGCAGGGCTGTCCGTGCGCTCCGCACACATCGCCACGTATGCCGGGCAGACTCTGGACACGTTCTACGTCACCGAGTTCGGGGGCCGCCTGCTGTCGCCGGCCAAGGTGGCCCAGACGGTGGCTGCGGTGATCGACACCTGTGACGGCAACCCGCCGACCTGAGCATCGGCCTGAGCACCGGCCTGAGCACCGGCCTGAGCACCGGCCTGAGCACCGGTCGGTGGCACCCGCCGCGAACGATTAGCCTTGGGGCCGTGTTCACGTCTCTCTCCGATCGCCTGACCGCCACCTTCAAGAACCTCCGGGGGAAGGGGCGGCTCAGCGAGCACGACGTCAACAGCACGGTCCGGGACATCCGGCTCGCGCTGCTCGACGCCGATGTCGCGCTTCCCGTCGTCAAGGCGTTCACCTCGGCCGTGCGTGAGCGGGCCATGGGCGCAGAGGTGTCCGGAGCCCTCAACCCCGCCCAGCAGGTCGTCAAGATCGTCAACGACGAGCTGGTGTCGATCCTCGGCGGCCAGACCCGGAGCATCCAGTTCGCCAAGAACCCCCGACCGTGATCATGCTGGCCGGCCTCCAGGGCTCAGGCAAGACGACGCTGGCCGGCAAGCTGGCCAAGCGGCTCAAGGACGAGGGCCACACGCCGATCCTCGTCGCGGCCGACCTGCAGCGCCCCAACGCCGTGACCCAGCTCGAGGTCGTCGGGGAGCGCGCAGGCGTGCCGGTCTTCGCCCCCGAACGCGGCAACGTCGGCGGCCACGACGCCGTCGGTTCCACCGGGGAAGGCACCCGTTCGTACGGCGACCCGGTCGCGGTCTCGCAGGCCGGCATCGAGCACGCCCGCCGCACGCAGCACGACGTGGTCATCGTCGACACCGCCGGCCGCCTCGCGGTCGACGCCGACCTCATGCAGCAGGCCGCCGACATCCGCGCAGCGATCCAGCCCGACGAGGTCCTGTTCGTCATCGACGCGATGATCGGCCAGGCCGCCGTCGAGACTGCCCTCGCCTTCCAGGAAGGCGTCGACTTCACCGGCGTCGTGCTGACCAAGCTCGATGGCGACGCCCGCGGTGGTGCTGCGCTGTCCGTCGCCTCGATCACCGGGCGCCCGATCATGTTCGCCTCGACCGGCGAGGGCGTGAAGGACTTCGAGGTCTTCCACCCCGACCGCATGGCCTCCCGCATCCTCGACATGGGTGACGTGCTGACCCTCATCGAGCAGGCGGAGAAGGCGTTCGATGCCCGCCAGGCGCAGGAGATGCAGCGCAAGTTCCTCGCCGAGGAGGACTTCACCTTCGACGACTTCCTCAGCCAGATGGCGGCGCTGAAGAAGATGGGCGGCCTGAAGTCCATGCTCGGGATGATGCCGGGCATGGGCCAGATGAAGGCCCAGCTCGACAACCTCGACCCGAAGGAGTTCGACCGCGTCGAGGCCATGGTCCGGTCGATGACGCCGTTCGAGCGCACCCACTCCAAGCAGATCAACGGCTCGCGCCGGGCCCGGATCGCGCGCGGCTCCGGCGTCGAGGTGTCGGAGGTCAACGCGCTGCTCGAGCGGTTCACCGAGGCGCAGAAGATGATGAAGCAGTTCGCCCGCGGGGGCGGCATCCCCGGTATGCCGGGTATGCCCGGCATGGGTGGCGGCAAGAAGGGCCGCCCCCAGCCTCCGCAGCGCAAGAAGTCCAAGTCGGGCAACCCGGCCAAGCGCGCGGCCGAGGAGCGCGCCGCGGCAGAGAAGGCCAGGACGGGCGGCGCCGCAGCCTCGGGCGCGGCGTTCGGCGGGGGAGCCGGGGACGGCGGCATACCGGCCGACCTCGATCCCGCCAACCTGCCCAAGGGCTTCGAGAAGTTCCTGGGCCGGTGACCTCGGCCGCTGCGCTCCACACCCTCTCGGTCGGCACGGCGGGGCCGCGCGTGGCCTTCCTGCACGGGCTGTTCGGGCAGGGGGCGCAACTGGAGCCAGATCGCCAAGGCGCTCGCCGGGCCCGACGGCACCGGGGCTCGCTGCACGCTGGTCGACCTGCCCGACCACGGCCGGTCCCCGTGGAGCCAGGAGTTCTCGTTCGAGGCGTATGCCGCGTCAGTCGCCGACACCTTGCGCACCATCGCGCCCGATGAGCGGTGGGTGGTCGTCGGCCACTCCCTCGGCGGCAAGACCGCGATGCTCCTCGCGCTGCACCACCCGGACCTCGTCCAGGGCCTGGTCGTCGTCGACATCGCCCCCAAGCACTACGGCGACCTCGACCGGTTCACCGGGTACATCGCCGAGATGCAGCGCCTGCCCCTCGGCGAGCTCGGCTCCCGGGCCGACGCCGAGGCGCGGTTCCAGGAGTCGAACCCCGGCGTCAAGGCGTTCCTCCTGCAGAACCTGCGCCGCGACGGCGACGCCTGGCGGTGGCAGGCCAACCTCGGGATGGTCGCGGCGGACGCCGCGCGGGGGAGCGACTCCGCGATCGCCGACTGGCCGGTCGCGCCCGGCGAGGTGGATCCCTACGACGGGCCGGTGCTGTGGATCGCCGGCAGCGAGTCGCCCTACATCCAGCCCGGGGACGTCGAACCGATGCGGACGCTCTTCCCCCGCGTGCGGCAGCTGACCGTCAAGGGCGCCTCGCACTGGGTCCACACCGATGCCCCGGACGTGGTCGTCGAAGCCCTGCGCCGCTTCGTGGCGCGGACCGCCGAGGTCCCTCGCTAGGGTCGGCCCCATGACGGCACCGGTGCTGCACCTGCAGGGCGAGATCCTCGTCGGACCCGATGACGTGCGCGGTGAGGCGTGGGTGGTGGGCGGCCGGCTGACCTTCGAGCGGCCAACGTCCCCTGGTGCCGATGTCGAGACCCTGCACGGCTATGTCCTGCCCGGTCTGGTCGACGCCCACTGCCACGTGGGTCTCGATGCGCACGGTGCGGTCGACGACGCGACCGCGCAGGCCCAGGCGCTCGCCGATCGCGATGCCGGCACCCTGCTGATCCGTGATGCCGGTTCGCCCTCCGACACGCGCTGGATCGACGAGCGCGACGACCTGCCGAAGATCATCCGCGCGGGCCGCCACATCGCCCGGACCCGTCGCTACATCCGCAACTACGCCCACGAAGTGGAGCCCGACCAGCTCGTCGAACGCGTACGCCTCGAGGCGAAGGCCGGCGACGGCTGGGTCAAGCTCGTCGGCGACTGGATCGACCGCGACGCCGCCGACCTCACTCCCTGCTGGCCGGTCGACGTGCTCACCGACGCGATCGCCGCGGCCCACGACGAGGGCGCCCGGGTGACGGCGCACTGCTTCGGCGAGGCGTCGCTCTACGACTTCGCGGCCGCAGGCACCGACTGCATCGAGCACGCCACCGGGCTCGAGGACGAGACGATCGCCCAGTTCGCGGCCCAGGGCATCGCCATCGTGCCCACCCTGGTCAACATCGCGACGTTTCCCGAGCTCGCCGAGCCCGCTCGCGAGAAGTACCCCGACTACCACCGACGGATGCTGCGGCTCCATGAGCGGCGCTACGCCACCATTGCGGCCGCCCACGACGCCGGGATCCCGATCTACGTCGGCACCGATGCCGGCGGCTCGCTGCGCCACGGGTTGGTGGCCCAGGAGGTCCTGGAGCTCACCCGCGCCGGGCTGACCCCCGACGAGGCGCTGACGGCCGTGACCTGGGGCGCCCGCGCCTGGCTGGGTCGCCCGGGGCTGGAGGAGGGCGCGCCCGCCGACCTGGTGGTGTACTCCGCCGATCCCCGGCGCGAGATCCGCGCCCTCGCCGCGCCCGAGCACATCGTGCTGCGCGGACGCGACCTCTCCTAGCGGCTGTGCTGCATGCGGCATGCCGCGGGCCTTCCACGATGCGAGACATAAGCCCACGTTATTTGACCAATAACGTGATGCTATCCAAACTCCTAGTTACCCCATAGGAGATTTGCTCGAAGGAGAAGCTCATGCGTCATCACCCCCGCCTCGCCCTGGCCGCCGCCGCGACCGTCGGTGCGATGGTGATGACGGCCTGTGCCGGCGGTGGCGCGAGCGACGTCGTGGCGACCGGCGCCCAGGCCCAGAACGCCGCCGCCACGAGCAGCACCCTCAACCTGTTCGCCTACTCCACGCCGAAGCCGGGGTTCGACAAGGTCATCCCGGCTTTCACGCAGACGGCGGCCGGCAAGGGCGTGCAGTTCCAGCAGTCCTACGGCGCCTCCGGTGACCAGTCGCGCAAGGTCGCCGCGGGTGCCTCCGCCGACGTCGTCACGTTCTCCGTCGAGCCGGACGTCACCCGGCTCGTCAAGGCCGGTCTGGTCGACAAGAGCTGGAATGCCGGGCCCTACAAGGGAATCGCGTTCGGCTCCGTCGTGACGATCGTGGTCCGCAAGGGCAATCCCAAGGGCATCCACGACTGGGACGACCTGCTCAAGCCGGGGATCCAGGTCGTCACGCCCAACCCGTTCAGCTCGGGCAGCGCCAAGTGGAACCTCCTGGCGCCGTATGCCGCGAAGAGCGACGGGGGCAAGGACCCCAAGGCCGGGCTCGCGTTCATCGACAAGCTGATCACCCAGCACGTCAAGGTCCAGCCCAAGTCGGGTCGCGAGGCCACCGAGACCTTCCTGCAGGGCACCGGCGACGTGTTGCTGAGCTACGAGAACGAGGCGCTGTTCGCCGAGCGCGCGGGTGACCCGGTCGAGCACGTCACGCCTCCGACGACCTTCAAGATCGAGAACCCCACCGCCGTGCTCAAGGGCAGCCCCAACCTGGCGAAGGCCAAGGCCTTCGAGGCCTACCTCTACACCCCGCAGGCCCAGCGGCTGTGGGCGCAGGCCGGGTTCCGGCCGGTCGACCCGACCGTGGCGAAGGAGTTCGCCGCCACCCTTCCCGCGCCGACCAAGCTGTGGACCATCGCCGACCTCGGCGGCTGGAAGACCGTCGACAGCACGCTGTTCGCCAAGGGCACCGGCGCCATCGCGGTCATCTACGACAAGGCGACCTCCTAACCGATGACCGCCGCCGCCACCGTGCGCAGGGACGACACCACCCAGGTGCCGTCCCTGCCGCCACGCCCCGACCGGTCGCGCCGAGTGCCGGCGCGCCCGTTGGGCATCGGTCTCGTGGGCCTGTGGCTCAGCGTCATCGTGCTGCTGCCCTTGGCCGCCCTGACGGTCACCTCGTTCGGCGAGGGCTGGTCCGGGTTCTGGGCTGCCGTCACGGCGCCGGCGGCCATGGAGTCGCTGTGGGTCACGGTCCTCGTGGCCGTCGTCGTCGCCCTGGTCAACGCCGTCATGGGCACGCTCGTCGCGTGGGTCCTGGTGCGTGACGAGTTCCGTGGCAAGCGACTCGTGAATGCCCTCATCGACCTGCCGTTCGCCCTGCCGACCATCGTCGCCAGCATCGTGCTGCTCTCGCTCTACGGCCCGGACAGCCCGGTCCACGTCCACCTCAACGCGACCCGGCCGGGCCTGGTCGTGGCCCTGGCCTTCGTCACGCTGCCGTTCGTGGTGCGCTCGGTGCAACCGGTGCTCATCGAGGCCGACCGCGAGGTCGAGGAGGCCGCGGCGTCGCTGGGGGCGTCGAACTGGACGACCTTCCGCCGGGTCGTGCTCCCCACCCTGGCTCCCGCCGTCATCAGCGGCACGGGGCTGGCGTTCGCGAGGGCCATCGGCGAGTACGGCTCGGTGGTGCTCATCGGCGGCAACATCCCGCGGCATACCCAGGTGGCCTCCCAGTACATCCAGGAGCAGATCGAGATCGACCGGCCGGTCAACGCCGCGGCGGTGTCCGTGGCCCTGCTCGCCATCGCCTTCGTCACCCTGCTCGTGCTGCGGGTGCTCGCGGGCCGCAGCCAACGCCGCGAGGAGGAGTCCGCGTGAAGACCTCCACCACCGCACGGATCGGGCTGCGCACGATCGCCCTCGGCTACCTGCTCGTGCTGCTCGCGGTCCCGATCGTGCTCATCCTGTGGCGCACCTTCAGCCCGGGCGTCGGCGCCTTCCTCGCCTCGGTGCGCACCCCGGCGGCGATCTCGGCCCTGAACCTCTCGCTGCTCATCGTCGCCATCGTCGTGCCGCTCAACGTCGTCTTCGGGATCGGCACCGCGCTCGCCCTGGTCCGTGGGCGGTTCCGCGGCCGAGGCCTGGTCCAGGCGGTGGTGGACCTGCCGTTCGCCGTCTCGCCCATCGTCGTCGGCGTCTCGCTCATCCTCCTGTGGGGGGCTGGCGGCTGGTTCGGGGGCATCGAGCACCTCGGCCTCAAGGTCATCTTCGGCCTGCCGGGCATGGTCATCGCGACGTTGTTCGTCACGCTGCCCTTCGTCGTCCGCGAGGTCGAGCCGGTGCTCCACGAGATCGGCATCGAGCAGGAGCAGGCGGCCGCCACCCTCGGCGCCAGCTCGTGGCAGACGTTCTGGCGCATCACCCTGCCAGCCATCCGGTGGGGCCTGACCTATGGCGTGGTCCTCACGATCGCCCGTGCGCTGGGCGAGTTCGGTGCCGTGATCATGGTCAGCTCCGGATTCCCGGGCGTGTCCCAGACCCTCACGCTGCTGGTCCACTCCCGCTACATCGACGACCACAACACCTACGGGGCGTATGCCGCGGCCACCCTGCTCATGGGGCTCGCCGTGCTCACCCTGCTGTTCATGACCCTGCTGGACCGCAAGAGGAGCACGACATGATCACCGTGACCGGAGCCCGCAAGAACTACGGCAGCTTCACCGCGCTCGACGACGTGACCCTCGACATCCCCGCTGGCACGCTCACCGCGCTCCTCGGGCCGAGCGGGTCCGGCAAGTCCACCCTGCTGCGCTCGATCGCCGGGCTGGAGCACCTCGATGGCGGCAGCATCGTCATCGGCGGCCGCGACGTCACCGGTGTGGCACCACAGAAGCGCGGCATCGGGTTCGTGTTCCAGCACTACGCCGCGTTCAAGCACATGACGGTGCGCGACAACGTCGCCTTCGGGCTCACCATCCGCAAGCGCCCCAAGGCCGAGGTGGCGCGCAAGGTCGACGACCTGCTCGAGATCGTCGGGCTCGACGGGTTCCAGCACCGGTACCCCGCCCAGCTCTCCGGCGGTCAGCGGCAGCGGATGGCCCTGGCTCGCGCGCTGGCGGTCGACCCCGAGGTCCTGTTGCTCGACGAGCCGTTCGGCGCCCTCGACGCCAAGGTTCGCGCCGACCTGCGGCAGTGGCTCCGCAGGCTCCACGACGAGGTCCACGTGACGACCGTGCTGGTGACCCACGACCAGGAGGAGGCGCTCGACGTCGCCGACCGAATCGCCGTGCTCAACCACGGTCGCATCGAGCAGGTGGGGGACCCGGTCGCGCTCTACGACCGGCCGGCCAACGACTTCGTCATGTCGTTCCTCGGGTCGGTGGCGCGCCTGGGTGGCCAGCTCGTGCGCCCGCACGACATCGTGCTCGACCGCAGCCGCGAGCGGGCGCACTCGCTCGACGCGCGGGCCGGCAGGCGCGGCGGCACGCCCGGGGTCGTGACGGCCGTCGTGGAGCGCGTGGTGCGGCTCGGCTTCGAGGTGCGGGTCGACCTGCGGGCTGACTCCGGGGAGCGGTTCGCCGCACAGATCACCCGTGCGCAGGCCGACGCCCTCGACCTCGTCGACGGCGAGACGGTGTATGCCAGGGCCGCGACGCGACCGGACGCCAGCGAGCTCGAGCCTGCCCTGGCGATCTGAGGCGGCGCAACGACGTGCAGTAGCCCCTGCCTCGCCGGGAGCCCAGTCCGCGCTGGCGTGGGATGCCCCGCCACGCACGTCGTTACGCCGGTGCGATGGTCCTGCGGCCGATAGGAGACAATGCCGCCGTGGACATCTCGGCGCGCACGGAGTATGCCGTCCGAGCCATGCTCATCCTCGCCGAGGCCGCGACGGCTGCGGCCGGCCCGGTCAGCGTCGAGACCCTGGCCTTTCGACAGACGCTGCCCCGCAAGTTCCTCGAGGCCATCGTCGCCGACCTGCGCACCGCCGGGCTCGTCAAGAGCACCCGCGGCGCGCGAGGCGGTTACGCCCTGACCCGGGAGCCGCGGGACATCTCGCTGGGTGACGTCTTCCGGGCCGTCGACGGGCCGCTCGCCGAGGTGCGGGGCCTGCGGCCGCACGAGACGGCATACGAAGGGGTGGCGACCCACCTGCCCACCGTCTGGGTGGCCGTTCGCGCGAGCCTGCGGTCCGTGCTCGACGAGACGAGCCTCGCCGACGTGCTGTCGGGCAACCTCAACGACCGGGTGGCCACCCTCGCCGCCGACCCGGACGCCTGGCGCAGTCGATGACGGAGGCCAACCCGACCGACCAGGCCGTGGGCGAGCTCGGCCCGGGCATCGACCCCGACGACCTCGCGACTGCGTTGCGGGTGCTCGAGCAGCTCGCCGAGATCGATGGCGACCACCCCGACATCCAGACCGTCAAGCGGGCCACGGGCCGGATGTACAAGCGGGTGCGCAAGGCTCGTCGTCGCGAGGCCAAGCAGCCCGAGATCGACCACGACGAGGCGATCATCGCCAAGACCGCCACGGGCTCCCCGATGCGGATCGACGACGAGACCAAGGGCATCCCGCTCGTCTCGACCGTCCGTGGCGCCCACGCCGGGGAGCTGATCAACCCGCGCAACTGCTACATCTGCAAGGCCGAGTACACGCTCGTCGACGCGTTCTACCACTGGCTGTGCCCCGACTGCGCCGCGCTGAGCCACACCAAGCGTGAGCAGCGCACCGACCTGACCGGCAAGCGCGCGCTCCTCACGGGTGGTCGCGCGAAGATCGGCATGTACATCGCGCTGTTGCTCCTGCGCGACGGTGCACACCTCACGATCACCACGCGCTTCCCGCACGACGCAGCGAGACGCTTTGCGGCACAAGAGGATTCGTCAGACTGGATCCACCGCCTCAAGGTCGTCGGCATCGACCTGCGCGACCCCACCCAGGTCGTCGCGCTGGCCGACGAGGTCGCCGCCGCAGGTTCGCTGGACATCCTCGTCAACAACGCGGCCCAGACCGTGCGCCGCTCGCCCGGCGCCTACTCCCATCTCGTGGAGGGTGAGTCGGTGCCCCTGGAGGGCGACGTCGCCTACCCGGAGCTGGTCACGTTCGACCGGATCAGCGAGGCTCACCCGGCCAACCTTCTCGGCACCTTGCAGGACCAGAAGGTCGCCCACCACGAGGGGGAGTCGGAGCAGGAGGCAGCCCGTGCCCTCGCCCAGCGGTCGGCCGCGTCGATGACGTCGATGGCCCTGTCGGCGGGCCACGCGAGCCTCGAGGCACACCTCGCTGGCACCGCGGTCGACGCCGGGGGACTGCTGCCCGACACCCAGCGTAACAACTCCTGGACCCAGAAGGTCGAGGAGGTCGACCCGCTCGAGCTCCTCGAGGTCCAGCTGTGCAACTCGACCGCTCCGTTCATCCTCATCTCGCGCCTTCGACCGGCGATGCGGGCCGCCGTGGCCGCGGGGGCGCGGCGCGCGTACGTCGTCAACGTGTCAGCGATGGAGGGGCAGTTCTCCCGCCGCTACAAGGGTCCCGGCCATCCGCATACCAACATGGCCAAGGCGGCCCTCAACATGCTCACCCGAACCAGCGCCGGCGAGATGTTCGAGACCGACCAGATCCTCATGACCGCGGTCGACACCGGCTGGATCACCGACGAGCGCCCCCACCACGAGAAGCTGCGCATCGCCGCCGAGGGCTGGCACGCGCCGCTCGACCTGGTCGACGGCGCCGCGCGCGTCTACGACCCGATCGTGCGCGGCGAGGCGGGCGAGGACCTCTACGGCTGCTTCGTGAAGGACTTCGAGCCCAGCCCCTGGTGAGCAGGGGCTCGGCGACGGGCGCCGTATGCCGCGTGCCCACCCCGCGTCCCCACGCCGCGTGTCGGGCGCACCCCCGCAGGTCTGGCACAATGGTCGGCTGTACCCGTTCGGCCAGACCCTCTCTGCTGGCTGGATGCCTACCCCGAGCCACGGTTCCCCGCGTGTCCCCACCCGGTCTCGCCGTGCTCACCACACAGAAACAGGAGACACCACAACCGTGGCCGTCAAGATTCGTCTGAAGCGCATGGGCAAGATCCGTGCACCGTTCTACCGCGTCGTCGTCATGGACTCGCGCACCAAGCGCGATGGCCGGGCCATCGAGGAGATCGGCAAGTACCACCCCACCGAGGAGCCCTCGGTCATCGACATCAGCTCCGAGCGTGCGCAGTACTGGCTGGGTCAGGGCGCGCAGCCGACCGAGGCCGTCGCGGCCCTGCTCAAGGTGACCGGCGACTGGCAGAAGTTCAAGGGCGAGCCCGGCACCGAGGGCACGCTGCGGGTCAAGGCTCCGAAGACCTCGAAGAAGGAGCTCTACGAGGCAGCCCTCGCCGCGGCCGGCAAGTCCGAGGCGAGCACCGACGGGGCCACCACCCCGAAGAAGCGCGCCGCGAAGAAGGCCGACGAGGCTCCCGCCGCAGAGGCCCCCGCCGCTGAGGCCCCCGCCGCTGAGGCCCCCGTCGAGGCTCCCGCTGCAGAGGCCCCGGCCGCTGAGGCTCCCGTCGAGGCTCCCGCTGCCGAGGCCGCGCCTGTCGAGGCTCCGGCCGAGACCGTCGCCACCGAGGAGGCCCCCGCGGCCGCCGAGGCTGCCGACGCCGACAAGGCCTGACCGTGTTGGAAGAGGCGCTCGAGCACCTCGTCAAGGGCATCGTCGACCACAAGGACGACGTCGCCGTGCGACGCAAGGAGCTCCGCCGCGGTGAAGTGCTGGAGGTCCGGGTCCACCCCGAGGACCTCGGGCGCGTCATCGGCCGATCCGGCCGCACTGCGAGCGCCCTGCGCACCGTGATGGGCGCGCTGGCCGGCGGCCAGAACGTCCGCGTCGACATCGTCGACACCGACCGGGTGCGCTGACGCAGCTCATCGAGGAGGGCCGCTGGGAGTGATCCCGGCGGCCCTCGTCGCATGTGCACCGAGCACCGCGTGCCCACCACAACCCTGAGAGGATCAGCACATGGCTGCCGACTCCCTGCTGCTCGTCGCCCGCATCGGCAAACCCCACGGCCTGCACGGCGAGGTGACCGTCCAGCTGCACACGGACGACCCTGAGCGCCGGTTCGCCGACGGGGCCGTTCTCGCGACCGAGGCGGTGGCGGGCTCCGGCGTGCCCCGCCAGCTCACCATCCGCAGCACCCGCGTGCACCAGGGGACCTGGCTGCTCGGCTTCGCGGAGGTTCCCGACCGCACCGGCGCCGAGTCGCTGCGTGGCACCCGCCTGCTGGCCGATGTCAGTGATGACGAGCCGGACGACGACGAGCAGGCGTGGTACGAGGACGAGCTGGTCGGGCTGAGCGTGGTGACCGTCGACGGGATGGTGGTCGGTGAGGTCGCCGGGCTCGAGAGCCGGGCCGTGCAGGACCTCCTCGTGGTCCGCCTCAGCGCGGGCGGCGAAGCACTCGTGCCGTTCGTCGAGCAGATCGTGCCCGAGGTCGACCTCGAGAACCGGCGCGTCGTGATCGCTCCGCCTGCCGGCCTGCTCGAGCTCAACGCCGAGTGAGCGGTGCCCAGATGCGCGTCGACGTCATCTCGATCTTTCCCGACTACCTTGCGCCGCTTGAGCTTTCGCTGATCGGCAAGGCGCGCCGCGACGGGCGCATCGACCTGCGTGTCCACGACCTGCGCGACTTCGCGCGCGACCGGCACCGCACCGTCGACGACACGCCCTACGGCGGCGGCGCGGGCATGGTCATGAAGCCCCAGCCGTGGTCAGAGGCCCTCCAGCACGTGGCCGGTTCGGGCGCCGACGGTGCTCGCCCGCGGCTCGTGGTGCCCGGCCCCGGTGGTATGCCGTTCACGCAGGCCATGGCGCGCGAGCTCGCGCAGGAGCCGTGGCTGGCCTTCGCCTGTGGTCGCTACGAGGGCATCGACGAGCGCGTCTACGAGTACGCCGCAGACGATCTCGGGCTCGAGGTGTCCGTCGTGTCGCTGGGGGACTACGTCCTCAACGGGGGTGAGGTGGCCGTGCTGGCCATGGTCGAGGCCGTGGCCCGACTGCTGCCCGGGGTCATCGGCAACGCCGAGTCGCTGGTCGAGGAGTCCCACGAGGACGGCCTGCTCGAGTACCCCGTCTACACCAAGCCGGCCGCCTGGGAGTCCGCGCCGGGACGCACCCGCGAGGTTCCCCCGGTGCTGCTCTCGGGCGACCACCACGCCATCGCCGCCTGGCGCCACCAGCAGCGCCTCGACCGCACGGCGCGCAGACGGCCAGACCTCCTGCACGGGTCGCAGGCGGGCGCACGCCTCGGCGACTTCGACGTGGCGGTCGCGACTGCGGCCGATGCGCCCGAGATCCTGACCTTGAGCCGCGCCTGCTGGGTCACCGAGGCGCAGGCCAACGAGAGCCTGGTGATCCCGCCGCTGGTCGAGACCATCGAGGACACGGTCGCGGGGATCGGGCAGTGGACCACCTGGACCGTGCGTGGCGCGGGTCGCCTCGTCGGGTCGGTCCGCGGGCGGGTCGCTCCGGACGACCCGACGCTCTGGCAGATCGGGCGACTCATGGTCGCGCCCGACCTGCAGGGCCGCGGTCTCGGGCGGGCGCTGCTCGCGCACGCCGAGGCGGCCGCGCCACCGGGCACGGCGGCATACTGGCTCAACACCGGCGTGCGCAGCGACCGCAACCTGCGCATCTACCGCAAGGCGGGCTATCGCGTGCGAGCGGGTGAGGGCAGCTTCCCGGGCACCGTCGACCTGACCAAGCCCCGCCGGTAGGTCCGCGGTCGTCGCAGCCGGGCCGTCAGTCGATCAGGGCTGCGGCCAGGTCGCGTGGCACGAGGCGACGCGCGGCGATGAGGCGCTCGGCCACCCCGACGGTCACGGTCTGGGCGGCCATGATCCCGAACAGCACCAGGACCTGCGCCGTCGCGGCCTGGGCGGGGGAGCCACCACCGAGCATCACCCCGATGAAGGCCCCCGGAAGCGTCACGACCCCGGTGGTCTTCACCTGGTCGAGCCCGGGCAGGAGCGCTTCGGGGGCGCGGCGGTGGATGATCTCGCGGATCGCTTGGCCCGGCAGGAGGCCAAGCGAGAGGCAGGCCTCGTACTGCGAGTGTTCCTCGCGTAGCGCGGCAAAGGACCGGCGTCCGACCAGGGTGTGGGCCGTCATGGCGTTCCCGACGATGATCCCCGCGATGGGGATGATCCCGACGCCGGTGAAGGGGATCGTGCCGGTGGCGAGGACGACGACGAGGACCGGCACGATGCCGGCCGCCATCGCCGCCGCTGCCGCGGGCCAGGAGCGCGGCGCCTCGACCCGCCGGGTTGTGGTGAGGACACCCATGGCGAACATCGCCACGACCAGGACGACCGACCACGCCAGGCTCCGCACCGCGGCGGCGATCACCAGGGCGGCGATGCTCAGCTGGACGATGGCGCGCAGGCCGGCCACGAGCACGGGTCGCCCGAGCGCGTAGCCACTGACCCGATGGGCGAGCAGGGCAAGGCCCATCAGGAGGACCAGCGCGGTCGCGACGGGCCAGCCGGGGTCGATGCTCACCGGGCCAACGGTAGTCCGCGGGCCGGAGGGCCGGAGGCGGACGCGGCCAGAGCTCGGGGTTGACCTCCCCGGACCCTTTCTGTATCGTTCTACTCAATCGTTCTAGTATATCGTTCTAGAACAGAATCCAGAAGGAGCCGGAGATGGGCAACGTGACCCTGAAGTCCGTGGCTGAGGCGGCCGGCGTGTCGATCTCGACCGTCTCCAACGCCTACAACAAGCCCGAGCAGATGTCCGCCGAGGTCCGCCAGCGCGTGCTCGACACCGCCAAGGCGCTCGGGTATGCCGGCCCGAACGCGGCCGCCCGCAGCCTGCGGTCCCAGCGCGCTGGCGCCATCGGCCTGCTGTTCACCGAGCAGCTCAGCTACGCCTTCTCCGACCCCTACTCGGTGGGCATGCTCGCCGGACTCTCGGAGGTGGCCGAGGAGCACCGGACCGGGTTGCTGCTGATCCCGCTGCCGCCGGCCGACACCGGTCGCCCCGAGGACGTCGAGCTGGCCTCGGACACGATGCGTCAGGCGGTCGTCGACGGCGTGGTCGCCTACTGCGTCGATCCGGACCACCCGGCCCGACAGGTTGCCCTGGACCGCGGCCTGCCGATGGCCTCGACGACCGAGCTCGACGACGAGCGCCAGACGTACGTGCTCATCGACGAGGACGGTGCGGCCAAGGCGCTCGGTCGCCACCTGCGGGACCTCGGCCACCGGGACGTCGGGATCGTCGTCAACAGCCGCCAGCCGACGGGCCCGGCCACCTTGGTGGGCCCAGAGGACGAGGCGGAGCTCTACAACGACTCCCGGCTCCGGCTTCGGGGGCTGCGTGAGGCGCTGGGCGGGCAGGCGCGGGTGACCGCGGTGTCGGCCGGCCACAACTCCCACGAGGCCGGCCTCGCGGCGGCGGCATACCTCCTGGACCGGCATGACCGGCCGACCGCGATCGCCTGCACGAGCGATGTCCTGGCCCTCGGCGTGCTCGACGGCATCCGCCAGCGCGGCCTGCAGGTCGGGCGGGACGTCTCGCTGAGTGGCTTCGACGACATCGCCGAGGCGCAGGCCGCTGGCCTCACCACCGTGCGCCAGCCCATCGCCGAGAAGGGCCGCCTGCTCGGGCGGATGCTCCTCGACCCGGCCTTCACCCAGCGCCGCGTGGTGCTCGACACCGAGCTCGTCATCCGGTCCAGCACCGGACCGGCGACCGGCCAGCCCAGCGGACCAACCCCCAACCCAACCCCCAACCCCCAACCCACCGCACCACCACCTGAAAGGAGGAGGACATGAACGACTTCATCGCCCTCAGCATCACCCGCTCCATCGGAGACGCCAGCGAGGCCCGGTCCGCGCTGCCCCACGCGCCTGTCGTCGACGACGGATACGCCCCTCGTCCCGCCAGGGCCGTGCGTCGATCGCTCGCCACCACGCTGCGCACCGCAGCGGCCGTGGAGCACCGCTGGGCCAACCGGCTCGACCCGGCGGCCTGCTGACCGGTGACGCGGGCAGGCTGCCTGCGCAGGGGTCCCTCCGGCGATTTCTGCCGTGGACCCCTGCCATGGCAGAATGACTCGTTGCGCCCGGTGACCCACGCCCCTGCCACAGGGGGAGTGACCGGCACCGTCCGGCCACGCGGCCAGTCACCGGCAGGGCGCAACCCATCTGTCAGCAGCACGACCAACACCCTGGGCGACCTGTGGCGCCGAGAAGAAAGCGAATCCGCCATGCAGCGTTTCGACGCGATCGACCAGGTCTCCCTGCGCGACGACATCCCGGCCTTCCGCGCCGGTGACACCGTCAACGTGCACGTCAAGGTCGTCGAGGGCACCCGCTCGCGCATCCAGGTCTTCAAGGGCGTCGTGATCCGTCGTCACGGAGGCGGCATCGGTGAGACCTTCACGGTCCGCAAGGTCTCCTTCGGCGTCGGCGTCGAGCGCACCTTCCCGCTGCACACCCCGATCATCGACAAGATCGAGGTCGTCACCCGTGGTGACGTTCGTCGCGCCAAGCTCTACTACCTGCGCGACCTGCGCGGCAAGGCCGCCAAGATCAAGGAGAAGCGCGAGACGACCCCCGCCAGCTGAGGCGGGACCATCTCCGTTCCCCGGTGCCGTGACACCTGGTCGTGGTGTCCTGACACCCGGCCCTGGTGTCCTGCCACCCAGCGACACATCCCCGAGAGTTAGGCTCCGGATCGATGAACCCCGGACCGGACTCACCCCAGCAGGACCCGGCCGCCGCGTCAGCTGAACCTGACGCGGCGGTGCCGTCCGTACGTCCTCGTCGCGGGCCATCCTGGCCGGTGCTCGTGGGGGTCGCCCTCGTCGTGATGCTGCTGGTCCGCGGCTTTCTGCTGCAGTCCTTCTACGTCCCCTCGGGCTCGATGGAGCCCACGATCCAGCCGGGCGACCGCATCCTGGTCAACAAGCTCGTCTCGGGTGACGCGCTGCACCGCGGTGACGTCGTGGTCTTCGACGGCACGACGACGTTCGCCGCGGCCGACCTCACCCCCCGGCGCTCGAGCGGCCTGCTCGGGCGGGTTCTCGGCGGAGCCGCGTCCGCAGTGGGGGTGGACCTCGGTGAGCAGGACTTCGTCAAGCGGATCATCGGCCTGCCGGGCGACCACGTCGTCTGCTGCGACACCCAGGGCCGGATCACCATCAACGGCACTGCTGTGCAGGAGCCCTACATCATGTCTGGCGACAAGCCCAGTGACCTGACGTTCGACATCACGGTTCCGGCGGGGCGCCTGTGGGTGATGGGCGACCACCGCAGTGACAGCGCCGACTCGCGGGCCCATCTCGGCGACCCGGGGGGCGGTACCGTGCGACTCAGTGACGTGGTGGGGCGAGCCGCCGCGACGTACTGGCCGCTCTCGCGTATCGGGGGCTTCGACACCCCGGCCGTTCTGGCCGACATCCCGCGGGCGGTGACCAAGTGACCCATCCCGACACGGGAGCCAACCACTCGACGAACGAGCTCGGTGAACCGGTCCCGGCCCAGTCCGAGCACCTCCACGAGGGAAGCCCGGAGCGTGGTTCGGAGCCGCCCGCACGCCCCACGGCGGGGCCGGCCGGCCCGAGCGGGCTGGCGGTGCTGGGGGCCGCCGTCAAGGAGTTCGTCATCGTCGTCGGCATGGCGCTGGTCCTGTCGTTCATCGTCAAGACGTGGCTGCTGCAGGCGTTCTACATCCCCTCCGGCTCTATGGAGGACACCCTGCGGATCGACGACCGGGTCATCGTCAGCAAGCTGACGCCCGGGCCGATCGACCTGCGTCGTGGCGACATCGTCGTCTTCGCCGATCCGGGCAACTGGGTCGAGGCCCCGGTGAGCCAGCCGCAGGGCACCCTCAGCACCGTGGTCCGTGACACGCTGACCTTCGTCGGTCTGCTGCCCGACACCGCGGAGAACCACCTCATCAAGCGGGTCATCGGGTTGCCGGGCGACCACGTGGTGTGCTGTGACGTCGGCGGTCGGATCACCATCAACGGCGCTCCGATCAAGGAGCCCTACCTCAAGCCGGGCAACGCCGCCAGCGAACAGGACTTCAACATCACGGTGCCGCAGGGGCGTGTCTGGGTCATGGGTGACCACCGCGCGGATTCCTCCGACTCCCGCTTCCACGACGGACCGAAGCAGGACGGTAGCGCCGGCTCGGTCCAGGAGAGCCTCATCGTCGGGCGCGCGGTGGCGCTCGTGTGGCCGCTCGACCACCTGACCTGGCTGTCGAACCCGAGTGCCACCTTCGGCGCCGTACCGCCCCCCAGCAGCCACACGTCGGGCACCTCTGGGTCGACCCGACCGTCGAGCACCGCCACCCCGGGCGCGACGGGGACGACCGGGGCTGGGTCTGGCTCGGTGCCCGGAGGCGACGCCTCGAGCAGTACTCCGGTTGGCCTGGGTGCCCCTGGCGGAACCCGCCTCGGGGGAGACTGAGGTCATGCCCAAGGCCGTCGTCCCCCCGAGCCGCCGTCCGAGCCTGCGGGTCGAGCGCGCCCTTCAGCGCGACGGACACCGCGTGCTGGCGGGCATGGACGAGGTCGGCCGTGGGGCGCTGGCGGGCCCGGTGAGCGTCGGTGTCGTGCTCATCGACGAGACGTGCCGCAGCGCCCCTGCTGGGGTGAAGGACTCCAAGCTGCTCACCCCCGCAGCGCGGGTCGCCATGGTGCCCCGTATCCGGCGCTGGGCGCTGGCGTATGCCGTCGGGCACGCCTCACCGGCGGAGATCGACGAGGTGGGCATCATCGCCGCACTCCGGCTGGCTGGGTGCCGCGCGCTGAACGCCGCCGCCGTCGTGCCCGACCTGGTCATCCTCGACGGCAACCACGACTGGCTGACCGCGCCGGGCGACGTGGGGCTGTTCGCGTTCGCCGACTCCGCCCCCGCCACTCCGCCCGTCACCACGATGATCAAGGCAGACCTGAAGTGCTCGTCGGTCGCCGCCGCCTCCGTGCTCGCCAAGGTCGAGCGCGACGCGATGATGGTCGCGGCGGCGCCGCGCTACCCGGCATACGGATGGCACGAGAACAAGGGGTATGCCGCGCCCGAGCACCTCGCGGCGCTCGAGGCCCACGGCGCGAGTGACCTGCACCGTCGCTCGTGGCGCCTTCCCGGAGTGGCAGGAGATGATGGTGGCACCGTGGGTGACCAGGCAGGGCAGGCAGTGGGGCAACCGGAGATGAGCGCGCGATGAGTTCAGAGGACCTCGAGAAGTACGAGTCCGAGATGGAGCTGCAGCTCTACCGCGAGTACCGCGACGTCGTCGGGTTGTTCTCGCACGTCGTGGAGACGGAGCGGCGCTTCTACCTGTGCAACTCCGTCGACGTGAAGGTGCGCAGCGACGGCGGCGAGGTCTACTTCGACGTGACGATGCAGGACGCCTGGGTGTGGGACATCTACCGCCCGGCCCGGTTCGCCAAGCAGGTGCGGGTCGTGACATTCAAGGATGTCAACGTCGAGGAGCTCGCCAAGTCGGACCTCGAGCTCCCCAAGGGGCCGGGCTTCTAGCGGGTCTCGCTTCTAGCGGTTCTCGCTTCTAGCGGTTCTCGTCCTGGTCGTCCACAGGGCGTCGGCCGAGGTGGTCCTGTCCACAACCCCGCCAGGGGTCAGGTGCTGACGGGTCGTCCCCCGGGTTGGCTTGCGGCATGGCAGACCAGACCGACCCGCGGCGCATCGTGGGGGAGTACGGCGAACGTCTCGCGGCGCGGTACCTCGAGGACCAGGGCCTCCACATCGTCGACCGAAACTGGCGGTGCGCGCTCGGCGAGATCGACCTCGTCGCGCGCGAGGGTGACTGCCTCGTGTTCTGCGAGGTGAAGACTCGGCGCAGCGTGCGGTTCGGTGACCCCGTCGAGGCGGTGACGCCAGCCAAGGCGGCCAGGCTCCGACGGCTCGCGGCCGCGTGGCTGCGAGAGCACGGCGTGCGCTCGGGGCGCATCCGCATCGACGTCGTCGCCATCCTCCGGCCGGCGTCGGGGCCGGCCACGGTGCGCCACCTGGTCGGGGTCGGGGCATGACGTTCGGGCGCACCCGCTCGTTGACCCTCGAGGGCCTGGCCGGCGCGGTGGTCGAGGTGGAGGCCCACCTGTCCAACGGGCTGCCGGCGTTCATGCTCGGAGGGCTGCCCGACACGGCCTGCGCCCAAGGCCCTGGCCGGGTCAAGGCGGCGGCGGCGAGCATCGGGCGCTCGCTCGCGCAGGAGCGCATCACCGTCAACCTGTCGCCGGCCTCCCTGCCCAAGAACGGCAGCGGCTTCGACCTGCCCATCATGGTGGCGGTGCTGGCGGCCCTGCAGGTGGTACCCGCGGCCAAGGTGTCCGACGTCGTCCACCTCGGTGAGCTGGGCCTCGACGGCACGGTGCGCCCGGTCCGCGGCGTGTTGCCCGCGGTGCTGGCCGCTGCCCGAGAGGGCTGTGCTGACGTCGTCGTCGCGGCGGAGAACGCCACCGAGGCCGCGCTGGTCCCCGGTGTCCGGGTGCATGCCGTGCACCACATCGCCGACCTCGTCAGCGGCTACACCGCGCCTGGTCCGCTGGCGCTCGGCGCGGGTCCGTCGGCCAGGGTGGCTCGCCGGGCGACCCCGGTCGCACCGGACCTGAGCGAGGTCATCGGCCAGGACGAGGCGCGCGTTGCCGTCGAGCTCGCCGCCGCGGGCGGTCACCACCTCTTCCTGCTGGGGCCGCCGGGCTCGGGCAAGACGATGCTGGCCGAGCGACTGGTGACGGTGTTGCCCCGCCTGACGCACGAGCAGTCCATCGACGTCCTCGCAGTGCGTTCGCTGCTGGGAGTCCGGGCCGACGAGCTCGAGATCGGTGGTGTCCCACCGTTCGTCGCGCCTCACCACAGCGCGTCGCAGGCCGCGATCATCGGCGGTGGCAGCGGGGCCGTGCGCCCCGGGGCGATCTCGCAGGCCCACCACGGCGTGCTGTTCCTCGATGAGGCGCCAGAGTTCCGCACCGGTGCGCTCCAGGCGCTGCGCCAGCCGTTGGAGTCCGGCACCGTCGTGGTGTCCCGGGCGCGGGCGGCTGTGCGCTTCCCGGCCAGGTTCCAGCTGGTCATGGCTGCCAACCCGTGCCCCTGCGGGCTCGGCTTCGGCAAGGGCACCGAGTGCGTGTGCCGGCCGATGGCCAAGCGCGCCTACCTCGGCAAGCTCTCTGGCCCGCTCATGGACCGGGTCGACCTGCAGGTGCACGTGCCGGCGGTGACCCGATCGTCGCTGTCGGGTGAGCCCGGTGAGTCGAGCGCGGTCGTCGCGGAGCGCGTTCGCCAGGCCCGCGCGGCTCAGCATCAGCGGTGGGGCCAGACGTCATGGTCGCTCAACAAGCCAGGTCCCGGGCGCCCGCCTGCGCCGAGGGCCGTGGCGGCTGCCGAGGACCGTGACCGTCGATATCGACGCTGCGCTCGACCGCGGCCACCTCACCCTGCGTGGCTACGACCGCGTGCTCCGGGTGGGCTGGACGGTGGCCGACTTGGCGGGCCGGTCGACCCCGACCCGGGGCGACCTCGGCACGGCTCTGACCTTGCGCCAGCACGGTGCCGTGGCCGCATGAGCCGGCTTCAGATCAGCGTGCCCGCTGGGGACCGCGCGGCTCGCGTCGCGTGGGCTCGACTCGTCGAGCCCCGCGACCGGCAAGCCCTCGAGCTCATCGCCGCCCTCGGGCCCGAGGATGCGTTGCACGCGGTGGACCTCGATGACCGGCTCGGGCAGCGGATGCTCCCACGGGTCGAAACCCTCGATGTCAGCCGTGACCTCGAGATCGCCCGCCACCTCGGCGCCCGGATCGTCGTCCCCGGCGATGCGCAGTGGCCGCGGGGCTTCGACTCGCTCATCGACCCGCCGCTGTGTCTCTGGCTGCGCGGGCCCCTCGACCTCGCCGCTGAGAGCGAGCGCAGTGTGTCGATCGTCGGGGCCCGAGCCGCCACCCAGTACGGCCTGCGTCAGGCCGCTGACCTCGCGGCAGGCGTCGCCGAGCGGGGCTTCGCCGTGGTGTCTGGCGCCGCCTACGGCATCGACGGCGCCGCGCACCGCGGAGCGCTGGGCGTCGAGGGCAGCACCATCGCGTTCACCGCGGGTGGCATCGACCGGCCGTATCCGCGGGGCCATGACGACCTGTTCGCGCAGCTGTGGCGCGACGGGTTGGTGGTCACCGACGTGCCCCCGGGCGCGGCTCCCACAGCGGTGCGGTTCATCGCCCGCAACCGGATGATTGCCACGCTCAGCCAGGGCACGCTGGTCGTCGAGGCCGGTCTGCGCTCGGGCTCGCTGAACACCGCACGCACTGCCAACGAGACCAACCGGGTCGTCTGTGCGCTCCCGGGCTCGGTGGAGTCGGCGGTGTCAGCCGGGTGCCACCAGCTGATCCGTGACGGGGAGGCCGTGCTCGTGACCGATGCCGCCGAGGTCGTCGAGCTCGTCGGCCGGATGGGCGAGGTGGTCGCGGCGAAGCGCGGGCCGGTTCGGTCGGGCGACGACCACGACGAGGCGCATCGGGGGGTCTACGCGGCGCTGCCGGTCCGCAAGCCGGCGCCGGTGGAGGACATCGCCCGGCGCTGTGGTCAGAGCCTGGGCGAGGTCCGGGCGGCGCTGGGCGTGCTCGAGCTCTCCGGACTCGCCCGCCGCAGTGTGGCCAACGAGTGGTCGAAAGCGGGTCGGCGGCGGTAGCAGCGGGGTGGCGGCTTGTCCCACCCGCCAGCATTTGCGACGGTGGCGAGGTGAGCGAGTCCCTGGCCAGCGCTGTCGACGCGTTCGCGCGTCATCTGCGCAGCGAACGGGGTCGCTCCGAGCACACCGTTCGGGCCTACCTCGGCGATGTCCGCAGCCTCTGTGCCTTCCTCGAGTCCGACAGCCAGATCACCGAGCTCGCCGAGATCCGGCTGCCGGACCTGCGGGCGTGGCTCGCCATGCAGTCTCGTGGCGGGGCGGCCCGCTCCACCATCGCGCGGCGCAGTGCCGCCATCAGGACCTTCCTCGGGTGGGCGACCCGCACGGGTCGGATCGCAGTTGACCCGTCGCTGCGCCTGGCCGCACCGCGTCGGACTGGCCACCTACCCGACGTGCTGCGGCAGTCGGACGCCAAGGCGCTCCTGGACCTGGCCGGGGTCGCCAGCGACGACCAGGACCCGATCCACCTGCGGGATCGCGCCGCACTCGAGCTGCTGTACGCCAGCGGCATCCGGGTGGGGGAGCTCACCGGACTGGACATCGACGATGTCGACCTCGGCGGCGCAGTCTTGCGGGTGATGGGCAAGGGAGGCAAGGAGCGCACCGTGCCCTTCGGCATTCCGGCGCGGGAAGCGGTCGAGGCCTGGTTGGCCCTGGGTCGCCCGCGGCTGTGTGGGCCACAGAGCGGGGCGGCCCTCCTGCTCGGCGTGCGGGGCCGGCGCGCGGACGCACGACAGATCCGCTCAGCGGTGCATGCTCTGATCGCGCACGTCCCCGACGCGCCTGATCTCTCCCCCACGGGTTGCGCCACAGCGCCGCGACCCACCTGCTCGAGGGCGGGGCCGACCTGCGCCTCGTCCAGGAGCTGCTCGGGCACGCCAGCCTGGCGACCACCCAGATCTACACCCACGTGTCCGTCGACCGGCTCAAGCAGTCCTACCGTCAGGCCCACCCGCGCGCGTGAAGTCGGCCGAGTGGCCGACCCGGCCCACGGGTGGGCTGGCGGCACGGCCGGAGGCCCAAGCCGCCTCATGTGGGTGGTTCAGCCGAGGGGAAGCAGCCGCACCCTGCCCGGCGCCAACAAGCGCCAACGGGTCGAGATACCTCTCGTCGCGAATCGCCCCGAGGTGCAGGCACGGGTCGGGCGCGCAGTGGCTGCCCGTGGTGGTGAGGGTTCCGATGACCTCACCCGCGGCGACGACCTGGCCGCGGGTGACCAATCCCCGAACGGGCTCGTACGTCGAGCGCACCCCCGATGGGTGCAGCACGGTCACCGTGCCCCGACCGCCCAGAACGCCGACGTGGCTGACGGTCCCCGCCGCAACGGCCCGAACCTGCTGCCCATCGCGGCCGGCGAGGTCGATGCCGCGATGGCCCGAGCCGTAGGCACTGGCCGGCGGGTCGAACGGGCGCAGGACCACGGGCCGGGGGACCAGTGGCCAGGCCCACCGCCCGACGGGGACGGCGCCGGTGGGCCGCACCGGCGGCTGAGACGCGGGTGACGCCGACGCTGATCGCCCCACCGATGCCGCCCCCACCGATGCCGACCCGAACGATGCCGACCCCACCAATGCCGACCCGAACGACAGCGGCCCCGACGACAGCGAGGCGAGCGCCAGGGCCAGCGTCGCCAGCGGCGACAGGAAGGTGGTCCACGAGCTCATCGCCCCACCGTGCCGGCGGACGACCAGACCCAGCGACGCGTCTCGGGTGCGCTGTGGACGCGGCATTCCGCAGGCCGAACCTGTGGAGCGCCCTCGCCGAACGCGGGGGGTTATCGGGACCGGAGCCGGTCCACCGCCTGCTGGAGCACCTCGTCCCGCTTGCAGAAGGCGAAGCGCACCAGGGTCCTGGCCGCGTCAGCGTCGTCGTGGAAGACCGACACCGGCACGCCCACCACTCCGAGCCTGGCCGGCAGCTCGCGACAGAACTCGAGCGCGTCGACCGCGCCCAGGGGCGCCGCGTCTGCGATGACGAAGTACGTCCCCTGCGGCACGGACACCTCGAGCCCCGCCGACCGCAGCCCCGCCACGAGCAGGTCCCGCTTGGCCTCGAGCGAGGCGGACAGCCCGGCATACACCTCGTCGGCGAGCCCCAGTGCCACGGCCACGGCCGGCTGAAAGGGTCCTGACCCCACGAAGGTCAGGAACTGCTTCACCGCGCGTACCGCCGAGACAGCCTCTGCGGGGCCGCTCACCCAGCCGACCTTCCAGCCGGTGGCCGAGAACGTCTTGCCCGCCGACGAGATCGAGAGGGTCCGCGACGCCATCCCCGGCAGTGTGGCGACCGGCACGTGCTCGGCTCCCGAGAACACGAGGTGCTCGTAGACCTCGTCGGTGACCACCCAGGCGTCGAACTCCTGCGCGAGGGCACAGACCAGCTCCAGCTCGTCCCGGCTGAACACCTTGCCCGTCGGGTTGTGGGGCGTGTTGAGCAGCACCAGCCGGGTCCGCGGCGAGAAGGCCGCCCGCAGCGACGCCTCGTCGACCGCGAAGTCGGGGAACCGCAGGATCGAGGTGCGGCGCACCGCCCCCGCCAGCGCGATCGACGCGGCGTAGGAGTCGTAGTAGGGCTCGAACGTCACGACCTCGTCACCCGGCTCGCACAGCGCGAGGATCGTGGCTGCGATGGCCTCGGTCGCGCCCACGGTCACCAGGACCTCTGAGCGCGGGTCGACGGTCAGGCCGTAGAACCGTTGCTGGTGCGCAGCGATCGCGTCGAGGAGCTCGGGCACCCCGGGGCCGGGCGGGTACTGGTTGCGCCCGCCGTCGATGGCCGCCTTGGCCGCGTCGAGCATCTCGCGAGGGCCGTCGGTGTCGGGGAACCCTTGACCGAGGTTGACCGCCCCGTGTTCGGTGGCCAGCGCGGTCATCTCCGCGAAGATCGTCGTTCCGAAGGGTCCGAGCGAGGGTTTGCCGGGTGGACGGGCCATGCGGCCGAGCGTATGCCGTCAGGTCGCCAGCCCGTGGGCAGCATCGTCCGGGTGATGGCCCGGACGAAGCTGCCCACGACCGGGTATGCCGCGTGCCTACCGGCGGGCGGGGGCCGCTTCAACATGGGCGATGTGTGCGAGCTGGCGCCACACCAGCGCGAGGGTGACGCCGGATCGGACGAACGCGAACCAGAACGGCGCCGTAAGCCCCCCACTGCTCCGCGATGATGCCACCCAGGCCCTGACCGAGCACGAGTCCGAGGAATAGGCCCACGACGTAGACGCTGCCTACCCAACGCCACGAGCACGGCCTCGCGGGTCTGGGAAGCCACCAGGAGCGGCCCGGCAGCCAGGGCGATCCCGTCGCCGATGTTGCTCACCCACGAGGAGGCGAGCAGCCACCGGAACCCGCGGCCGAGTCGCGGCGGGGCGACGACGTCGATGATCCGGCTGACCCTGCTCACGACCGACCAACCTAGGGCAGCGGGGGCGTCCGCGGATTTCGCGGCACGACCCCACAGCACGTACGATGGTCGGCGGTCGACGTGCGCGTGCGTGCGGAGACCTAATTCGCGCGTCTTCTCGCCGGGTGACGAGGAATCTCTCCGAACCCGGGGCGCACCACAGCAGTCCGGCGGGTATGCCGGTGGGGTGCGTAGCAGGCGCCAGGCAGGTGGTCGCACCCACGCGGCATACCGACGCAACTGACAAGCACAAGGAGACACGGCATGGCCGTCGTTACCATGCGCCAGCTCCTCGAGAGTGGCGTCCACTTCGGGCACCAGACCCGTCGTTGGAACCCCAAGATGAAGCGCTTCATCATGACCGAGCGCAATGGCATCTACATCATCGACCTCCAGCAGTCGCTGACGTACATCAACAACGCGTTCGAGTTCGTCAAGGAGACCGTCGCGCACGGCGGTTCCATCCTCTTCGTCGGCACCAAGAAGCAGGCGCAGGAGCCGATCGCCGAGCAGGCGACCCGCGTCGGCATGCCGTACGTCAACCACCGTTGGCTCGGTGGCATGCTCACCAACTTCAACACGATCTCCAAGCGCCTCACGCGCCTCAAGGAGCTCGAGGAGCTCGACTACGACAACGTCGCGGGCTCGGGCTACACCAAGAAGGAGCTCCTGATCTTCAAGCGGGAGCACGACAAGCTCGAGAAGACCCTCGGCGGCATCCGCAACATGGCCAAGGTTCCCTCGGCCGTGTGGATCGTGGACACCAAGAAGGAGCACCTCGCCGTTGACGAGGCGCGCAAGCTCGGCCTGCCGGTCATCGCCATCCTCGACACCAACTGCGACCCCGACGAGGTCGACTACAAGATCCCGGGCAACGACGACGCGATCCGCTCCGTCACCCTGCTGACCCGCGTCATCGCCGACGCCGTGGCCGAGGGCCTCATCGCCCGCAGCTCGGGCGGCAAGGGCCAGGCCGAGGCTGAGGGCAACGTCGCCGGCGACGAGCCGCTCGCCGAGTGGGAGCGCGAGCTGCTGGGCGGCGAGGCTGCCCAGACCGCCGAGGCTGCTGCACCCGCGGCCGGCGAGACCGCCGCCGCCGACGCCCCCGAGGCCGTCGTCGAGGCACCGGTCGAGGCCCCCGCCGAGGCCCCCGCCGAGGCGGCCAAGGCTCCCGTCGAGGCCGCTGCCGAGGCACCCGCCGAGGCACCTGCCGAGGCTGCTGTCGAGGCACCCGCCGAGGCTGCGACCGACGCCGACGCCGACGCCAACGCCTGAGCACGCACCACAGAGAGAGCTGAGAGACATCTATGGCGAACTACACCGCCGCTGACATCAAGGCCCTGCGCGAGTCCACTGGCGCCGGCATGCTCGACGTCAAGAAGGCGCTCGACGAGGCCGACGGCGACCGTGCCAAGGCCACCGAGATCCTGCGAGTCAAGGGCCTCAAGGGCGTGACCAAGCGCGAGGGGCGTACCACCTCCAACGGCTTGGTTGCCGCTCGCGCCGATGGTGGCGTGGGCACCCTCGTCGAGGTCCTGTGCGAGACGGACTTCGTCGCCAAGAGCGAGAAGTTCATCGCCCTGGCCGACCAGGTGCTCAGCCAGGCCGTCGCCACTGGCGCGGCCGACGCTGACTCGCTGCTCAAGAGCACCCTCGAGGACGGCCGCACCGTCCAGGAGCTGCTCGACGACGCCAACGCGACGATGGGCGAGAAGATCGAGGTCAAGCGGGTCGCACGGGTCGAGGCGCCCGTGGTCGTGTCCTACCTGCACAAGACCAGCCCCGACCTGCCCGCGCAGATCGGTGTGCTCCTCGGCGCCGAAGGTGGCGACGAGCAGCTCGCGCGGGACGTGGCGATGCACATCGCGGCCTTCGCGCCGTCCGTGCTGACCCGCGACGAGGTGGACGCCCAGACGGTCGAGAACGAGCGTCGCGTTGCCGAAGCCACGGCGAAGGAGGAGGGCAAGCCCGAGGCTGCCCTGCCCAAGATCGTCGAGGGCCGCGTCAACGGCTTCTTCAAGGAGAACGTCCTGCTCGAGCAGCCGTTCGCCAAGGACGCCAAGAAGTCCGTCGCGAAGGTGCTCGAGGAGGCCGGCGCCAAGGCCACCTCCTTCGCGCGCTACCGCGTCGGCGGCTGACGCCCAACCCGCCAGCCAGCAGGCGAGGCCCGTCCCCTTCGGGGGACGGGCCTCCTGCATGACCGGTCGGTCAGAAGATGCGGACCCGCAGCTCGGGCGCGAGCCACATGCCGTCGCCCTCCTGGACGCCGAACGCCTCGTGGAACTCGTCGCAGTTGCGGACCGCGTTGGCGCGCACCTCGGTGGGGGAGTGCGGGTCGACGGCCAACAGCCGGCGAGCCTCCTCGGGCCGGGCCTTGCCTGACCACACCTGGGCCCAGCCCAGGAAGAACCGCTGCGGGCCGGTCAAGCCCTCGAGGACCGGTGTGTCGTGGTCCTCGGTGGCGATCCGATAGGCGGAGAACCCGATGGCCAGCCCGCCGAGGTCGCCGATGTTCTCGCCAACGGTCAGGGCGCCGTTGACCTTGCCCTCGGGCGCGGCCAGCGGCGAGAGCTCGCTGAACTGGGCGATGAGGGCCTGGGTGCGCTCGTCGAACCGGGCGCGGTCCTCGGCGGTCCACCAGTCGCGCAGCGCGCCCGAGGCGTCGAACCGCGAGCCCTGGTCGTCGAACCCGTGCCCGATCTCGTGGCCGATCACGGCCCCGATGCCGCCGTAGTTGACCGCGTCGTCGGCCTCAGGGTCGAAGAACGGTGGCTGGAGGATCCCAGCGGGGAACACGATCTCGTTGAGCAGCGGGTGGTAGTAGGCGTTGACCGCCTGCGGCAGCATCATCCACTCGTCGCGGTCGATGGGCCCACCGAGCTGGCCGAGCTGGCGCTCGAGCTCGAACTCGCTGGCGCGCCGGACGGTGCCGACGAGGTCGTCGTCGACGACCAGGGCGGAGTAGTCGCGCCAGGTGTCGGGGTAGCCCACCTTGGGCGTGAAGGACGCGAGCTTCTCCAAGGCCTGAGCCCGGGTCTGCGGACCCATCCAGTCCAAGCCCTCGAAGGAGCGGCGGAACGCCTCGACGAGGTTGGCGACGAGCTCGAGCATGCGCGCCTTGGCCTCGGGCGGGAAGTACTGTGCGGCATACAGCTGACCGACGGCCTCACCGATGGCGCCCTCGACGAGGGTGACGCCACGCTTCCAGCGCTCACGGTTGGCCGGGAGGCCCGACACGACCCGCCCGGAGAAGTCGAACTCGGCGTCGACGAACTCGGCGCTCAGCAGCGGCGCCGCGGACTCGACCACGTGGAAGGCGAGCCACGCCTGCCAGTCCTCGAGCGGAACCTCGGCGACCGCCTCGGAGAGCCCCGCGAGGAAGTCCGGCTGCCCGACGACGACCCGCTCGAAAGCCGCTCGGGCGCCCAGCTCCTCGACGTATGCCGTCCACGGCACCTTCGGCGCGGTGGCCTCGAGCTCGGCCCAGGTGAACGGGTTGTAGCTTTTCACGGCGTCTCGGGTGGCCACGTTGTCCCAGTGGTGGGCCGCGAGGCGGGTCTCGAGGGCGACAACGCGGGCGGCCGGCGACCCGGGGGCGGTGGCACCCTCGCCGATGCCGGCGAGGGCGAGCATGCGCGCCACATGGGGCAGGTAGGCCGCGCGGATCGCCTCGTGGCGCTCCTCGCGGTAGTAGGACTCGTCCGGCATGCCGAGACCGGCCTGGCCGACGTAGAGGACGTACTGGTCGGGTGACTTGGCGTCGGGGGCCACGCCCATGCCCAGCGGGCCGGGACAGCCCTGCCGCTGGAGGCGGCCGGCGAGCCCGAACAGCTCCTCGACCGTGCGGGCGCCCGCGACCTGGGCGAGGTCGGCGTCGATCGGCGTGCGACCCAGCTCCTCGACCCTGGCCTCGTCCATGAACGCGCGGTAGAGGTCGCCGACCTTGCGGGTCAGCGACCCCGGTTCGGCCTCGGTGTCGGCCGCGGCCTGCTCGATGAGGCCCCGGACGCGCTCGTCGGACTGCTCGCGCAGGATGTCGAAGGTGCCGTAGCGCCCCCGGTCAGCCGGGATCTGCGTCTCGCGCACCCACGTGCCGTTGGCGTGGCTGAACAGGTCGTCTTGGGGGCGCACCGCGTCGTCGCGGTGACCGGGGAGGATGCCGGACCTCATCATGTGTCTCCTTCGCTGGATCGAGGCCCACCCTGCCACGACCCATCGATGGTCCGACGGCTGAGTGTGGAAAGATCGGGTGACCGCCCCGCCCTCAGGAGGATCTCTCGTGACCGCTGCCCCCGAGCAGACCCCCGATGCCCAGACCTTCAGCCCCCGCCGTCGGGTGCTGCTCAAGCTCTCCGGTGAGGTGTTCGGCGGTGGCAAGGTCGGGCTGGCTCCCGATGTCGTGCGCCAGATCGCCCGCCAGATCGCTGCGTCCGTGCGCGAGGGCATCCAGGTCGCCGTCGTCATCGGTGGCGGCAACTTCTTCCGCGGTGCCGAGCTCCAGCAGCAGGGCATGGACCGCACGCGCGCCGACTACATGGGCATGCTCGGCACCGTCATGAACTGCCTGGCCCTGCAGGACTTCCTGGAGAAGGAAGGCATCGAGACCCGCGTGCAGACCGCCATCGCCATGGGCCAGGTCGCCGAGCCCTACATCCCGCGGCGGGCGATCCGGCACCTGGAGAAGGGCCGCGTCGTCATCTTCGGCGCCGGCGCCGGGATGCCGTTCTTCTCCACCGACACGGTGTCGGCCCAGCGGGCCCTCGAGATCAAGTGCGACGCCGTGCTCATGAGCAAGAACGGCGTGGACGGCGTCTACGACTCCGACCCGCGCACGAACCCGAACGCCCGCAAGCTCGACGAGATCAGCTATGCCGAGGCACTGCAGCAGGGGCTTCGGGTCGTCGACGCCGCCGCCTTCAGCCTGTGCATGGACAACAAGCTCCCCATGGTCGTCTTCGGCATGGAGGGCGAAGGCAACGTCGTCAAGGCGCTGCGTGGTGAGAGGATCGGCACGCTGGTCACCCCCGGGTGAGCGCCGTGCGCCGCCGGCCGCCCCACGGACTGCCGCACCGACCGCCACACTACGGCCACACTGACCGCCAGCTGACCCTCGGATCGCCGATCGTTTGCAGAAGGAGCCTCACATGATTGAAGAGACCATCCTCGAGGCCGAGGAGAAGATGGAGAAGGCGGTCGAGGTCGCCAAGGAGGACTTCGCGGGCATCCGCACCGGCCGGGCCACTCCTGCCATGTTCAACAAGCTCATGGTGAGCTACTACGGCGCGCCGACCCCGCTGCAGCAGCTGGCGTCATTCCAGACCCCCGAGGCCCGGACCATCCTCATCAGCCCGTTCGACAAGTCGGCCATGCACGAGATCGAGAAGACCCTGCGCGACTCCGACCTCGGCGTGAACCCCAGCAACGACGGCAACGTCATCCGTTGCGTGCTGCCCCAGCTCACCGAGGAGCGTCGCCGGGACTACATCAAGCTGGCCCGCCACAAGGGCGAGGATGCCAAGGTCGCGATCCGCAACGTCCGGCGCAAGGCCAAGGACGAGCTCGACCGTCTGGTCAAGGACGGCGAGGTCGGCGAGGACGAGGGCAACCGGGCCGAGAAGGAGCTCGACGCCACGACCAAGAAGTACGTCGACTCGGTCGACGAGCTGCTCAGGGGCAAGGAATCCGAGCTGCTGGAGGTCTGACCGGCCGCTCCAGGACCGCCTCACGATGAACATCCCCCAGTCCCGCAGCGCCCGCAGGGAGGCCCGTCGCGAGCCTTCCGGCGGCGGTTCGCCGTCGCCCCGGGCCGCCACGAGCGCCTCCCGGGCCGGACGCAACCTGCCGGCGGCGATCGGCGTCGGGGTGGGTCTGGGCATCGTCATCATCGGCTCGCTGGTGGTCCGCAAGGAGCTGATGCTCGTCATCATCGTCGCGGCCATCGGGGTGGGGGTCTGGGAGCTGCGACGCGCCCTCGGTCAGGTCTCCATCCACGTCCCGCTGGTCCCGAGCCTGGTCGGCAGCGTGAGCATGATCCTGTCCGCCTACGTCGGCGGTGGACAGGCCCTCATCGTCACGCTCGGCCTCACCTGCGTCGGCATCCTGTTGTGGCGAGTGGCCGACGGGGTGCTCGACGCCGTCCGTGACATGGCCGGCGGGTTCTTCGTCGCGGTCTATCCGTCCTTTCTCGCCGGCTTCGCCGCGTTGATGCTCGCGGCCTCCGATGGTCGGGCGCGGATCCTGGTCTTCCTGATCGTCACCGTCCTCAGCGACGTCGGTGGCTACGCGTTGGGCGTTCTGTTCGGGCGGCATCCCATGGCCCCCTCGGTGAGCCCCAAGAAGTCCTGGGAGGGGTTCGCCGGGTCGGTCCTCGCCTGTGTCGGCGGGGGAGCCATCACGGTGCCGCTCATGCTGCACGGCCCCTGGTGGGGCGGCGCGCTGCTGGGCGCCTGTGTCGCCGTCGCGGCGACGGTGGGCGATCTCACCGAGTCGACGGTGAAGCGCGATCTCGGCATCAAGGACATGAGCACGATCCTGCCCGGTCACGGCGGGGTGATGGACCGGCTCGACTCCCTGGTCCTCGTGGCGCCGATCGCGTGGGCGCTGCTCGCCGCGGTCGCCCCTGCGCGCTGACCGCGCTCACCACCCGCCGACCACGCGCGGCATACCCGTATGCCGCGTGGTTGGGCCCGCGGGACCGCACCTGAGAGACTGGGTCCACCATGACCACCGACCTCCCCGAGCCCACGACCGACCGCCCCGAGCCCGGGCAGCTGACCTTCGCGGCGCCCCGACGCGGCAAACCCCCCCGCCACCTCGCCGATCTGTCGCCCGCCGAGCGCAAGGACGCTGTGGAGGCGTTGGGACACAAGGGGTTTCGCGCCAAGCAGCTGTCGACCCACTACTTCGAGCGGCTGGTGGACTCGGCCGACGACATGACCGACCTGCCCAAGGCAGTCCGGGACGAGCTGGTGGCCGACCTGCTCCCCACCCTGCTGACGCCGCTGGTGCAGCGGACCGCGGACGACGGCGCGACCATCAAGTCGGCCTGGCGGCTGCACGACGGGGCCATCGTCGAGTCGGTGCTCATGCGGTACCCCAAGCGCGTCACCATCTGCATCTCGAGCCAGGCCGGGTGCGGCATGAACTGCCCGTTCTGCGCCACCGGCCAGGCGGGCCTCACCCGCAACATGTCGACGGCCGAGATCGTCGAGCAGGTCGTCTCGGCCGCCCGCCTGCTGCGGCGCGGCGAGCTTGCCGGCGGCGGCGAGGAGGACCGCGAGGCGCCGCTGCGCGTCTCCAACGTCGTCTTCATGGGCATGGGAGAGGCCCTGGCCAACTACAAGGCGGCCATCGGAGCGATCCGCCGGCTCACCGACCCCACGCCGGACGGGCTCGGCATGTCGGCGCGCGGCATCACCATGTCGACGGTCGGACTCGTGCCCGCCATCGACAAGCTCGCCGGCGAGGGCATCCCGGTGACGCTGGCCCTGTCGCTGCACGCCCCCGACGACGAGCTGCGCAACGAGCTGGTGCCGATCAACACCCGGTGGAAGGTCGACGAAGCGCTCGATGCGGCCTACCGGTACTACGAGACGACCGGCCGCCGCGTCAGCATCGAGTACGCCCTCATCCGCGACATCAACGACCATGCCTGGCGGGCCGACCTGCTCGGCGAGAAGCTCGTCGCCCGGGGTCGGGGCTGGGTGCACGTCAACCCGATCCCGCTCAACCCGACGCCCGGCTCGAAGTGGACCGCCTCGCGGCGTGGGGTCGAGCAGCAGTTCGTCGAGCGGCTGCGGGCCCACGGCATCCCGACGACCATCCGCGACACCCGCGGACAGGACATCGACGGTGCGTGCGGTCAACTCGCTGCCGCCACTGCCTGAGCCTGCCTAGACTCAAGCGGTGAGGTACCGCGGAGCCCCCGTCGCCGCGCTGGCTGCGCTCCTCGTGGCGGCCTGCGCTGCGTGCGCACCATCGACGGCCACGGGTCACCAGCCCGGTGCGCAGGCGTCGTCAGCAGCGCCAGCCGCCGGATCCTCCGCAGCCTCGGCCGCCTCGGCCCGCTCGGCCCACGAGCCGCCGGACTCTCCGCTGCGCAGGGGGGAGCGGTTCGTCACGCTCCGCATGCCCGCGGCATACACCCCCGCCGCGCCGACTGCGCCCGGCACCGACGACTACCGGTGCTTCCTGCTGGACCCCCACCTCAGCACGCGCACGGTCGTGACCGGGCTCAACGTGCTGCCGGGTACGCCCGCCGAGGTGCACCACGTGATCCTCTTCCGGGTGCCCCCCGGCCAGGTGGCGGTAGCCCAGCGGCTGGACGCGCAGCAGCCGGGCCAGGGCTGGACCTGTTTCGGCGGCACCGGGGTCGAGAGCCAGGGAGCCGGGCTCAACAACGCGCCCTGGCTCGGTGCCTGGGCGCCCGGTGGCGGCGAGCGGGTGCTGTCGCCCGATCTGGGTATGCCGCTCGCTCCCGGGTCGCGGATCATCATGCAGGTCCACTACAACCTGCTCGCCGGCCACGCGCCCGACCGCAGCGCCGCCCGACTGCGTGTCGCGGCCGACGACGGGTCTCGCAAGGTCCTCCAGACGGTGCTCATCCCGGCGCCGGTGGAGCTGCCGTGCCGCCCCGGCAAGACCGGCCCCCTCTGTGACCGCAACGCCGCCATGGCCGACGTGGTGCAGCGGTTCGGCCCCGCGACCGGGCGGATCGGCGACGGTCTCCACCTCCTGTGCCCGGGCAACCCCATCGGCCCCACGCAGGGCTGCACGCGCACGGTGACCCAGGCGTCCACGATCCGTGCGGTGGCCGGCCACATGCACCTGCTCGGTCGAAGCCTCACCATCACGCTCAACCGCGGCAAGGCCGACCTGCGGGTCATCCTCGACATCCCGGTGTGGAACTTCGACGACCAGGGCGCCACCCCGATCGAGCCCGGTATCCACGTCGTGCCCGGCGACACGCTCACCGTCTCGTGCACCCACGACCAGAGCCTGCGCGACCGCCTCCCAGCCTTCGCCGGGCAGCCGGAGCGCTACGTCGTCTGGGGCGAGGGGACGACCGACGAGATGTGCCTCGGCATCGTCATGGTGACCCGACCCTAGGCTGGGCGAGTGCCGCCCGCCCTGCCGTCGCCCATGGAGCCCGGTCGCGAGTTCGTCCTCACCGTGTCGTGCCCCGACCGGCGCGGCATCGTGCACGCCGTCTCTGGGGTGATGCTGGACCTGTCGATGACCATCCTCGACAGCCAGCAGTTCGCCGACGTCACCTCCGGCGAGTTCCACCTGCGCATGCACGTGGCGCGCGAGGGCGACCCGCTGCCCGTGTCAGGTCTGGACGTCGCCATGGCGGGCGTGGTCGCCCGGTTCGCGATGACGTATGCCGCGCACGACCTCTCGCAGCGCCGCCGAGTCCTCGTCATGGTGAGCCAGCAGGGCCACTGCCTCAACGACCTGCTCTTCCGGGTCCGGGCTGGGACGTTGCCGGTCCAGGTCCCGGCCATCGTGTCCAACCACGAGGACTTCCGGGACCTCGCGCAGTGGCACGGCGTGCCCTTCCACCACCTCCCGGTGACCCGTGAGACCAAGCCGGATGCCGAGGCGCAGCTGCGGCGGCTGGTGGCGGACTACGACGCCGACACCATTGCGCTGGCCCGATACATGCAGGTGCTGTCCGCGGACCTGTGCGCCGACTTCCCCGGTCGCATCATCAACATCCACCACTCACTGCTGCCGAGCTTCAAGGGCGCCAAGCCCTACACCCAGGCGCACGACCGGGGGGTCAAGGTGATCGGCGCGACGGCCCACTACGTCACGGCGGACCTCGACGAGGGGCCGATCATCGAGCAGGACTTCCGGCGGGTCGACCACCGGATGAGCCCGGCCGAGCTGGCCGCCGTGGGGCAGGAGCTCGAGGCGATGGCGTTCGCCCGGGCCCTGCGTTGGCACGCCGAGCACCGCGTGGTCCTGCGCGGCCGACGCACGATCGTGTTCGACTGAGCAGCCGGTCTCACGCGCGACGGCGCGCGGCCCGCTGCAGGGCTCGCAGGTAGCCCTGCGCCGCCACCTGCTGGCCCACCCAGAGCAGGGGTCCGGCGAGGCGCGCTACCCGCCAGGCGGGGCGGCTGTAGGCCCGCACCACGGCATACACGTCGTCGCCGCGGCGCTCGATGAGGAAGCCCTCCTCGCCGCTCTCGACGTGGCCCTCGAGCGTGCCGTAGCCAAAGCCCGTGCGGTGGGACTCCTCGACGACCCAGACGACGCGGCAGGGGACGGGCGCCACGCCGAGGCGGCTGAGCAGGTCGACTCCCACCGCGGCGCGCGGCGCCGTGGCGATCGGCCGCAGCCCGATGCCGCGTTGCGGCGCATAGGTCATCAACGCCTCTGCCGCCTGGGCGTAGACCTCGTCGCCGCTGCCCAGCCGGCGCTCGACCTGCAGGTGGTGGAACCCGTCGGGAAGCGGTCCGTCGAGCGTGTGGCCGCGCGGCTCGTAGGTGAACGACGACCTCGCGAGGTCACCGAGGCGCACGAGTGGCCCCAGCCCGGTGGTCGGTGAGGATCGCTGCCGCCTCCTCGATGGTGTCGACCAGGTGCAGGACCGTGCCCAGACCGCGTTCCTGACCGAGGGCGCGCACCGCAGGCCAGACCGGCAGCGTGTCGGTCCAGTACTCCTGGCCGACGAGGACCAGCGGGGCGAGCTCGGCCCCGGGCGCGGCGTAGAACAGCGGGGTGACGGCCTGGAAGATCTCCTGCACCGTGCCCGCCGCTCCCTCGAGGACGACCAGGCCGGCCGTCGACCTGGCGAGCAGGCCGTCCTCGCGGATCGCGTTGGAGAAGTACTTGCCGATGCCGCCGCAGAACACGTTGGGCGGCTCGTGGCCGTAGAACCACGTCGGGATGCCGAGGCTGCGCGACTGGTCGCTGCTCGCGCCGGACACCACCTCGCGCCTGACCTCGAACGCCAGCAGCGCCCACTCACCCACCGATGGCTGGAACGACGGCACTGCGGCCAGGCGCTCGAGGGCTGCCTCGAGGGCAGGCAGGTCCGCGACGAACGCCCCCAGGTTCGCGGCCTCCATGGCGCCCGGGCCACCGCCGGTCGCCACCACCAGCCCCGCGTCTGCGAGCGCCCGCCCGAGGCGAGCCGCCGCGGCATACGAGCTGGTGCCCCGGGCGAGCTGGTGGCCGCCCATGACGCCGACCACGGGGCGGCCGCCAGTGAACTCGTCCAGGGCGTCGGTGATGGAGTCGTCGTGGATGGCGCGCAGGAGCGTGACGAAGGCATCGCGGTGGACGGCGGCGTCGAGCATCCACTGGTAGGCGAGGTAGTCCGGCGTCGCCTCGTAGCCGTGGTCGGCGAGGCCGGCATACAGCTCCTGCGGCGAGTAGAGGGTCGCGCGGTAGGGGTCCACGGGCGCAGCGGGGTCGGTAGGGAAGATCAGCGCTCGATGGGCCCGCAGGTGCGCGTCGAGCGCGGGCGAGAGCCGGCCGCCGAGGACCACCAGGCCCTCGACGTCGGTGCGTGCCAGCAGCGCTGCCTCGTATGCCGTGAGGTCGAGGTCCTGGAGGCGCAGCCCGGTGAGCGGCTCCCCGGACGCGAGCGCGGCGTCGAGGTCGGTGAGGTTCTCGATCTCGGTGCTGTGGCTGGGCCTGGGGCTGGGGGTGGCGGGGGTGCTCCTGCGGGCGCCTTCCATGGCCTGACTCTAGACGCGCCTAGGCTGCCCCCATGGACGAGCCGTTCAGCCTCCGCGTGGCGGGTCCGGCCTGGCGCTGCGAGGCGCAGGACTGGATCGCGGACCAGGTCACGAGGTCGGGTGGCGTGGTCACGGGCGAGATCGAGCAGCGCCGGGTCCGGCCGTGGTCGACCCAGCTCGTGGCGCCCACCGACCGGGGACCGGCCTGGTTCAAGGCCAACTGTCGGGCGCTGGCCTTCGAGCCGGCGGTGCAGCAAGAGCTGTCGCGCCTGGTGCCCGCCGAGGTGGACGCGCCCATCGCACTCGACACGGCGCGCGGGTGGATGCTCACCACCGACCGCGGGACGACTCTGGGCGACGGCCACGAGCCGACTCTCGACGACTGGCGAGCGGTCGTGCGCCTCGCTGCGACCCTCCAGCGCCGGGTGGCGGACAAGGGCCCGACGCTCCGCGCGGCGGGGCTGCCGGACTGCGCGCCGGCCACAGTCCCGCAGCGGTACGCCTGGCTGGTCGACCAGCTGGCCGCACTGCCCGCTGACCACCCGTCGCATGTCGGAGCTGACGAGGCCGCGACCCTGCGCGCCACGGTCGGCCGGGTCGAACAGGCCGTGGAGGAGCTCCTGGCGATGCCGCTGCCCGTCACCTTCCAGCACGGCGACCTGCACCCGAAGAACGTCTTCGCCGTCGACGGCGGTCTGCGCATCTTCGACTTCGGCGACGCCCAGTGGGCGCATGCCCTCGAGGTCCTGGCCGTCCCGTACGGCTGGGTCACCCAGCTGACGCAGCTGCCCTGGGGACTCGTGCTCGACGCCTACGCCGAGGTCTGGTCCGACGTGGTGTCCCGCGATGCGCTGGAAGGACTCATGCCTGCTGCGATGGTCACCCATGCCGTCAACCGCTCGTTCACGTGGCTGGGGTCGGTCGAAGGCGCCCAGGCTTCGGAGCTGGCGGAATGGGGGGACGCGCCGGTCCACTACCTGAGGCTGGCGCACGTCCCGTTTCCGCCGGGGGCCTCGGGCGAAGGCGCCTAGAGGGTCCTAGAGGTTTCCGAGCACGCGGTCGACGGTGAGCTCGACCACCACCCGCTGGGGGTTGGCGCGCGGCACGCGGTAGCGGGCGGCATACCGCTGCTCGGCGTCGCTGACGCTCTCGCTGTCGGTGAGCACGCGCGTCGTGCCCTCGAGCGAGAGCCAGGACCGGCCGTCGACCTGACAGAGCACGGCCCGGCCGCCCAGCGCCGCGTTGCGGGCCTTGCGGCTGCTGCCGCTGGTGATGACCCGGGCGATGCCGTGCTCAGCGTCCCAGGTGAACCCGACCGGCACCACGTGCGGCGAGCCGTCGGGGCGCAGGGTCGTCAGCGTGGCGAGGTGCCGCGTCGCGACGAACTCGAGAGCGGCGGGGGACAGGTGTGCAGGAGCGGTGGCCACGGGCTCAGTCTCGCCGATCGCGACTGGCAGCTCGTCAGTGGCCGGTGAGGGCGTCGAGCAGGCGGCCGATTCGCGCCGGGCGACCGGTGCGCGTCTCCTCGTGGTCGGCAGCCCGAGCCAGGCGCAGGCCGGCGTTGACCCCGAGCCACCGGGCGGGTTCGGGCTCCCAGGGCCGGCTTCGGTGCCCGACCCACGGCAGCTGCGTCAGGGGCGTATGCCGGCCCGTCACGAGGTCGGCCAGGGTGCGGCCCGCGAGGTTGGTCGCCGCGACCCCGTCCCCGACGTAGCCACCGGCCCACCCCAGCCCGGTGGACGGGTCGTGACCCACCGAGGGGTGCCAGTCCCGGGCGATCCCCAGCGGACCACCCCACGCGTGGGTGAACCGCACGTCGCCGAGCTGGGGCAGCAGGTCGGTCAGCGTCGCACGGAGGTCTGCGAAAACCGTCGCGTCGTGGTCGAACTCGGGACGGATTCGTGACCCGTAGTGGTACGGCGCGCCGCGGCCGCCGAAGGCCAGCCGGTCGTCGACAGTGCGCTGGCCGTAGATGACGACGTGGCGGTGGTCGGTGAAGACCTCGTTGTCGCCCAGCCCGATCGTCGACCACTGCTCCGGGGTGAGCGGCTCGGTAGCGACCATGAGCGAGTAGACCGGTGCCACGACCCGGCGCAGGCCGGGCAGCCGCGGCGTCCAGGCCTCGGTGGCGCGGATGACGTGGCGCGCTGAGACCTGGCCGCCGTGCTCGAGGCGCACCCGACCGGGCTCGATGGCGACCACGCGTGCCCCCTCGACCACCTGGCCCCCACGCTGGCGGACGCTCGCGGCAAGCCCGTCGACCAGTCGTCGTGGGTGCACCCGGGCGCAGTGCGGGTTGAACGTCGCCCCGCGCAGCTCGCTCGCCGCGAGCCGCTCGCTGGCCTCGGCGGCGTCCAACCACCGGGTGCCGACGCCCCAGGTGTCGGCGTGAGCGACCTCGGCACGGGCACGGGCCTCCTGGGCGGCGGACCGCGCCACCGCCACCATGCCGCCGCGATGAAATCCGCAGTCGATGCCCGCGGATTCCGCGGCCCGGCCCACCTCGACGACCGTCTCGCGCAGGGCGGCCAGCATGGCGAGGGTGTTCTCACGCCCCGAACGCCGGGCCAGGGTGTCGGCGCCCACCGGCCAGAGGGCCGAGACCCAGCCCCCGTTGCGACCGCTGGCCCCGAAGCCCACGTGCTCGGCCTCGAGTACCACGACCTCGAGCGAGGGCTGCGCCTCGAGCAGGTAGTGGGCGGTCCACAGTCCGGTGAAGCCGCCGCCGACGATGACGACGTCGGCGGTGGCAGGGGCGGCAGCAGGGGTGGCGGCAGGGGGAGGCGGCGCGGCGCGCGGGAGCAGAGGGCCCGGATGCCGTCAGCGCGGCATCCGGGCCCTGCCACCACAGGGGTGCGGTCACCTCAGAGGTGGGACTCGGCGCCCTTGAGCACCGATCGCAGGCGGGACTCGATGTCGTCGAACTCGGCGGGGCCCACGATCAGCGGAGGTGCGAGCTGGATGACGGGGTCTCCGCGGTCGTCGGCGCGGCAGTAGATGCCGGCGTCGAACAGCGCCTTGGAGAGGTAGCCGCGCAGCAGTCGCTCGGACTCGGCGTCGTTGAACGTCTCGCGGGTCTGCTTGTCCTTGACGAGCTCGATGCCGTAGAAGTACCCGGCGCCGCGCACGTCGCCGACGATCGGCAGGTCGAGCAGCTTCTCCAGGGTGGCCCGGAAGATCGGGGCGTTCTCCTTGACGTGGGCGTTGAGGCCCTCGCGCTCGAAGATGTCGAGGTTGGCCATCGCGACCGCCGACGACACGGGGTGGCCGCCGAAGGTGTAGCCGTGCGGGAAGCTCGTCGTGCCCTTCTTGAACGGCTCGAACAACCGGTCGCTGGCGATCATCGCGCCGATGGGGGAGTACCCGGAGGTCATGCCCTTGGCGCAGGTGATGATGTCGGGCACGTAGCCGAAGTCGCTGCTGGCGAACATCGACCCGATCCGGCCGAACGCGCAGATGACCTCGTCGGAGACCAGCAGGACGTCGTACTCGTCGCAGATCTCGCGGACCCGCTCGAAGTACCCGGGCGGCGGCGGGAAGCAGCCACCGGAGTTCTGCACCGGCTCGAGGAACACGGCGGCCACGGTGTCTGGACCCTCGAACTCGATGGCCTCGGCGATGCGGTCGGCAGCCCAGCGGCCGAACGCCTTGTCGTCGTCGCGCAGGTGCTCAGGGGCGCGGTAGGCGTTGGTGTTGGGGACCTTGAAGGCTCCGGGCACCAGCGGCTCGAACATCTCCTTGGCAGCGGGGATGCCGGTGATGGACAGCGCTCCCTGCGGGGTGCCGTGGTAGGCGACGGCCCGGCTGATGACCTTGTGCTTGGTCGGCTTGCCGGTGAGCTTGAAGTACTGCTTGGCGAGCTTCCACGCGGTCTCGACCGCTTCGCCACCGCCGGTGGTGAAGAAGACGCGGTTGAGGTCGCCCGGGGCACCGGCGGCGAGGCGCTCCGCGAGCTCGATGGCCCGGGGGTGCGCGTACGACCAGAGCGGGAAGAACGCGAGCTCCTTGGCCTGGCGCGCGGCGGCCTCGGCGAGCTCGGCGCGCCCGTGCCCGACCTGCACGACGAACAGGCCGGCGAGCCCGTCGATGTACTCCTTGCCGCGGTCGTCCCAGATCTTGTGGCCCTCACCGCGGACGATGACGGGCACCTGGCCGCCCTCTTCGTAGGTGGAGTGCCGGGTGAAGTGCATCCACAGGTGGTCCCGGGCGGCGTCGGCGTATGCCGTGCCTGCGGGTGTCGTGACGGGCGTGGGCGTTGTGGTCATCTTGTACCCCAGTTGTAGTGCTGCTTGTTGAGTTTCAGGTAGACGAAGGTCTCGGTGGACTGCACGCCAGGCAGGACCCGGATCCGCTTGGTGAGCAGCTCGAGCAGCTGGTCGTCGTCCTCGCAGACGACCTCGGCCAGGAGGTCGAAGCTGCCCGCCGTGGTGACGACGTAGTCGACCTCGCTCATGCCGGTCAGTGCGTCGCCGACCGAGGTGAGGTCACCGTCGACGCGGATGCCGATCATGGCCTGGCGGCGGAAGCCGACCTGGAGCGGATCGGTCACGGCGACGATCTGCATCACCCCGGAGTCGAGGAGGCGTTGCACCCGCTGGCGCACTGCTGCCTCGGACAGTCCCACCCGCTTGGCGATGGTGGCGTAGGACTGCCGCCCGTCCTCCTGGAGCTGCTCGATGATCGCCTTCGACAGGTCGTCGAGGCGCACATCGGCGCTGCTGTGGGAAGTGCGGTTCACGCCGCCATGGTGGCCTTTGGAGGCGTTCTGCGCAAGTCCGCACGCCACGGATTCCGTGGCAGATTTGGTAAATCGGTGTTCGTTTCAGCAACATTCGGTCTCGAACCTATTGAAATCCGCCGTGTTGGGGTTACAGTTCCTCACACCTGATTCCGTACCGGCACCGATCAGAAATCCCTGGAGCTCTCGTGACCTCGACCCCGCGCCAGCTGCGCAACTTCATCAACGGCGAGTACGTGGAGGCACAGACCGACGCGACCTCGGACATCGTCAGCCCGGTCACCGCCCAGGTCGTGGCGAAGGCGCCCATCTCCACTGCGGCCGACGTGGACGCGGCATACGCATCGGCGAGCACGGCCTTCGAGGAGTGGGGCCAGACGACCCCGAGCGAGCGCCAGCAGGCCCTCCTCAAGTTCGCCGACGCGATCGAGAAGCGGGCCGACGAGTTCGTCAAGCTCGAGTCCGAGAACACCGGCAAGCCCCACGCCCTCACCGCGAGCGAGGAGCTGCCGCCCATGGTCGACCAGCTGCGGTTCTTCGCCGGGGCAGCGCGGGTCCTCGAGGGGCGCGCGGCCGGCGAGTACCTCAAGGGCCACACCAGCTGGATCCGTCGCGAGCCGATCGGGGTCGTCGGCCAGGTGACGCCCTGGAACTACCCGATGATGATGGCCGTCTGGAAGATCGGCCCCGCGCTCGCGGCGGGCAACGCCATCGTGCTCAAGCCCTCCGACACCACGCCCGAGACGACGCTGCTCCTGGCCGAGATCGCCTCGGAGTTCCTCCCGGCAGGGACCTTCAACGTCGTGACCGGCGACCGCGACACCGGGCGGGCCGTGGTCGAGCACCGGACCCCGGCGCTGGTGGCCATCACCGGGTCGGTCCGCGCCGGCATCCAGGTCGCCGAGAGTGCCAGCCGGAACGTCAAGCGGGTCCACCTCGAGCTCGGAGGCAAGGCGCCCGTCATCGTGTTCGACGACGCCGACATCGAGGCCGCGGTCGAGGGCATTGCCGTGGCCGGCTACTTCAACGCCGGTCAGGACTGCACCGCTGCCACCCGCGTGCTCGCCGCCCCGCGGATCCACGACGACTTCGTCGCCGCGCTGGGGGAGTACGCCAGGAACAACGCCAAGGTCGGCCTGCCCGACGACGCCGACGCCCTGCTCGGACCGGTCAACAACCGCGCCCAGCTCGAGCGGGTCGAGGGTTTCCTGTCGCGGCTGCCCGACCACGCCACCGTCGGCGCCGGCGGCCACCGCGTGAGCGGGCTGGGCGACGGCTTCTTCCTCGAGCCGACCGTGCTGTCAGGGCTGCACCAGGACGACGAAGCGATCCAGGACGAGATCTTCGGCCCCGTGATCACGGTTCAGCGCTTCACCGACGAGCAGGAGGCGATCCGCTGGGCCAACGGGGTCGACTACGGCCTCGCCTCCAGCGTCTGGACCAAGGACTTCGGGCGTGCGATGCGCGTGTCCAAGGCCCTCGACTTCGGGTGCGTGTGGATCAACACCCACATCCCGATCGTCGCCGAGATGCCCCACGGCGGCTTCAAGAAGTCCGGCTACGGCAAGGACCTGTCGATGTACGGCTTCGAGGACTACACCCGCATCAAGCACGTGATGGCCAACATCGAGAGCTGATCGGCGCCCCGCCCGCCCCCACGTCATACCGCCACTGTCAGGAGCGACCATGAACACACCCATTCCCCCCACCCTCACCGCGGCACTCGCCCGGGGACTCCTGTCGCGGCGCACGCTGATGGTGGGTGCTGCCGGCGCTGGCGTCACGGCCCTCGCGGCCTGCGGCTCCAAGGGCCGCAGCCCGAGCGTGTCGGGCACCTCGGCTGCCGCGACGGCCAAGGCCGCCCAGGACATGTCCGACACGGAGAAGCTCGTCAACTGGTCGAACTGGCCGTCGTACATCGATGTCAACGACAAGACCAAGGCCCGTCCGTCCCTCGACGCCTTCACCAAGCAGACCGGCATCAAGGTCAACTACACCGAGGACTACAACGACAACGACGAGTTCTACGCCAAGGTGCGGCCGCTGCTGGCCGACGGGACGGACACCGGTCGCGACGTCTGGTGCAGCACGGACTGGATGGTGGCGCGGCTGATCCGCCAGGGCTTCGTCCAGAAGCTCAACCTCGCCAACATCCCCAACCACGCCAACGTCGAGGCATCCCTGCTCAACGTCACCTTCGACCCCGGCCGGCTCTACTCGCTGCCGTGGCAGAGCGGGTTCGCCGGGATCGCCTACAACCCCAAGGCCACTGGCGGCAAGAAGGTCGAGTCCGTCGACCAGCTGCTGACCGACCCGGTCCTCAAGGGCAAGGTGACGCTCCTGACCGAGATGCGCGACACGGTCGGCCTCGTCCTCATGGCCATGGGCAAGAAGATCGAGAGCTTCACCGACGCCGACTTCACGGCGGCGATCGACGAGCTCAAGAAGGCCAAGGACGCCGGCCAGATCAAGGGCTTCACCGGCAACGACTACACCAAGCCGCTCGCCGCTGGTGACACCGCCGCCTGCTTCGCCTGGACCGGAGACGTCGTCCAGCTGCGCGCCGACAACCCCAACCTGGGGTACGTCCTGCCCGAAACCGGCTGCACGCTGTGGTCCGACAACTTCGTCATCCCGGCCCTGGCCAAGCACAAGAAGAACGCCGAGACACTCATCAACTACTACTACGACCCCAAGGTCATGGCCAAGGTCGTCGACTACGTGAACTACATCTCGCCGGTGAAGGGCACCAAGGAGGTGCTCGCGGTGCTGGACCCCGCCATCGCCAAGGACACCTTGATCGAGCCCGATGCCGCCACCCTGCAACGCGCCCACGTCTTCCGCGGCCTGACCGCTGCCGAGGAGACCAAGTACAACGCGGCGTTCGCGCAGCTGACGGCCGGGTGACATGGCACTGCAGACCTCCGGCGACCTGACCCTCGTCGGCATCAGCAAGGAGTTCGAGACCTTCACCGCGGTTCACCCGCTCGACCTCAAGGTGCCTGCCGGGTCGTTCTTCGCCCTGCTCGGACCCAGCGGCTGCGGCAAGACCACGACGCTGCGCATGGTCGCAGGTCTCGAGGAGCCGACGACAGGAAAGATCCTCATCGGTGACCAGGACATCACCGACACCAAGGCGTTTCGTCGCAACGTCAACACGGTGTTCCAGTCCTACGCCCTCTTCCCGCACATGACGGTCATCGAGAACGTCGCGTTCGGGCTCAAGCGCAGAGGTGACAAGGCGGCCGTCGCCAAGGCGAACGAGGCGCTCGAGCTCGTGCAGCTGGAGGCCGTCTCGAAGAAGAAGCCGGCCCAGCTCTCGGGTGGCATGCAGCAGCGGGTCGCATTGGCGCGAGCCCTCGTCAACCGCCCCGACGTGCTGCTGCTCGACGAGCCGCTCGGGGCGCTCGACCTCAAGCTGCGCCGCCAGATGCAGATCGAGCTCAAGCGGATCCAGTCCGAGGTCGGCCTGACGTTCATCCACGTCACCCACGACCAGGAGGAGGCCATGACGATGGCTGACTCGATCGCGGTGATGAACGCCGGTCGGATCGAGCAGCAGGGCGACCCGGCGACGCTCTACGAGCACCCCGAGTCGGCATTCGTGGCCAACTTCCTCGGCCAGTCCAACCTCCTGCGCGCCTCCATCGAGGGACCGGGGGCCGACGGCACGGTGCTCGTCACCTCGCATGGTCAGCGGCTCGAGGCCGACGCCTCGCACGTGCCGGACGGTGCCCGCGAGCTCTGGCTCGGCGTGCGACCCGAGAAGCTCCGGCTCGGCGAGGACGGCGGTCCCAACCGGCTGCGTGGCGTGGTCACCGATGCATCCTTCACCGGGGTCGCGACCCAGTACCTCGTGCGGCTGCCGTGGGACCAGGAGCTCACCGTCGTCCAGCAGAACGACGGCTCGGCTCGTGCGAGCGTGGGCGAGAACGTGACCGTCTCGTGGGCCAGCCGGCACGGGTTCGTCCTCGACGCCGCCGAGTCCGCCGACGCGGGACTGGGGCACGAGGATGGCTGAGATCGCAGCGGCCGTGCCGGGCACGGGCCATCCTCTTCCACCACCACACGAGCGGCGCCGCAACTGGGTTCCCTACGCCCTGCTGCTCCCCGGGCTGCTCTGGCTGTTCGTCTTCTTCGTCGTACCGATGATCACGTTGGGATCGCAGTCCCTCCAGGAAGGCGACGTCGACAACGGCTACACCTTCACTGGCAACGTCTCCATCTACGGCCAGGCCCTCGACGCCTACTGGCCGCAGCTGATCCGCTCGGTCGGGTATGCCGGTACCGCCACGGTGCTGACACTGCTCCTCGGGTACCCGCTCGCCTACTTCATCGCGAGCCGCCAGGGCCGCTGGAAGTACATCCTGCTGGTCCTGGTCATCGCACCGTTCTTCACGAGCTTCCTCATCCGCACGCTCGCCTGGCAGACCATCCTCGCCGACAAGTACCCCGTCGCGGGTTTCGCCCGCTGGTCCCACTTCACCGACTTCCTTCAGTTCGTGGGCCTCACCAACAACGAGTCGCTCCTGTCGAGCAAGTTCGCGGTGATCTGCGGTCTCACCTACAACTTCCTGCCATTCATGGTCCTGCCGCTCTACTCCTCGCTGGACCGGGTCGACGGCAGGCTCCTCGAGGCCGCCCGAGACCTCTACGCCACGCCCTTCGAGACCTTCCGCAGGATCACCTGGCCGCTCTCGCTGCCGGGGGTGGTCGCGGGAACGCTGCTCACCTTCATCCCGGCGGCGGGTGACTACATCAACTCCCGGCTGCTGGGGAACACCCAGACGGTGATGATCGGCCAGGTCATCGACGCCCAGTTCCTGCGGGTCCTCAACTACCCGCTCGCGGCTGCGCTGTCCTTCGTCCTGCTGGTCCTCATCCTCGGGCTCGTGACGGCATACGTCCGGCGCGCCGGCACCGAGGAGCTGGTCTGAGTGGCGGTCATGAGCTGGATCCGCAGGCACCTGCTTGCCTTCGTGGCGATGGCGGTCCTCGCCATCCTCCTGGTGCCCAACGTCGTGGTCGCCCTGTTCTCGTTCAACAAGCCCAATGGGCGCTACAACTACGAGTGGATTCGGCCTTCGGCCGACGCGTGGCTGAACCCCTGCGGAACCCCCGGTATCTGTGACGCCCTGGGGCTGAGCCTGCGGATCGGCATCACCGCTTCGGTGGTGGCGACCGTGCTCGGGACCATGATCGCGTTCGCCCTGGGCCGCCACCGCTTCCGGGGTCGGGCCGCCACGAACATGCTGATCTTCATGCCCATGGCGACCCCAGAGGTCGTCATGGGGTCGAGCCTGCTGACCCTCTTCATCGCCATGGGAATACCGTCCGGAGCGGTCACGATTCTCATCGCGCACATCATGTTCTGTCTGTCGTTCGTGGTGGTCGCGGTGAAGGCCAGGGTCAGCTCGCTGGACCCGCGGCTCGAGGAGGCCGCTGCCGACCTCGGGGCCGGGCCGGTCGCCACGTTCCTGCGGGTGACGCTGCCTCTGGTCGCGCCCGGCATCGCCGCCGGTGCCCTGTTGGCGTTCTCGCTCAGCTTCGACGACTACATCATCACCAACTTCAATGCCAGCCCCAACTCCGTGACGTTCCCGATGTACGTCTGGGGAGCGGCCCAGCGGGGTACCCCGGTCCAGATCAACGTCATCGGAACAATCATGTTCGTGCTGTCGGTGGGCATCGTGCTCACCGCCCAGTTCGTCTCCGGCCGTCGAGCGAAAGCAGCCTGATCGTCCATGCGCATCCTCATGATCGGCGCCGGTGGCGTCGGCGATGCCGCTGCCCGGATTGCCGTGGAGCGTGACTTCTTCGACCAGCTCGTCGTCGCCGACTACGACCTCGCGCGGGCCGAGGCGACCGTGGCCGCTGCCACCGCCCGTCGGGCAGGTGAGTCCCGGCTCGTGGCCGCACAGGTCGATGCCTCCGACGAGGAGGCGGTGGCCGCGCTCGCCCGGGCGCACAGGTCGACCCACGTCTTCAACGCGGTGGACCCACGGTTCGTCATGCCGATCTTCCGCGGTGCGCTGGCGGCGGGGGCCGGCTACCTCGACATGGCGATGAGCCTGTCGCGGCCGCACCCCGACGACCCGTACGCCCAGGTGCACGTCAAGCTCGGCGACGAGCAGCTGGCTATGGCCGCGCAGTGGGAGCAGGCCGGTCAGCTGGCCCTCCTGGGCATGGGTGTTGAACCCGGCCTCTCCGACGTGTTCGCCCGGTATGCCGCCGACCACCTCTTCTCGCACATCGACGAGCTGGGCACCCGCGACGGTGCGAACCTCGCCGTGCGCGACGAGGACGGCAACGAGACGTTCGCGCCGGGGTTCTCGATGTGGACGATCATCGAGGAGTGCCTCAACCCTCCCGTGGTCTGGGAACGAGCACGCGCGGACGCGGCCGGAGGAGACGTCGAAGCCGGCTTCTTCACCCTGCCCGCGTTCAGCGAGCCCGAGGTCTTCGACTTCCCCGAGGGCATCGGGCCGGTCGAGTGCGTCCACGTCGAGCACGAAGAGGTCCTGCTCATGCCTCGCTGGCTCGACGCGGACCGGGTGACGTTCAAGTACGGCCTCGGTGACGAGCTCATCACCATCCTGCGCACCCTGCACACGCTCGGCCTCGACCGCACCGACCCGGTCACCGTCAAGGGCGTACAGGTGTCGCCGCGCGATGTCGTCGCCGCCGTGCTCCCCGACCCCGCGACGATCGGGCCCAGGATGACGGGCAAGACCTGTGCAGGGGTGCTGGTCACCGGCACGGGCAAGGACGGCATGCCCCGGCGCACCTACCTCTACCACGTGTCCGACAACGAGAACACGATGCGCGAGTACGGCGCCCAGTGCGTGGTGTGGCAGACCGCGGTCAACCCCGTGGTCGCGCTCGAGCTCATCGCGACCGGCGTGTGGCAGGGCAGCGGTGTCCGCGGCCCCGAGGCCTTCGACGCGGTGCCGTTCCTCGAGCTGCTCCAGGCACCCAAGCCGGCCGGGTTCGGGTCGCCGTGGGGTGTGGAGGAACGGTGAGCCCGCTCAGCCCTGCGGCTCGCCGTCAGGGTGCGTCATGACCTGGCCACCGCTCGTCGTGCACGGCCTCGTCGAGGGGACGACGCCGCCGCCAGCCAGCGCGCTCGAGGTCCGGCACCTGCTCGAGGTGGCTCACCGGGCCCAGGCACAGCCAGGCCAGGGGGCGGATCCCGCTCGGGATGCCGAGCAGCTCACCGAGGAACTCCTCGCGGTAGAACGACACCCAGCCGACCCCCCATCCCTCCGCGGTGGCGGCGAGCCAGAGGTTCTGGATGGCGAGGCAGGTCGAGTACAGCCCGGCGTCGGCGATGGCGTGGCGTCCGAGCACGGCCGGGCCGCCGCGGGACTGGTCGTGGGTGACGACGACCGACAGCGACGACTCGAGGATCCCGTCGATCTTGATCCGCGAGAAGGTCGTCGCGCGCTCGCCGGTCAGGGTGGCCGCGAACGTGTCGCGTTCGGTGCGCACGTGCTCGTGGAAGCTCTGGCGGGTCTGTGGCGACCGCACGACGACGAAGTCCCACGGCTGGGTCATGCCCACGCTGGGGGCCGCGTGTGCGGCGCCCAGGATGCGCTGGAGGATCTGCGGATCGGCGGGCGCCCCGGTGAACTCACCGCGCACGTCCCGTCTGCGGTGGATCACGTCGTACAGCGAGTCCACCGGCGCGGACGGGTCGAGACTGGGGGTGGCGGTCGTCATCGGGCGAGCGTAGCGAGGCAGGATGTCGTCCCATGACGCGATATGGCCAGCAGTACGGCCCCGACTTCACCTTCCTGGGCGTGGACCGGTGTGACCTCGACGACGAGAGCTCGTATGCCGGTGCCGACGTCGTGATCCTCGGCGCGCCCTTCGACGGGGGCACCTCGCACCGCTCGGGGACACGGTTCGGGCCGCAAGCGATCCGGGGGACCGACTACCTGCCGCACGACGGCTCCCGGCCGTCGCTGGCGCTGCGCACCGACGGCCTCGCGGACCTCAGGGTGCTCGACGCCGGTGACGTCGAGATGTACTCCGGCGACATCGAGGTCGCGTTGCCGGCCCTCGAGGCGGCCGTGGAGAAGGTCGCGCGGGCCGGCGCGATCCCCGTGATCCTGGGTGGAGACCACTCCATCGCCTTCCCCGACGCCAAGGGCGTCGCCAACGTGCTCGGGCACGGCCGGGTCTCGATGATCCACTTCGACGCCCACGCCGACACCGGCGACATCGAGTTCGGGTCCCTGTGGGGTCACGGGCAGCCGATGCGCCGGCTCATCGAGTCCGGCGCCCTCCGCGGAGACCGCTTCCTCCAGGTGGGTCTGCGGGGGTACTGGCCGCCGCCCGAGACCCTCGACTGGATGGCCGGCCAGCAGATGCGCTCGTTCGAGATGACCGAGATCGTCCACCGCGGGCTGGACGAATGCCTCACGGAGGCGTTTGCGATCGCCACCGACGAGTGCGACGGCGTGTTTCTCTCCGTCGACATCGACGTCTGCGATCCCGGTCACGCACCGGGCACCGGCACGCCCGAGCCGGGCGGGCTGACGGCCCGCCAGCTCCTCGACGCCGTCCGGCGCATCTGCCTCGAGCTCCCGGTCGTGGGGGTGGACATCGTGGAGGTCAGCCCGCCCTACGACCATGCCGACATCACGGCCGCCCTGGCGAACCGGGTTGTCCTCGAGGCCCTTTCGGCAATCGCCCGGCGGCGGCAGGATGAGCGTGACGGCACCCGGTGGGATCCCGCACAGCCCCTGCTGTCGGGTCGCGCCGGCGCCATCCCGCAGGGCCACATCCCGCACCACCACACGCACGAGACCCACACCCACGAGCCCTCGAACCCCGAGCCCTCGAACCCCGAGACCCAGAACCCCGAGACCCAGATCCCCAGCGGAGGCAACCCCTGATGGCCAGCACCCAGAAGTCCCTCGTCGAGTCCGTGCCCAAGGGCCTGCTCATCGGCGGCACCTGGCGCGCGTCCTCCGACGGCGCCACCCTCGCCGTCGAGGACCCGTCCAGCGGCACGACGTTGGCGCAGGTCGCCGACGCGACCGTGGCCGACGGCACCGCGGCCCTCGACGCGGCCGTGGCCGCGCAGGCCGGCTGGGCGGCCACCCCGCCGCGCGACCGGGGCGAGATCCTGCGCGCCGCCTTCGAGCGGATCAGTGAGCGGGCCGAGGACTTCGCCACGCTGATGACCCTCGAGATGGGCAAGACGCTCGCCGAGTCCCGGGGCGAGGTCACCTACGGCGCAGAGTTCTTCCGGTGGTTCTCCGAGGAGGCGGTTCGGATCCACGGACGCTGGTCGACCGCGCCCAACGGCGCGACCCGGCTGCTGACCATGAAGAAGCCGGTCGGCCCGACGCTGATGATCACGCCGTGGAACTTCCCGCTGGCGATGGGGACGCGCAAGATCGGCCCCGCGATCGCCGCGGGCTGCACCATGGTCGTCAAGCCCGCGAGCCAGACCCCGCTGACGATGCTGGCCCTGGCCGAGCTGCTCCAGGAGTGCGGGCTGCCCGCGGGCGTCCTCAACGTCATCACGACGTCCCGGACCGGCGACGTCATGGAGCCCATCATCAAGGACCCGCGGCTTCGCAAGCTCACCTTCACCGGCTCGACGGGGGTGGGGCGACGCCTGGTCGAGCAGTCGGCCGAGCAGTTGCTACGGGTCTCCATGGAGCTCGGCGGCAACGCACCTTTCATCGTCTTCGACGACGCCGACCTCGACCGCGCCGTCGACGGAGCGATGCTCGCCAAGATGCGCAACATCGGCGAGGCGTGCACCGCGGCCAACCGGTTCTTCGTCCAGGAGGGTGTGGCCGACGAGTTCGGCGCGCGGTTCGCCAAGCGGATGGCGGCGCTGACCATGGGCAAGGGCACCAAGAAGGGGGTCGACGTCGGCCCGTTGATCGACGCCAAGGCCCGCGACGGGGTGGCCGCGCTCGTCGAGGACGCCCGTGAGCAGGGTGGCACCGTCCTCACCGGCGGCTCCGCGGTCAAGGGGCGCGGCTACTTCTTCGAGCCCACGGTGATCACCGACGTCCCCGCGTCGGCACGGGTCATGAGCGAGGAGATCTTCGGCCCGGTGGCCCCGATCTCCACGTTCCGCACCGAGGCCGAGGCCATCGAGCGCGCCAACAACACGGAGTACGGCCTCGCTTCCTACGTCTTCACCGCCGACCTGGCTCGCGTGATCCGGGTGAGCGAGGCGCTGGAGTACGGGATGATCGGGATCAACCAGGGGATCATCTCCAACCCGGCCGCGCCGTTCGGCGGAGTCAAGGCGTCGGGTTTCGGACGTGAAGGCGGCTTCGAGGGCATCGAGGAGTACCTCGAGACGACATATGTCGGAATCGCCCCGTAGCGGCCTGTCGTGAACCGGACAGCGCGTGGTCCAAACGGCTGACCTTGCGCCATTCCCCGATCTGGGGCGCCGGCATTCGGGTTGAATCGGTGCCATGACCAGCACTGCCGAAGAGGCGCCCGCTGCGCTCAGTCTCACCGGGGCCGTGGGGGATCGTGGCGGGCCGCGCCTGCGCTCGCTGACCGACCTGATCGTCGAGACCGACGAGAAGCTGCGTCATGGCCAGTCGGCCGCGGCGCGGGTGTGGCCCACGGGGTTCGAGGCGCTCGACGTCGCCCTGACCGGAGGGTTCCGGTCGGGTGAGCTGGTGTTGCTCGGGGGGCCCCAGGGCCTGGGCAAGACCGCGATGGCGCTGCAGATGCTGAGGAACACGATCGCGGCCAACCGGTCGGCGATCCTGTTCTCCTACGAGCACGACGCCCACAGCATCCTCGAGCGGCTGCTTGCCATCGAGGCCGGCGCCATCGCCGGCACCGACGCGATCGGGCTGACCAAGATCCGGGCAGGGTTCGAGGCGCGCCACAGCCGCGCCAACTCGATGGAGGAGCGCTTCGCCAGCTCGCGGGGCGGAGCCGAGGCGGTGCGCGCGCTCGAGAGCTATGGCGACCGTCTGCACGTGCACACGTCGAGTGGCCTGCACACCACGCTCGAGGAGATCCGCGCCGCGGTCGTCGAGGTGACCGAGCGGGACGGCCGGCCGCCGCTGGTGCTCGTCGACTACCTCCAGAAGGTTCCCGTGCCGGAGGCGCCTCCGGTCGAGGAGGAGCGCGTGGCGATTGCCGTGGCTCGGCTCAAGGACATGGCGCTGGAGCTCGGTGTGCCGGTCCTGGCCATCGTCGCGGCTGACAAGGGCAGCCTCGGCGCCGGGCGGCGCATGCGGGTGCACGACCTGCGCGGCTCGTCGGCGCTGGCCTACGAAGCCGATGTCGTGCTCATCCTCAACGACAAGTACGACATCGTGGCCAAGCACCACCTCGTCTACCACCTGGGCAATGCCGAGCGGTTCCGCCACTGGGTGGTCATGTCCATCGAGAAGAACCGCAACGGTGCCGACCACCTCGAGCTGGAGTTCCAGAAGCGGTTCGAGCAGGGTCGGTTCGAGCCGGAGGGGCGCGTCGTCGAGGAGCAGCTCATCGAGGAGCGCGTCTACCAGAACTGACCCCGGCCCCCTCGTGGGCCGGTCCACGCGTGGGAGACTGAGGCAGTGACCTCCCCGCGCACCGTCGCCGTTCTCGGCTCGACTGGCTCCATCGGCACCCAGGCCCTGGACGTCATCGCGCGCAACCCCGACCGGTTCCGGGTCACGGCGCTCGCCGCCGGCGCCAACCTCGACCTGCTCGCCGAGCAGGCAGTCGCCTTCGAGGTCGACCTCGTCGCCGCCGCCGTGGGCACCCACGAGGCCGTCGCCGAGGCGATCGGTGCGTATGCCGCCCGCGCCGGCCGCGCGGCATACCGCCCGCAGGTGGTCGTGGGGCCGGGGGCCGCCGTCACCGCGGCCGGGTCGGGGGCCGACGTCGTCCTCAACGGCATCACCGGCTCGATCGGCCTGCGCCCGACGCTGGCCGCGCTCGTGCAGGGGTCGACCCTGGCGCTGGCCAACAAGGAGTCGCTCATCGTCGGCGGCCCGCTGGTCAAGGCCGCGGCCCGGCCCGGTCAGATCGTCCCGGTGGACTCCGAGCACTCCGCCATCGCGCAGAGCCTGCGTGGGGGCCGGGCCGACGAGGTGCGTCGGCTGGTGCTCACCGCGAGCGGGGGCCCGTTCCGTGGCCGCGGCCGTGACTCCCTGCAGGCGGTGACGCCCGCCGAGGCGCTGGCACACCCGAACTTCTCGATGGGGCGCGTCATCACCACGAACTCCGCGACGCTCGTGAACAAGGGGCTCGAGGTGATCGAGGCGCACCTGCTGTTCGACGTGCCTTACGACCGGATCGACGTCGTCGTGCACCCCCAGCAGCTGATCCACTCCATGGTCGAGTTCGTCGACGGCTCGACGATCGCCCAGGCCGGGCCGCCCCGGATGCTCGTGCCGATCGCCCTCGGCCTGTCGTGGCCCGACCGCCTCGCCGACATCGACGTACCGGTCGACTGGACCCGCGCGCAGACCTGGGACTTCGAGCCGCTGGACGACGACGCGTTCCCCGCCGTGCGTCTCGCGCGCCAGGTCGGCGTCGCCGGGGGTACGTTCCCGGCCGTCTACAACGCCGCCAACGAGGTCGCCGTCGATGCGTTCCATGACGGCCACCTCGCGTTCCTCGGCATCGTCGACACCATCGAGGGGGTGGTCTCCGAGCACGCCGCGGGCGGCCATGGCGACACCGCCGGGAGCGAAACCGGCGGGTTGTCCGTTGACGACGTGATGCGGGCCGACGCCTGGGCCCGCGCCAGAGCCCGAAAGGTCCTCGGATTGCCCGCCACAGACGCTGACCCGACGCTCGATGGGGGAGCCGCATGACGGTCCTGCTCTACATCCTCGGGGTGCTGGCGGTCGCGGTCGGCATCGGGCTGTCGATCGGCTTGCACGAGATCGGTCACCTGCTGCCCGCCAAGAGGTTCGGCGTCAAGGTGACGCAGTACATGGTCGGGTTCGGACCGACGCTGTGGTCCCGACGACGCGGCGAGACCGAGTACGGCATCAAGGCGATCCCGCTCGGTGGCTACATCCGGATGATCGGCATGTTCCCGCCCCGCCCCGGCGACAAGGCGGGCACGCTGCGCGTCTCCAGCACCGGGCGCTTCTCCCAGCTCGCCGACGAGGCCCGTCAGCTGAGCCTCGAGGAGATCGAGCCGGGCGACCACGACCGCGTGTTCTACAAGCTGTCGGTGCCGAAGAAGGTCGTCGTCATGATGGGCGGCCCGCTGATGAACCTGCTCATCGCGGTCGTCCTCCTGACCGGGCTGGTGACACTGTCGGGCCTCCCGACGCCCCAGCCCGGGGCCGTGGTGGCGACGGTCAACGAGTGCGTCGTGCCCGCGAGCCAGGCCACCACCAAGACCGCCTGCGCTCCCTCCGACCCCAAGAGCCCGGCATACGCTGCGGGGCTGCGCCCGGGTGACCGGCTCGTCTCGGTCAACGGACAGGCCATCAAGGGCACGGCCGACATCGGCGCGATCATCCGACCCCGCGTCGGCCAGCGCACCGTGATCGTCGTCGAGCGCGACGGGGCGCGCCTGACACTCGAGGCCACCCCCATCCGCAACCAGCTCCAACAGGTGGGTCGCGACGGCAAGCCGCTCGTCGACGCCCAGGGCAAGCCCGTGGTCATCGAGGCGGGGTTCCTCGGGATCAGCTCGATGACGCCGATCGTGCTCCAGCGCCAGCCCCTGTCGGTGGTGCCGTCCGTGGTGGGCTACCAGCTGACCCAGACCGCCGGGGTCATCTTCCACATCCCGCAGAAGATGGCGGGGGTGGCCCAGGCGGCGTTCGGCTCGGGGCCGCGTGACCCACAGAGTCCGATCTCCGTGGTCGGTGTCGGCCGGATCGCGGGGGAGGCGAGCTCCGGAAAGCTCGCGGGGATCGTGGGGCAGAACGGCATGCCGCTGTGGGCGTTCCTGCTGCAGCTGCTCGCGTCGCTCAACGTCGCCCTGTTCGTCTTCAACCTCGTGCCGCTGCTGCCACTCGACGGTGGGCACGTCGCCGGGGCACTGTGGGAGGCCGTCAAGCGCGCCGCCGCCCGGGTCTTGCACCGCCCCGATCCGGGCTACGTCGACGTCGCCAAGGCACTGCCGGTGGCGTATGCCGTCTCCTCCGTCCTCATCGTGATGTCCGTCCTGCTCATCTACGCCGACATCGTCAAGCCGATCAACCTGGGCTGACGCTGCCCGTGTCACCCCCCGCACCACCGCCCGCATCACCTTGCCCGCACCTCTGGGAGATACTTCGACCATGACCGTTTCGCTTGGTATGCCGTCCGCGCCTGCTCCCGTCCTCGCGCCCAGGCGCAAGACGCGCAAGATCAAGGTGGGCAAGGTCGAGGTCGGTGGTGACGCCCCGATCTCGGTCCAGTCGATGTGCACGACGCCGACGACGGACATCAACGCGACGCTCCAGCAGATCGCCGAGCTCACCGCGTCGGGCTGCGACATCGTGCGGGTGGCCTGCCCCAGCCAGGACGACGCCGACGCGTTGCCGGCCATCGCCCGCAAGTCGCAGATCCCGGTGATCGCGGACATCCACTTCCAGCCGAAGTACGTCTTCGCCGCGATCGACGCGGGGTGCGCGGCCGTGCGGGTGAACCCGGGCAACATCCGCAAGTTCGACGACCAGGTCAAACAGATCGCCAACGCTGCGAAGGACGCGGGAGTCTCGATCCGCATCGGCGTCAACGCGGGCTCGCTCGACCCGCGGCTGCTGCAGAAGTACGGCAAGGCCACCGCTGAGGCGCTGGTCGAGTCGGCCGTGTGGGAGGCGTCGCTGTTCGAGGAGCACGACTTCCACGACTTCAAGATCTCGGTGAAGCACAACGACCCCGTGGTCATGGTCCAGGCCTACGAGATGCTGTCCGAGCGGGGGGACTGGCCGCTCCACCTCGGGGTCACCGAGGCCGGCCCGGCGTTCCAGGGCACCATCAAGTCGGCGACGGCGTTCGGGGCGTTGCTGTCCAAGGGGATCGGCGACACCATCCGGGTCTCGTTGTCCGCACCTCCGGTCGAGGAGGTCAAGGTCGGCAACCAGATCCTGCAGTCGCTCAACCTGAAGCCGCGCAAGCTCGAGATCGTGTCCTGCCCCTCGTGCGGTCGCGCCCAGGTCGATGTCTACAAGCTGGCCGACGAGGTCACCGCCGGGCTCGAGGGCATGACCGTGCCGCTGCGCGTGGCCGTCATGGGGTGTGTCGTCAACGGACCGGGCGAGGCTCGTGAGGCCGACCTCGGGGTCGCGTCCGGTAACGGCAAGGGCCAGATCTTCGTCAGGGGCGAGGTCATCAAGACAGTCCCCGAGAGCCAGATCGTCGAGACCCTCATCGAGGAGGCCATGCGCATCGCCGAGGAGATGGGCGAGCCCGTCGACGAGGCGAGCGCCGGCGCCCCGAGCGTCACCGTCAGCTGACCGGGGCAATGGCGCACCCACGAACGGCCAGCGGGACTGTTCCGCGACCGCGGGGTGCCGTGCAACGAGGTCTACACGACGTCGGTCACAGCGGCGTCGCGATGATCGAGTAGCTGCTGACCCGGAATGTGGTGTTGTCGGCGGAGGTGATCTCCCACCCCGTGTTGAGCTGGCTCATGACCGGTGCCCCGGTGATGAACCGGTTGGCTGTCAGCCAGTCGATCCCGGCCTTGATGTTGATGGTTCCCGAGGTCTGCTGCGCACAGGTGCCGGTGCCACCGGTTCCGTCCAGCACAAAGATGATCTCGGCGCCGAACCCTCCATAGCGGTGCACAGTCCAGTTCTGGCCGTCGATCACCGCGTGGCCCAGAACCGTGCCGCCGAACGCTCCCTCGTTGCAGCGGCCGTGGACGTCGACCCAGAACATGATGTCCGAGCCGTAGTTGTCCAGCCACACATCGGGGGAGTACTGGTAGAGGCTCAGGGCGTCCTGGGGCGAGCTCTCGGCGTAGACGACCTTCAGGGCGGACAAGGAGTTCACCGGGGTGTCGGCCGAGCAGCCTCCCCAGCCGTTCCCGCACCAGTTGTTGAAGAGCTGTTGCGCGTCGGGGAAGGTCTGGACCCCCGTGTATCCGTAAGGCACGTCGTTGGCGACGACCTGCCAGTCGCCCGGGCTGTTGGCTTGGACGACCTGGCTGGTTCCGGTCTGCGCTCCGACCGCCTGGTTGGAGACGTAGGTGTTGTAGCCGTTGGAGTTGGGGATGCCGGCGTACCGGTAGGCCCCGCAGCCCCCACCGAGGGGAGCGGTGCAGGCCCACGTAGCTGGGCCCGTGGTCGTGCTGCTGCTGGTCGTGCTGCTGCTGGTCGTGCTGCTGCTGGTCGTGCTGGTGGTGGTCGTGCTGGTGGTGCTCGTCGGCGAAGGACAGGGCTTGCTGCCCTTGCCATGGCACGTGGGCTTGGACATGGGCTTCGTTGCAGGGTGGTGGGACCACCCAGTACCACTTGCCTGAGCGACCGTCAGGCCAGCCAGGGCAAAGCAGGCAGCAAGGGTTGCGGCGAGAAGACGTGGGGCAATGCGAATGGGCATGGTTCTCCTTCGGTGGCATCGAAAAGGCCCTGCACCCAGGCGAACCACACCAGACTGCCCCTTCTGGGCGGAAATGGTAAAGATCTTCGCGAGTCGCCCGGCCAGCTGTGCGCTTCTGGTCACGCGCGGGCATGGGGACGGGGATTGGGGAAGGGCAGGTGCTTCTCCTCGCATTGGTGCGCAGACGCCCGTCCCACGACTTAGGCTGGCGGCGTGCTGCGCACCCGCAACCCGGTCCACGCGCTGTCGCCCTCGGACCGAGACGACGCGTTGCAGGTGTGTGCCCGCGACCTGCCGGCCAACGTCTTCGTGGCGGCGCGGCTGCTCGAGGGCGTCCTGATGACCCAACCCGGCACCGTGCTCGGCCACCGGGTCGACGGCGTCCTGCAGTCGCTGTGCTGGTCGAGCGCCAACCTGGTCCCGGTCGAGGCCGACACCGCGTCCCTCGGGTACTTCGCCGACCGGGTGCGCCGATGGCGCCGGCACTGTGCCTCGATCCTCGGCCCGGCCGACCAGGTCAGCGAGCTGTGGCGTCACCTGAGCCCGGTGTGGGGCCCGGCGCGCGCGGTGCGGGCCAGCCAGCCGCTCATGAGCACGATGACCGCGCCTTCCGAGCTCGGAGTCGAGCTGGACCAGCGGGTCCGCCCGGCCACCCTGGCCGAGGTCGACCTCGTGATGCCCGCCGCGGCCCAGATGTTCGAGGGCGAGATCGGCTACCCGCCCTACACCGGTTCCGGCGCGGCATACCGGAGCGCGTTGCAGGCGCTGATCGACCGCGGGCACACCTTCGTCGTCATCGAGGACGGCGCCGTGGTGTTCAAGGCCGACGTGGGGTCGGTCGCGCTGGGGTGCGCGCAGCTGCAGGGGGTGTGGCTCCACCCGGCGCTGCGCGGCCAGGGCTTGGCGGTCCCCATGATGGCGTCGGTCGTGGAGCAGGTGATGGCCACCCGCGCCCGCTGGGTCACCTTGTACGTCAACGACTTCAACACCAGCGCGCGGGCGACCTACCGGCACGTGGGGTTCGAGGACGTCGGTACGTTCTCAACCGTGCTGCTCTGATGCGCGAGCTGGAGCACCGGCCGGACACGGCGGCTGCAGGCAACGCGCTGCTGTGGTTGACGGGCTCGCTGTTGGCGTTCGGGGCGTTCCTCGTCGCCGTGCCCGGCCGCCAGACCGCGGGACGCACCTGGCTGTGGGTGGGGATCGTCCTCGTGGTGCTGGGTGGCGTGGCCTTCGCGGCGGCGCTCCGGGCGCGTCTGCGGTACCTGCGCCGGGGTGGCGACCCTCGCTGACAGGATGGCGTGATGACCCGCATCGTCGCCCCGCTCACCAAGGACCTCGCCGGCCTCGCTGGGCTGTTCCTCACCTCCGGCGTCACGCACCTGGTGAAGCCCGAGGTGTTCGAGCCGCTCGTCCCAAGGGCCATGCCCCGGCGCCGCGAGCTCATCTACGCCTCCGGGGTCGCCGAGCTGGCGTGTGCCGCCGGGCTGCTGCACCCCGCCACCCGCCGGTATGCCGGGTGGGCCAGCGCCGCCCTCCTCGTCGCGATCCTGCCGGGCAACGTCCAGATGAGCGCCACCTTCGGCAAGCGGGCCCAGCGCAGGGGGACCCTCGGGGCCCGGGCCGCGTTCGCAGGCACCGTGGCCCGGCTGCCGCTGCAGCTGCCCCTGATCCGCACGGCGCTCAAGGCCACGGGCCGCTGACCTGACGCAGGCCGTTATCCTTCGGAGGTTGCCCCGCACACCGAGGAGAACCCGTGGCCCTGCGCATGTCGACCCTGTTCCTGCGAACCCTTCGCGAGGACCCGGCCGATGCCGAACTGCCCAGCCACCGGCTGCTGGTGCGGGCCGGGTACATCCGGCGCGTGAGCCCCGGCATCTACACCTGGCTGCCCCTGGGCCTGAGGGTCCTGCGTCGTGTCGAGTCCATCGTCCGGGAGGAGATGGATGCGATCGGCGCCCAGGAGCTCCTCTTTCCCGCGCTGCTGCCCAAGGAGCCCTTCGAGGCCACGGGTCGGTGGGAGGAGTACGGCGACAACATCTTCCGGCTCAAGGACCGCAAGGGAGCCGACTACCTGCTCGGGCCGACCCACGAGGAGATGTTCACCCTCACGGTCAAGGACCTCTTCTCGTCCTACAAGGACCTGCCGCTGTCGATCTACCAGATCCAGACCAAGTACCGCGACGAGGCCCGGCCGCGGGCGGGGCTGCTGCGCGGACGCGAGTTCGTCATGAAGGACTCCTACTCCTTCGACCTCGACGAGGCCGGGCTCGACAAGGCCTACCAGCTCCACCGCGACGCCTACATCCGGATCTTCGACCGGCTGGGGTTCCACTACGTCATCGTCCAAGCGATGGCCGGCGCCATGGGCGGCTCGAAGTCCGAGGAGTTCCTCGCCACGGCCGAGAACGGCGAGGACACCTACGTGCACTGCCCGAACTGCGGCTTCGCCGCGAACGTCGAGGCGGTCCGGGTGCCCGTCCCCGACCCCGTGCCGTATGCCGATGCGCCGGCAGCGCACGCCGAGCAGACTCCCGGCACCCCCACCATCGACACCTTGGTCGACCACCTCAACGAGCGGTTCGCTCGCGAGGACCGGCCGTGGACGGCGGCCGACACCTTGAAGAACGTGCTCGTCATGCTCGTGCACCCCGATGGCACCCGCGAGCCACTGGCGATCGGCGTGCCCGGCGACCGCGAGATCGACGAGAAGCGCCTCGGCGCCCAGGTCGAGCCCGCAGCGGTCGAGGTGTTCGGCGAGCTGGACTTCGCGGCGAACCCCGCGCTGGTCAAGGGGTACATCGGGCCCGCCGCGCTCGGCGCCGAGTCGAGCTCGGGCGTCCGCTACCTGCTCGACCCCAGGGTGGTCGAGGGCACCCGCTGGGTGACCGGCGCCAACGCGCCGGGCCAGCACGTCATCGACCTCGTGGCCGGTCGCGACTTCACGGCCGACGGCACGATCGAGGCCGCCGAGGTGCGCGCGGGCGACGCCTGCCCCAGCTGCGGCCACGAGCTCGAGGCGGCCCGCGGCATCGAGATGGGACACATCTTCCAGCTCGGCCGCAAGTACGCCGAGGCGCTCGACCTCAAGGTCCTCGACCAGAACGGCAAGCTCCAGACGGTGATCATGGGGTCCTACGGCGTGGGCGTGTCACGCGCGGTGGCCTGCGTCGCCGAGGGCAACCACGACGAGCTCGGTCTCGTCTGGCCCCGCGAGATCAGCCCTGCCGACGTGCACCTCGTGGCGACCGGCAAGGACGAGGAGGTCTTCCTCGCCTCGGAAGAGATCACCAGAGGGCTTGAGGCTCAAGGGATCTCGGTGCTCTTCGACGACCGCAAGGGCGTCAGCCCCGGCGTGAAGTTCAAGGACTCCGAGCTGATCGGCGTCCCCACGATCGTCGTGGTGGGACGCGGCCTGGCCACTGGAGTCGTCGAGGTGAAGGACCGCGCCACGGGCGAGCGTCGAGAGGTTGCGGTCGGCGACGTGGTGGCCGAGGTGGCGCGGATCGTGCGCGGCGGCGCGGCCTGATGGCTGCCCGCGCCCCGCTGCGCGCCGTCATCTTCGACTGGGGCGGCACCTTGACGCCATGGCACGAGGTGGACCTGCCCCAGCAGTGGCGGGTGTTCGCGCGTGAGGTGCACGGCCTCCCGGTCGAGGACACGCACATGCCCCCGGAGGAGCTCGCCGAGGCGGACTCCCTGGCGCGACGCATCCACGAGGCCGAGGAGCGCGCGTGGTCCCGCGGGCGCGAGACCCACGAGAGCGCCTCGATCGGCGCGATCCTGGAGCAGGCCGGCGTCGACGCGGACCACGACCGGCACCTGCTGGCGCTCGCGGCATACCAGCGCTTCTGGGAGCCGCACACCCACACCGACCCGCAGGTGCGACCGTTGTGGGAGGGGCTGCGCGACCGCGGCCTGCGCGTCGGCGTGCTGTCGAACACCATCTGGACCCGCGCCTACCACCGCGAGGTGTTCCAGCGGGACGGCGTCCTCGACCTCATCGACGGCGACGTCTACTCCTCCGAGATCCACTGCGTGAAGCCCCACCCGGACGCGTTCCGGGCCGCCTGCTCGGCAGTGGGTGTCGAGCCGCATGAGGCGGCCTACGTCGGCGACCGGCTGTTCGAGGACGTCCACGGCCCGCAGCAGGTGGGCATGCGCGCGATCTGGATCCCGCACTCCGACATCCCGCGCAGCCAGCAGGTGGCCGTCGACGCCACCCCCGACGCCGAGGCCCACCAGCTGCTCGACATCCTCGGCATCGTCGACAGCTGGTTGGCCGAGGGTCAGTCGACCGGCTAGTGGGCCCGGTCGCACTCAGCACGCTGGCACTGATGGCCCTGGCCGGGTTCGGCGCGGGCTGGGTCGATGCCGTCGTCGGGGGAGGGGGACTGGTGCAGCTGCCCGCTCTGCTGCTCGGGTTCCCCGCCGCGAGCCCGGCCCAGCTGCTCGCGACGAACAAGGTCTCGTCCATCTTCGGGACGACGACCAGCTCGGTCACCTACTGGCGTCGGGTGCGCCCCGACCTGCGCACCGCGCTGCCCATGGCGGCGGTGGCCTACCTCGGGGCCGTCGGCGGGGCCCTGCTGGGGCTGCACATCCCCAAGACCGCGTTCAACCCGATCATCCTGGTGATGCTCGTCGTGGTCGGCGGCTACACCGTGGCTCGGCCTGCGTTGGGGCACGAGACCGCGCTGCGCTTCGACGGGCACCGGCACACGGTCGTCGCGATGGTCACGGGTTTCGTCATCGGCATCTACGACGGGGCGCTCGGGCCGGGTACCGGGTCGTTCCTCGTCTTCGCGCTCGTCGGGCTCATGGGGTACGCCTTCCTCGAGGCCAGTGCCAAGGCCAAGATCGCCAACTTCGCGACCAACCTCGGCGCCCTCACGGTGTTCATCCCCGGCGGGCACGTGATGTGGAAGATCGGCGGGGTGATGGCGGTGGCCAACATCGCCGGCGGCTACGTCGGCGCGCGCACGGCGGTGGCCCGAGGAAACGGGTTCGTCCGCGTGGTCTTCGTCGTCGTCCTCGTGGCCTTCATCATCCGGATCGGTGGCACGGTGCTCGGGTGGTGGCGGTGAGCATGCCGAGCGGCGACCACGTCGACAGCGATGTGCGCTCATGCGCGGGTCATGGCGGACCCACAGCAGACACTCAGGGAACGACTCCACCCTGAGTCTGTGACCACGACCAACGCCGCTGCGACCGTGCGAGCGTCGACCCCCGCCGCCACGGCACACCCGCGCCGCCCCGTGCGGCCCGTGCCCCGCTGGTGGCGCGACGCGTCCGTGACCCTCTTCTGGCTCGTGCTGCTCTGGGTGACGTCGATGTGGGTCAGCGGCGGGGGAGTCCAAGAGCTCGGCAGCCTCGCGGCGGGCCTGACCTCGCTGGGGCGCCTGACCGGGTTGGTCGCCTCGGCCCTGTTGCTCGTGCAGGTGTTCCTCATGGCGCGCGTCCCGTGGTTCGAGCAGGCGTGGGGCCAGGACGCCCTGGCCCGGACCCACCGGCTCGTCGGCTTCACCTCGTTCAACCTGCTCTGGGCCCACATCGTCCTCATCACCCTGGGCTACGCCGCCGGATCGTCTGCCGGGCTCTGGGGGACGATCGTCGACTTCGTCGTCAACTACCCCGGGATGCTGCTCGCCGTCGCGGGCACCGCCGCCCTGTGCATGGTCGTCGTGACCTCGGTGAAGAAGGCCCGGGGCCGGTTGCGCTACGAGTCCTGGCACCTCATCCACCTCTACGGCTACCTCGGTGCCGGGCTCGCACTGCCCCACCAGCTGTGGACCGGCAAGGACTTCCTCGCCTCGACCACCTCGACCGTCTTCTGGTGGACGTCGTATGCCGTGTGTGCGGCCGCGGTGCTCGTGTTCCGGGTCGGCCTGCCGTTGCACCGCTCGCTGCGCGCCTCACTGCGGGTCGTCGCCGTCCGCGAGGAGGGGCCTGGCGTCACGTCGGTCCTCGTCGGCGGCCGGGGCGTCGCCCGGCTGGACGCTGCGCCGGGGCAGTTCTTCCAGTGGCGGTTCCTCGACGGGCCCGGGTGGATGCGGGCCCACCCCTACTCGCTCTCCGCGGCGCCGGACGGCCGACACCTTCGGATCACCGCGGCCCACGTCGGCGACGGCACGGCGCGGCTGGCCCAGCTGCGACCCGGCACCCGCGTCCTCGTCGAGGGACCGTACGGACGACTGCACCCCGGGGTGCGCACGCAGCGCAAGGTGCTGCTCATGGGGTCGGGCATCGGGATCACGCCGCTGCGCGCCCTCCTCGAGGGGCTGGAACAGGCGCCGGGCGACGTCGTCCTGGTCCACCGGGCGCGCCGCGCGGAGGACTTCGTCCTCGGCGCCGAGCTGTCCGAGCTGGCCCGACAGCAGGGCGCGCGGTACGTCACCGTCGAGGGGTCGCGCGTCCCGGATCGGGACTCGTGGCTGCCCGCCTCGGCGGCGCACCTCACCGACGTCGAGGCGCTGACCCAGCTGGTGCCCGACGTGGCGGAGCGCGACGTCTTCCTGTGCGGGTCGCCCGGGTGGATGGACGCCGCCCGCCGGGCCGCGCTCGACGCCGGGGTGCCTGCGGACCACCTCCACCTCGAACTGTTCACGTACTAGGAGCCACGCATCATGCGACGCATCACCCTGTGGGCGCTGTCGACCCTCACCAGCCTGGTGCTGTTGTTCAGCTACCACACGTCGACCTCGAGCACGACCGCGTCCGCGGCCTCCCCGATCGTGGCCCAGGCCAATGTCACGCCCGCACCGAGCGCGACGACGGGCAGCAGCTCGTCATCGGGCTCGTCATCGAGCTCGGGGTCTCAGGCAACGCCCAAGGCCACCACCACGCCCAAGGCCACCACCAAGACGTATGCCGGGTCGGCGGTGGACACCCAGTACGGCCCGGTCCAGGTGCAGATCACCGTGGCGAACGGCAAGATCACCGCCGCCTCGGTGCTGCAGGTCCCGTGGAACAACGGCCGTGACCAGGAGATCAACTCGGTCGCCGTGCCCCAGCTCAACTCCGAGGTCGTCCAGGCACAGAGCGCCAGCATCGACATGGTCTCCGGCGCCACCTTCACCTCGCAGGGGTACCTGCAGTCGCTCCAGTCCGCGATCGACCAGGCCCACCTGTGAGCGAAGCCGCCGAGGCTCCCCGCCGCGCCTTCGTCGAGCAGGTGATGGGCCTGCCCGTCTCGGTCCACGTGCGCGGCGACGTGCGGTCCGAGGCCGTGGAGACGGCCGTGGGCCAGGTGTGGGGCCTGCTGCGCAGGGTCGACACGGTGTTCAGCACGTGGCGGCCCGACAGCGAGCTCATGCGACTGCGGCGCGGCGAGCTGGACGCCGGGGCGGCGCACCCCTGGCACGCGGAGGTCTTCGAGCTCTGCGCCCAGGCGACGTCGCGCACGCACGGACTGTTCAGCGCAGCCGCCGCGGGCACCGGCGAGTACGACCCGACCGGGCTCGTCAAGGGCTGGGCGGTCGAGAAGGCAGCAGCCCTGTTGGCGCACACGCCCCGCGTGTCGTTCTGCATCAACGCCGGCGGCGACCTCGTCGCCGGCAGTGGACGGTGGTCGGAGCCGTCGACCTGGCAGGTCGGGATCGAGGACCCGCGTCAGCACGGCGCCGTGGCGGCCACCATCCCGCTGCGGGTGGGCGGCCTCGCGACCTCGGGGACGGCCGCGCGGGGGGCCCACATCACCGACCCCCGCACGGGTCGGTCGGTGGCTCGAGACGGCTCCGCCTCGGTCTGGGGCCCCAGCCTGCTGTGGGCCGATGTCTGGGCGACCGCCCTGTTCGTCGACCCCGAGGGTGGTCGTGCCGCGCTGGAAGCCGAGCAGCCGGCATACGGGTGCCTCGTGCTCTGAGGGCCGGAACCACCCGGGGCAAACGCAGTCATCATCCCTTCGCCGTAGGCAAGGGGCCGGGTGTGGGAGCACACTGCAGAGGTTGCTGGCCGCACATCGCCAGTGGGGCCGGGGAGTGGAGGCTCGGATGGTCGCGTCCGAGGACAGGTCGGCCACGACGCAGCCCACCGAAGGTGCCGTGGCAGCTGCGGCACGCCTGCGGAAGCGGCTCGCGGAGACGGAGGAGCAGCTCGCCGCGACCAGCGAGATCCTGGCCGTCCTCGGTGCGTCCAGCGCCGGGGAGGCCGAGGTCTTCGACGCCATCGTCGAACGGGCGCGGCGGCTGTGCCGGGCCAACGCGGCCCAGATCAACCTCGTGCACGACCACGACCTGACGATGGTCCACTCCGTCGGGCTGCCACCGGCATACCTGCAGCTCGCCATCACCGAGCCGGTGCCCCGCGACCGCACCTCCCTGATCGGCCGGGTCAGCATCGACGGACGGACCCAGCAGATCGTCGACGTGCTGGCCGACCCCGACTACAACCGGCCGGAGTTCCAGCGCCTCGGCGGCTTCCGCACGATCATGGGCGCCCCGATGATCGTTGTGGACCAGGTGGTGGGCGTGCTGTCCGTGTGGCGCACCACCGTCGACCCCTTCGACGAGCGGGTGCAGGACCTGTTGAGCACCTTCGCCGCCCAAGGTGCGCTCGCTTTGAGGAACGTCGGGCTCTTCCATCAGCTGGAGAGCAGGTCCGAGGAGCTCTCGCGCAAGGTCGAGCAGCTCGAGGCACTGGCCGAGGTCGGCGAGGCGGTCAGCTCCTCGCTGGACCCCGACGAGGTGCTCACCACCATCGTCAGCCACGCGGTGCAGCTCTCCGGCACGGACGGCGGCTCGCTCATGGAGTACGACGAGGACACCCAGCTGTTCCGGGTGCGGACGGCATACGGGACCAGTCCAGAGGTGCTCGAGCAGCTGCGCCAGTCAAGGATCCACGTCGAGGAGAGCTTCGTCGGCCGGGCGGCGGCCTCGGGCCAAGTGGCCCAGATCCCCGACCTTGCCCTGGTGCCACTGGACCCGCACCTGAGCACCCTCTACCGCGCGGGCTGGCGTTCCCTGGTGGCGATTCCGCTGGCCCGGCCGGACCGGATCGTGGGGGCCCTGGTGGTGCGACGCAAGCAGCCCGGTGGCTTCAGCGACGAGACCTGCGAGCTGCTGTCGGCCTTCGCGAGCCAGTCGACCATCGCTCTGGTCAATGCCCGGCTCTACCAGCAGCTCGAGCGGCAGAGCGCCGAGCTGGCCGAGGCCAGCCAGCACAAGTCGGAGTTCCTGGCCAGCATGTCCCACGAGCTGCGGACCCCCCTCAACGCGGTGATCGGGTTCTCCGAGGTCCTGCTCGAGCGGATGTTCGGTGAGCTCAACGACCGGCAGGCCGACTACCTGCAGGACATCCTCAGCGCGGGCCGCCACCTGCTCGCCCTGCTCAACGACGTCCTGGACCTGTCCAAGGTCGAGGCCGGCCACATGGAGCTGGACCTCAGCTTCTTCGACGCGGCGCAGGCCCTCGGGTCGGCGCTCGCCCTGGTCCGCGAGCGAGCGGCCCAGCACGGCATCGAGCTGACCCTCGACGCGCCGTCAGCCGACCTCGGTGCCGTGCGGGCGGACCGGCTGCGCTTCACCCAGATCGTGCTCAACCTGCTGAGCAACGCCGTGAAGTTCACGCCCGACGGTGGGACCGTGGAGGTCGTCGCGCGGCGGTCCGACGGCAACCTCGTCGTGACGGTCGCCGACAGCGGGGTCGGGATCGCTCCGGCAGACCAGGTGCGGATCTTCGACTCGTTCCAGCAGGCCGGGCGCAACGCAGCATCCGCGGAGGGCACCGGGCTCGGGCTGACCCTTACCCGGCGCATCGTCGAGCTGCACGGCGGCAGGATGTGGCTCGACAGCGCCCCCGGCGCCGGGAGCACGTTCGGCTTCAGCATCCCTCAGCCCGCTGTCGCCACGACCGTCCCGGAGCCGGCCGACTGGACCCTCGACGAGGACGACGGACGCCCGGTCGTCGTGGTGATCGAGGACGACGAGAGCTCGGCCGAGCTCGTCTCGGTCCACATCGCGGCGGCCGGTCTGCGGGCGGTACCGGTCCGCACCGGGGAGCAGGGGGTTGCCGCCGTGCGGTCACTGCACCCGGCCGCGGTCATCCTCGACATCCGCCTGCCCGGGATGGACGGCTGGGACGTCCTGAGCTCGCTCAAGGCGGAGCCCGAGACCGCGGACACCCCGGTCCTGGTCGTCTCGGTGCTGCCCGAACAGGGCCGGGGGTTCGCCCTCGGGGCGGCCGACTACCTGGTCAAGCCGGTGGGTCGCGAGGAGCTCCTCGCCGCCGTACGCCGGGTGGTGACCGACCGCCCACCGGCGCAGTCGGCGCGCCGCATCCTCGTGGTCGACGACGACCCCGTGGCGCTGCGGCTCGTCCGGGTCACCCTGGAACCCCTGGGCTGGGACGTGCGCACGTGTGGGCAGGGCACTGAAGCGCACGCGATGGTGCGCGCCCAGCGCCCAGCGGTGCTCCTGGTGGACCTGCTGATGCCCGACACCGACGGGTTCCGGGTCGTGGAGCAGGTGCACGCCGACCCGGACACCCGCGGCATCCCGATCGTCGTGCTCACGGCCAAGACGCTGACGCCCGAGGACCGTCGCCGGTTGCGCGGGCGGGTCGAGTTCGTCGCGTCCAAGGGCCACCTCGACCTCGTGCAGCTCTCGGCCCGGCTCGCCGACCTGGCCGGCGCGCACGGTGCGGGCGGCCACGGTGCGGGCGGCCACGGTGCGGACGCGGGCCAGGTGGTGTCATGACGCAGACCCGCCCCACGGTCCTGGTCGTGGAGGACAACGAGCGCAACCTCAAGCTTGCGCGCGACCTCCTGGAGTTCCACGGCTTCACCGTCGTCGTCGCCACCACGGGGGAAGCCGCCGTGGACGAGGCGTCCCGCGCCAGTCCGGACCTCATCCTCATGGACCTGCAGCTGCCCGGCATCGACGGTCACACGGCGCTGTCGCGGCTGCGCGCCCAACCGCGCACCGCCGGCATACCGGTCGTCGCCCTCACCGCCTTCGCGATGGCAGCGGACCGTACCCGTGCGCTGGAAGCCGGCTTCGACGGCTACCTCGAGAAACCGATCAGCGTCCGCGACTTCCCGCAGCAGGTTCGCCAGTACCTCAAGGGGAGTGGACCATGAGCGACGACGGCACCGTTCTGGTGGTCGACGACCTGGCCTCGAACCGCAAGCTGCTCGAGGCGGTCCTCACCCCGCGAGGTTTCACGGTGGTCGCGGCCGCGTCGGGGGAGGAGGCGCTGACGATCCTGGCCGACCGACTCCCCGACGTCGTCCTGCTCGACGTGCTGATGCCCGAGCTCGACGGCTACGACACCGTCCGCAGGATCCGGGCGGACGCGCGGACTGCGTTCCTGCCGGTGGTGATGATCACGGCCAGCGGCGAACAGGAGCGGCTGCGCGCCCTCGAGGCCGGCGCCGACGACTTCGTCACCAAGCCGTTCGACCAGGCGGAGCTGCTCGCGCGGGTGCGCTCGCTGGTCCGGGTCAAGCGGTACCACGACACGGTCACGGCACAGGCCGCGGAGCTGCGGGCCTGGAACCGCGAGCTGTCGCATCGGGTCGCCGAGCAGGTCGCCGAGCTCGAACGGCTCAGTCGGCTGCGGCGGTTCCTGGCGCCCCAGGTCGCCCAGGAGATCCTGGAGCGGGGTGACGACGGCATCCTGCTCAGCCACCGCCGCGAGATCACGACCGTCTTCACCGACCTGCGCGGGTTCACCGCCTTTGCGGAGACCTCTGAACCCGAGGAGACGATGGCCGTGCTCGCCGACTACCACCGCACCCTGGGCGAGCTCGTCTTCCGGTTCGAGGGCACCCTCGAGCACTTCGCCGGTGACGGGCTGATGGTGTTCTTCAACGACCCCGTGCCCTGCACGGACGCTCCCGACCGTGCCGTCTCGATGGCGGTCGCCATGCGCGCCCGGGTCGCCGACCTGGCGCAGACCTGGCGCTGGCGGGGGCACGACCTCGGGTTCGGCGTCGGCATCGCCCAGGGCTACGCCACGCTCGGTCGGGTCGGGTTCGAGGGTCGCTACGACTACGCAGCCATCGGCACCGTCACCAACCTCGCGGCCCGACTCTGCGCCGAGGCACGCAACGGCCAGATCCTCGTCACGCCGCGCGTGCTCTCGGGGATCACCGGGGTGGTGGAGAGCCGACCGGTCGGCCCGCTCAACCTCAAGGGGTTCTCCCGCAAGGTCGAGGCCTTCGAGGTCGTCGACCTCCAGCCGATGGCCGTGTCACCGTGAGGGCGTCGACCCCGCCGACTTTGGGCGAGCTCGACGACACCGCGCGGTATGCCGTGTTCGACCGCCTGCAGGAGCGCCTGCCGGCCGTGTGGGACGGCATCCAGACCGGCGACCCGATGGAGTCCGTCGTCGTCGTGCCCTCGCTGACACTCGACCGGGTGGTGGCGTCGAGCCCGGGCATGACGCAGGCGATGGAGGAGCGGTTCCTGTTCATGCTGCTCCTGCTGCGCCAGCCACGCCTGCGGATGGTCTACGTGACCTCGGTGACGATCGACCCGGCCATCATCGAGTACTACCTCTCGCTGCTGCCCGGCGTCATCCCCAGCCACGCCCGGTCGCGGCTCCACCTCGTCAGCGTGGGCGATGCCCGACCCGGCGCGCTGACCGAGAAGCTCCTCGCCCGTCCCCGGTTGCTGGCCCTGATCCGTTCGCTCATCCCCGACCCGCACCGGTGCCACCTCGTGCCCTACAACACCACCGCGATGGAGCGCGACCTCGCCATCGAGCTGGGCATCCCGATGTATGCCGCGGATCCCCGCCTGTTCCCGCTCGGTACCAAGTCGGGGTGTCGCCAGGTCTTCACCGAGGCGGGCGTCCAGTTCCCGGCCGGGTCGGAGGACCTGGCCACGCCGGCGGAGGTGGTCACCGCGCTCACGGCACTGCGGGCGCGCCGCCCGGCCGCACGGTCCGCGATGCTCAAGCTCAACGAGGGCGTGTCCGGCTCGGGCAACGCGGTCGTCGACCTCACCGGCCTGCCGGCCCCGGGGAGCGCCGAGGAGGCGGCCGCGCTGAGGCAGCGAATTGCCGCGATGGCCTTGGAGGACAACGCGATCGGCATCGACGCGTTCCTCGCCAAGCTGGCTGAGCGGCGCGGCATCGTCGAGGAGCGCATCGTTGGCGACGAGGTGCGCAGCCCGAGTGTCCAGCTGCGCGTGACGCCACGCGGTGTCCTCGAGATCCTCTCGACGCACGACCAGATCCTCGGTGGACCCAGCGGCCAGTCCTACCTGGGCGCCCGGTTCCCGGCCGACCCGGCATACGCGCCGTTGATCACGGCCGAAGCCGTCCGCATCAGCGAGGTGCTGGCGCGCAAGGGGGTCATGGGACGGTTCGCCATCGACTTCGTCGTCGTGCGCGACGGCGCCGCGTGGGAAAGCCATGCCATCGAGATCAACCTGCGCAAGGGAGGCACCACCCACCCGTTCCTCACCCTCCAGTTCCTCACCGACGGCCGGTACGACCCGCAGAGCGCCCGGTTCCTCACGCCTGCCGGCGCCGAACGGCACCTCGTCGCCACGGACCACTTCGAGGACCCGCTGTTGCACGGCCTGCGGGTCGAGGACCTCTTCGACCTGGTGGCGCGGACCGGCATGCACTACGACCAGGCCCGCCAGCGCGGCGTCGTCTTCCACATGATCAGCGCGATCACCGAGTGCGGTCGGGTGGGCATGACCGCCATCGGCGAGAGCGCGGCGCAGGCCGAGCAGGTCTACGCGGAGGCGGAGCAGGCGTTGCGCGCCGAGGCGCAGGCAGCGTTGACCCCCCAACCACTGCCCTGGTGAACGCCTGCTCCGCCCGTCACGGCGCCATGGTCAGGGCGCGATGGTCATGGAATGCAGGAGCGCCTCGACCATGACCTGGTGCCAGGTGAGGCGCGCGGTGCGGCACGAGGCGCCCCCGCACGTGCAGGTCCACGCCCACTGCCCGAGCCGCGTGCGATGGACGGTGGGGTGGTGGTGAGCCAGGTCGTGGTGGTGGTGGTGACGTGTCATGACGACCTCCTCGGGCTTGGTGGCTGCTGTGGATTCCCCCCACTGTCGGCGCGTCGCCCTCCCCGGTCTGTTCCGGCGATGACACAGCAGCGGTGGCGTGGGCCACGTTGTGGGCGGCCGGCGTCGGTGCTGCACTTGCGGCATGGAGCCGGACCTGTTGAGCGGCCTGCCGGAGCCCGAGCGCACCCGCGTGGCCGAGCTGATGGTGCGCCGCTACTTCTCGCGCGGCGAGAGCCTCTTCCACGAGGGCGACGCGGCCGACTGCGTCCACTTCCTGGTCGAAGGGCACGTGCTCGTGCGGCGGACCACGCCGGCGGGTGACCGGGCTGCCTTCACCGTGATGGGCCCGGGGGAGGCCTGCGGCGAGCTGGCGCTGCTGTCACCGGACGCGCGGCGCACCTCCTCGGTCCAGGCCCTGGAGCCGGTGGTCACGCTGGTCCTCGACGCTCGAGCCTTCACGGCCCTGACGGTGCAGCGACCCGAGGTGAACCGGCTGCTCGTGGACCTGTTGGCGGCTCGCGTGCGGCGCCTGTCCGACCACCTGGTCGACGCGTTGTACGCGAGCGTCGAGCAGCGGGTCGTGCGCCGACTGGTCGACCTGTGCGCGATCTACGGCGTCGAGCGTGGCGAGGCGGTGCTGCCGCTCACCCAGAGCGACCTCGCCGACCTCGCGGGTGCCTCCCGCCCGGCCACCAACCGGGTGCTGCGTGGGCTGGCGGACCAAGGGCTCGTGGTCCTCGCCCGGGGCCGCATGCGGCTGCCCGACGTCGCCGCCGTGCGCGCCGTCGCCGGGTGAGGTCAGCGCGCCAACGCGCGGGTGAGCGCCTCGACCTCCGTCACCGGAGCGTCGCAGACGAACCCCCTGCACACGTATGCCGCCGCGCGGCCGGCGACGAGGGGGCGCTCGGCGAGCAAGGGGTGGTCGGGTTCGCCGACCGACCCGTGGTCGACGACCAGACCCGGGGACGACGAGCGCCGAGCCACGGCCAGCAGGTCCCCCGCGAGTGGGTCACCCGGCTGGGCTGCCACCACGGCGACCTGCAGGGGTCCAGCGGCGGCTGCCTCGGCGACGGCAAGCGCCCAGCCACCGAACCGGGGGTCCCGCGAGGCGAGCTGCCCGGAGGCCGCCAGAGCCGCCTCGGCGCGCTCGCGTTGGCTGGCGTCACCGGTGAGGGCGGAGCAGGTCAGGAGCGCACCGGCGAGCGCGGACTGCCCCGACGGCTCGGCGTTGTCTGCGGTGGTGCGCGGGCGCAGCAGGAGCGGCTCGGCATCCGCGGCGGTGTCGTGGAACCCCCCGTCGTCGTCCCCGAACTGGTCGACAGCCGTGCTGAGCAGTCGGCGGGCCACCGTCAGCCAGCGTGCCTCACCACTGGCCTGGAACAAGCGCGAGCAGCCCCTCGGCCAGGTTGCCGTAGTCGTCGGCCACGCCGTGTGCGGCACCGACGCGTCCACCTCGTGACGAGCGGCGCAGGCGACCCTCCACGAGGTGGGTGTCCACGACGAACTCGGCGCACTGCTGTGCGGCGGCAAGGAGCGCGGCATCGTCGAGGAGGACGGCAGCGTCGGAGAGCGCGGCGATCGCCAGGCCGTTCCACGACGTGACGACCTTGTCGTCGCGCGCGGGCTGGGGACGGCGGTTGCGGCTCTGCCACAACAGGTGTCGAGCCCGTTGCCACCACTCGGGGTCGTCGGGGTCGGTCGCCAGCTGGAGCGTCGAGCTGCCGTGCTCGAACGTGCCCTGCTCAGTCACGCCGAGCAGCTCCGCCGCGGTGCGACCGTCGTGCTCGCCGAGTACCTCGGCCAGCTGGTCGGGCGTCCACGCGTAGGTCAGGCCCTCGACGCCGTCGGTGTCGGCGTCGAGCGCGGAGGCGAAACCGCCCTCGCCGGTGCCGAGGTCACGCACGAGGAAGGCGGCGGTCTCGGCCGTGACCCGTCGGGCCAGGTCGTCGCCAGTCGTGCGGAACAGGTGGGCGTAGACGCGCAGCAGCTGGGCGTTGTCGTAGAGCATCTTCTCGAAGTGGGGGACTACCCAGGCAGCATCGACGGAGTACCGCGCGAAGCCACCGGCCAGCTGGTCGTAGATCCCGCCGCGGGCCATGGCCTCACACGTCCGCCGCGCCATCGCCAGCGCGTCGGCCGAGCCGGTCCGGGCATGGTGGCGCAGCAGGAACTCGAGCACCATCGACGGCGGGAACTTCGGGGCGCCGCCGAAGCCACCGCGGGCCAGGTCGAACTGGCTGCGCAGGCCCTGCACTGCCTGGGCCAGGGCGGCGTCGTCGATCGGCTGCGCGCTGGTCGACGCCGTGAGCTCGCGCAGCCGGTCGGAGATGTGTGCGCTGCTCTCGGTGACGCGCTCTCGCTGGGTGGTCCAGACCTCGCGCACCTGGGCCAGCACGTGGAGGAACTGGGCTTTCGGGAAGTAGGTGCCGCAGAAGAACGGCTCCGCGTCCGGAGTGAGGACGCAGGTCATCGGCCAGCCGCCGTGGCCGGTCAGCGCCGTGGTGGCCGACATGTAGACCGAGTCGACGTCCGGGCGCTCCTCGCGATCGACCTTGACGGCGACGAAGCCCTCGTTGAGCGCCGCGGCGACCTCGTCGTCCTCGAACGACTCGTGGGCCATCACGTGGCACCAGTGACACGCGGCATACCCGACCGAGAGCAGGACGGGCACGTCACGGCGCCGGGCTTCCTCGAAGGCCTCCGGCCCCCACTCCTGCCAGTCGACAGGGTTGTCCTTGTGCTGCAACAAATATGGGCTCGTCGAGTGCGCGAGGCGGTTCATCAGACGAACCTACCGCGCCGGTTCCCAGCTCCTTGGTCGACTCAGCGCTGCGGTACCCAGAGCGGTGCCGTGGCGCCGTTTCCGGTGAGGTTGTCGCACCTGACCAGCTGAGTCCCGAGCCGCGTGAGCGGGCAGATGTCGTCGTAGGTGACCTGAGCGGAGGCAGGCACCGACTTGAGCGTGGCAAGGATGATCGCACCGGCCAGGGCCTGGGTGGCCCAACGGGAGTGGCGTGTGGTGGTGTGCATGGCGGGCTCCTCGGGTGGGTCGAGATGATCTGACCGATTCACCGTCCCGCCGCAGGCTCCGCAGCCGCATCGGTCGCGCCCCCTCAGGTTCGGGGCTCAGCCCCCTCAGATGACTCGCGTCAGATGCCCTCTCGGAGCCGCGCCCACCACGACCCCCACCACGAACTCCGCCACGACCCTGCATCGGCGGTGGGTGACACCGGTGGAGGGAGGCGGGAAACTGCGCACATGGGTGCACCGTCAGCGGGGCAGTCGGTGCCGCTCGTCGGGCGGAGCGAGGAGCTGACGCGACTTGCGGCGGTGCTGGCCTGCGCAGCACAGGGCGAGCCGAGCATCCTGCTCGTCCACGGCGAGGCCGGGGTGGGCAAGACCGCTCTGGTGCGCGACGCCTGTGCCCGCTTCACCGGCCAGGTGCTGTGGGGGACGTGCGTCCACTTCTCGGGGTCGGCAGTGCCGTTCGCCGCCGTGCTGTCCGCTCTCGAAGGCTGGTTGTCCGGCGCGAGCCACCAGGAACGGGTCGAGGTGCTCGCGGGCCTCGGCGCGCTGAGCGTGCTGCTGCCCAGCGCTCCCCAGGGCGGGGACCCGGAGTCCGGGCTGCTGCTCACCCAGATGGACACCGCAGTGCTGCGCATTGCCCAGCGCGATCCGGTGGTCCTCGTGATCGACGACCTGCAGTGGGCTGACGCGTCCACGCTCGACCTGCTCGCGTTCCTGGTTGCCGGGCTGCGCACCCAGACGGTGGCCGTCATCGCGACACTGCGGGACGAGGACCGTCCGGACGGGCACCCGGTCAACGGGTGGCTCGCTGAGATGCGGCGGAACCTCGCGATGAGCGAAGTCCACTTGGAGCGGCTCGGACCCGAGGACACGGCCGACCAGGTCGCGGCCCTGATGGGTCGCCGTGACGCCGACGGCGGACTGGCCGCGCGGGTCTTTGCGCGTTCGGGCGGCAACCCGTATCTCACCGAGCTGGTGGTCCGCGAGCCCGCAGGTCCGCCGTCGGCGGCCGAGGTGTCCGAGGCACTGCGGGCCGCGCTGCTGGTGCGCTGGTACGGACTGAGCGAGCCGGCGCGCGAGGTCACGCGCCTCGTGGCGATCGGTGGGCGACCAGTGGCGGTTTCGCTGGTCGAGCGGGTGGTCGGCCTGTTGGGCGACGGTTCGAGGTATGGCGACGAGCTGCGTGAAGCGGTCGCCGAGGCGGTCGCCGCAGGGGTGCTCGCCCACCCCGAGGGAAACCAGGTGTGGTTTCGCCACCCCCTGATCGCCGAGGTCCTGACCAGTGACCTGATGGGCCCGGATCCCGCCCCGGCCCATTCGGCATACGCCAAGGTGCTCGCGGACTCTGATGCACCCGAGCCCGGGGACGTGGCCAGGCACCACGAGCAGGCAGGGGAGTGGAGCGAGGCGCTCCGCTGGTCCCTCGCGGCTGCGGATTCGGCGGCCGCGCTCCAGGGGGCTGCCGAGCGTCTGGAGCACCTTCGGCGGGCCTGCCGACTGTGGCCGCGCGTGCGTGCGGCCGCCGAGGCGCCCGAGGAGTATGTGGCGTTGCTGCTGCGCACGAGCCGCGCGGCCCAGGGTGTGGCCGAGCCGGACCAGGCCCTCGACCTGATCGACCAGGCCCTGGCCTTGTGCGACCGGGCGAGCAGCCCCGGCGTGGCCTGCCGACTGTTGACGCTGCGACATCGGATGCAGGTCGAGGCCGAGCACCTGGCCTGGACGGTGGTCACTCCCGCCTTGCGAGAGGCCGAGCAGATCGCCGAGGCCCTTCCCGGCACGCCGGAGCGCGCCATCGTCGACTCGCAGCTCGCGTGGACGCAGTGGTGGGCAGGTGACCAACGAGGCCGTGAGCTTGCCGATGCCGCCCTGCGGACCGCAAGGGAGACGGGCTCCCCGGACGCGGTCATCCCGGCCTTGGTCGTGAGCGCCCTCACCCGGCCCGAGACGGACGTGGCCATGGGCTGGCTCGAGGAGGCGTACGAGCTGGCCCGGATCAGCGGCGAAGCGATCGAGATGACCGATGCCGCCCTGGGCATGCACAACCTCCACGAGGTCCATGGCGAGTATGCGGCGGCGCTGGACTCGGGCCTGCGTCGAGGCACCGACCTGATCGTGGCTGGCGCGCCGGCCGCGGCTCGGTTCGTGCTGACCTCTGCCGCGTACTTCGCCCTGTGCCTGGGCCAGTGGGCCAGGGCCGAGGCGAGCCTGCGGCCATCCCTGGCGGCGGCTGACGGGGGACACCGGGAGGCGGTGGCCCGCTGCACCATGGCCATCCTCTGCGTCCGCCGGGGAGACCTGGCGAGGGCGGAGGACCAGCTGGCCAGGGCCGCGCAGATCTCCTCGACCGAGTACCTCGGCACGGCGACGTACCCGTTCGGTCGGGCCGAGCTGCTCATCGCCCAACGGCGCCCCGCGGAGGCCCTGGCCATCGTGGAAGCGCAGGTCAGGGCGGCGAGCTTGGCCGATCCGCGCGACGCCGACGAGCTCGTGCTGCTTGCTGCCCGGGCCGCGGCAGACCTCGCGCAGGACGGTCGAGACCGCGGCCAGGACGACGCAACCGAGGTCGCGGAGGGCCAGCACGCCGCCGTCCTGAGGGCAGCCGCGTTCAGTAGCGACAGACCGATGTTCGCCCCGTGGAACGAGGCCGATCTGATCCAGCCGGCCCGTGCGGCCCTGTACGAGGCGGAGCTGGCACGGCTGCGAGATCAGCCTGACCAGGCCGAGTCCTGGGCTTGCGCGCGCGGCGCGTGCCGGCGGGCGGGGCTGCGCTGGGAGGCGGCGGTCGCTGCCTCGCACGAGGCGCGCGCCGTCCTCAGGGCGGGCCGGCCAAGGGCCGAGGCCGCGGGGCTCCTGCGCGACGCCATGACCACCGCACTGGAGCTCGGTGCGGTGCCCCTGGGTCGAGCGGTCGAGACCACGGCCCGTGCGGCGCACCTGGCCCTGGACCCCGTCGCCCAAGCCCCGCCGTCGGGGTCTGGCGAGCGGCCCTGGGCCGGGCTCACTGTTCGCGAGCAGGAGGTCCTCACCCACGTCGTGGCCGGTCGCTCGAACAGCGAGATCGCCAAGGCGCTGTTCATCAGCGACAAGACCGTCAGCGTCCACATCTCCAACATCCTGCGCAAGTCTGGAACGACGAGCCGGGTGGAGGCCGCAGCCTGGGCCACCAGACGCGCCGAGGCGACCTCGAACGACGAGAGGGAGGACAGGCGATACTGACCGCCATGCCCGGCCCCTGGCGCGCAGCAGCTCGCACACCCACACCTGTTCGGCCGTCGCGCGCCGTACGACTGGCGGCTGTGGGGTCCCTGCTCGCGCTGGTCGTGGTGGTCGCCCTGCTGACCGACGCGCTCGTGGTGGTTCAGCGCATCCCCACGATCGCGGTGCATGTCCCGACCTCGGATGGGTCGCAGGTCTACCTGCTGCTCGCGTCGGACTCCCGGCAGCGCCTCGAGGGCGCGGACCGCCAGAGGTATGCCGATCCCGTTCAGGCCCAGGGCGAACGCGCCGACCTCATCTACCTGCTCAGGACGGGCGGGCACGGTGGCGCAGCCCTCCTGTCGGTGCCTCGCGACCTCTACGTCGGCACGCACGACCACGACCCACATCGCGTGGGCATGACGCTCCAGCTCGGCCCGCAGGCCATGGTCGACAGCATGTGCCGAGATCTCGGGGTGGGCGTGGACCACGTGGTCATCGCCGACTTCGTGGGGCTGATCGACGCTGTTGACGCAGCAGGAGGCATCACCGTCACGACCGAGGGGCCGGTCCGCGACCTGGGCTCGGGACTGAACCTGCCCACGGCAGGGTCACACCACCTCGGCGGCGCACAGGCGCTCGCGTGGGTGCGCTCACGGCATCCGGAGGTGCGGCGGGCGGGCCGCTGGGTCCCGGATGCAGCTGCCGACCCGACGCGCAGCTCGCACGCGTCCCAGGTCATGCGCCAGCTTGCGGATGCCGTGGCGAACCCGCTCACCGCCCAGCAGATGGCGTGGTCCGCGGCACCGCGGCTGCGCCGCGACAGCGGCAGCTCACTGGTCACCCTGACCGGTCTCCTCTGGGGTCTGCACCAGGCCACGGCCGCAGGCCGCGTGGGCACGGTCCCCGCGCGGTTCTCGCCGACGGAGGTGCCGGTGGCCTTCATGGACGCCAGGTCGCGAGCAGCTCTGGCGCCCTTTCTCAGCAGCACCTGCTCGCGGGGCCGGCTCGGCCCGTGAGGGCGTAAACCCAATACCGCACACAACCTGAGGGTTTCCTGTAGGTTCGCTCCGATTTGGACCATCTGCAGGGGAGACTCACCATGTTCATCAGCCGTACACGTCTGCGCGCCTCGCTGGCCGCCGCCGCCCTCGCCGGGGGAGTGATCGTCGCCGGCGCGACAGCCGCCTCGGCCGCACCGGGGACGACCATCACGCTGGACCCCAGTGACGCCGTGATCACGAGCGAGCCGCTGGTGGCCTCCGGCAGCTGCGCGAGCGGGTCGCGCACCGCCGTGGTCACCGTGAGCCAGAACGGCAGCGTGCTGACCCAGGGCTCCGCCAACCTCTCCGGCTCGCTGACCTACCGGGTCACGCTCGACGTCTCCCAGGGCACCACCGGCCTTGCCTCCGTGGCGGTCGACTGCTTCAAGTACCCCACCGCGGCACCGGTGGGGAGCGCCTCCACGGCGATCGGCATCCTCGAGGACTCCCTGGTGCGGCCGATCGCGGTCACGGTCTCGCCCTCCAAGGTCCACCTCGGCGGCCAGCTCACGGTCACCGGCGCCTGCCCCGCCGGCACGCCGAGCGCAGAGGTGCTCATCGGTAGCGGCAACAACGACCAGCCGTTCTACGACCAGATCGTGACTCCTGCCGCAGACGGCACGGTCACGGTGACCACCACGGTGAAGCCGGGCCGGTACGTCACCGTCGGCGACGCCGGGGCCGTCGTGGCGTGTGGCACCCCGGACAACCCCGCTGGCTTCGGGTTCGCCGACTTCACGCTCCTGGCCGCCCTCCCGACGCCGGCTCGACCGGCCGCTCCCGCTGCTGCGGACCCCGCGAGCGCTGTTCCGACCCTGGCCCGCACCGGCACCAACGGACTCCCGATGACCGGCGCTGCGCTGGGCCTGCTGGCCGTGGGTGGCCTGTTGCAGGTGGCGCGCCGTCGCCTGCGCGCCTGACCCAGCGCACACCATTCGACGACGGGGCTGGCCGGTAGGGCCAGCCCCGTCCTCGCGCGCCGACCAGGCGGACCGGCCTCAGAATGCGTGGTTCTCCTGCATTCGACGGAGTTTGGCTGCGAAACCTCCGGGGTAGCGTCAGTCACACGATCGACGCCGGGCAGGGAGAACGACGCCGATGCGCGGCGTCACCCAGCTCCCAGCCCAGGTGAATGCCCCGAGCCCACGCGGCGGCGCGAGCCCGGGGCACTGGCGTTGGCCAGGAGTCGGTCACGTGGTTCAGCGGGGGCTGCGCGGCCGGCTCCCGGGTGGTGTGGACCGCCGTCGTGGCACCCAACCCATCGTCGGGCCCCGAGGGCGGTGCACCATGCACCTCGTCGTCCAGCAGCGTGGACTCGTCGAACGGCAGGTCGCCGGCGAGCACGGCGTCGAGGCGGGGGCGGTCCAGCTCGCCGACCCAGTGGCCGATCAGGACCGTGGCGACGGAGTTGCCGGCGAAGTTGGTCAGCGCCCGAGCCTCGCTCATCATCCGGTCGATGCCGACGATGAAGCCGACGCCGTCGACCAGGTCGGGGCGGTGTGACTGCAGGCCGCCGGCCAGCGTCGCCAGCCCCGCCCCGGTCACGCCTGCGGCGCCCTTGGAGGCGATGATCATGAACAGCAGCAACGAGATCTGCTGGCCGATCGAGAACGGCTTGTCCAGGGCGTCGGCGATGAACAGCGAGGCCATCGTCAGGTAGATCGCGGTGCCGTCGAGGTTGAACGAGTACCCGGTCGGCACCGTGATGCCCACCACCGGACGGGAGACCCCGGCGTGCTCCATCTTCGCGATGAGCCGCGGCAGCGCCGACTCCGAGGACGACGTCGACAGGATGAGCAGGAACTCGCGGGCGAGGTAGCGCAGCAACGCGAACACGTTCACGCCGGTGGCGAGCTTGAGGATCGAGCCGAGGACGACGAAGACGAACAACGCGCACGTGATGTAGAACGCCACCATGACGATGGCCAGGCTCTGCAGGGCCTTCCACCCGGTGGCGCCCACCACGGCCGCCATCGCGCCGAAGGCACCGATGGGCGCGGCATACATGATCATCGCCATGAGGCGGAAGACGAGCCGCTCGAAGTGCTTGATACCGGCCAGGATCGGCTCGCCGGTGCGTCCCATCTTCTGCAACGCGAAGCCGACGAGCAGCGCGACGAGGAGTGCCTGCAGGACCGACCCAGCGGTCAGCGAGGACACGAGCGTGTCGGGGATCAGGCCGAGGATGAAGTCGGCGGTGCTGGTGTGCGCCGCCCCCACCTGCTTCTGCCCACTGGCAGCGAGCTCCTTGGTCAGGTGCAGGCCTGCGCCAGGGTGGATGAGGTTCCCGACGACCAGGCCGATCGCCAGGGCGACCGTCGACATGGTGAGGAAGTAGGCCAGCGCGAGCCCGCCGACCTTGCCCACCTGGGTGGCCTTCCGCACCGAGCCGATGCCCAGGACGATGGTGCAGAAGATGATCGGCGTGATCATCATCTTGATGAGGTTGACGAAGCCGGTGCCGAGCCACTTGAGCTGCACACCGAACTCGGGAAAGGCGAATCCGACGAGGATGCCCAGGATCATCGCCACGATGACGGCGAGGTAGAGGAAGTGCGTGCGGTCGCGCCTCGGGGCGGGGCGGTCGACGACAGTGTCGGCGCTGCGGGTCACGGTGTTCTCCAGGAGGTTGGTCCCGGGCGATTGCCAGGGAGAGCTGAACAAGCCACGAGACTGGGCCACCGGGGTGACTAGGGTCACCGTTGTGTTCATTGAGTTCGGCCCGCGTCGGCGGCTCGTATGCCGGTGAGCGCGGCCCGATGGGTGCGTGCGCCGGCGCGGTGGAGCGTCGCCGGGCAGACCTTCGCGCTGCAGGTGCTGGTGGCCCTGCTGGTGGTCGTCGTCGGCACCGTCGCGGCGTATGCCCAGACCCAACGGGCCGGACGACAGGAGGCCACCTCTCGGGCGACGGCCGTCGCGGAGACGGTCGCGAGCACCCCGCTGGTCGTCAGCGGGGTCCTGGGGGGCGCGGCGAGGAGCGGGCTCCAGCCGTTCGCCGAGCAGGTCCTCCGGCAGACGCACACCGACTTCGTCGTCGTCATGAGCCCACAGGGGATCAGGTACACCCACCCGGACCCCTCGCAGATCGGCAAGCCGTTCCTCGGGCACATCGAGGCGGCGCGCGCCGGTGGCATCGTCGTCGAGGACTACACGGGCACGCTGGGGCCGTCGCGTCGCGTCGTCGTTCCGGTGCGCGACGCCCGGGGCAGCGTCGTCGGCCTGGTCGCGGTCGGCATCCGTGAGACCGCGGTCAGCGAGCAGCTGCGTGGCCAGCTGCCGGTGATCCTGCTCGCGGGGCTCGCCGCAGCCCTGCTCTCCGGCCTCGGGACCGGGCTCGTCGCACGCCGGATCCGACGGCAGACGCACGGGCTCGGTGAGCGCCAGCTCCAGGAAATGGTCGAGTACTACGACGCCGTCCTCCACGCGGTGACCGAGGGACTGATCCTCACCGACCTCGACGGCCGGCTGCTGCTCGCGAACGACGAGGCCGTGCGGCTGCTCGGACTGCCCGACGACGCCGCAGGACGGCGCGTGGCGGACCTGGGGCTGGGGGCTCCCCCTCGTGGCGGCCCTCACGGACGCCGAGCCCCGTCAGGACGAGCTCCACGTCACGGCCGCGCGGGTGCTGGTGTTGAACAAGGCCCGCGCGCAGTGGGAGGGTCGCGCGCTCGGCTTCGTGGCCACGCTGCGCGACCGCACCGACCTCGAGCACCTCACCGGCGAGCTCGACTCTGCCCGCGGTCTCACCGAGGCGCTGCGCTCGCAGGCCCACGAGTCGGCCAACCGGCTGCACGCCATCGTGTCGCTCATCGAGCTGGGCCACCCCGAGCGTGCGCTCTCGTTCGCCACCGAGGAGCTCCAGCTGTCCCAGCTGCTGACGGACCGCGTCGTCGGGGCGGTGGCCGAGCCGGCGCTCACCGCGCTGCTGTTGGGCAAGGCCGCCCAGGCGAGCGAGCGGGGGATCGACCTGCGGATCGCACCGGACGCCGTCTGGCCGCCCCACACGGCACCGGTCCGCGACGTGGTGACGATCGTCGGCAACCTCATCGACAACGCGTTCGACGCCGTGGCCTCGTCAGGGGGCGAGCGGTGGGTCGAGGTCGCGTCCCGGCTCGACGGTGCCTGCGTGGTGCTCAGTGTGGCCGATTCGGGCCCGGGCCTGCCGCCTGAGGCGGTCGACGCGGCCTTTCGCCGTGGCTACTCCACCAAGGCCCAGGGCAGCGCGGGCCGGCGCGGCATCGGCCTGGCCCTCGTCGCGCAGTCGGTGTCGCGGCTGGGCGGGAGCCTGGAGGTCTCGGGGCCGCCCGGGGCGCGCTTCACCGTGCGCCTGCCCGTCGAGGAACGGGCCCGTGCCTGACCAGGGCGGGCCGGCGCTGCGGGTCCTGGTCGTCGAGGACGAACCGGTCGCGCTCGAAGCCCACACGGCATACGTCGAGCGCGTGCCCGGCTTCACCGTCGCCGCGACGGCAACCACCAGCCAGGCGGCGCTCCATGCCCTGCAGCGCACCGCGGTCGACGTGGTCCTGCTCGACATGAACCTGCCTGACCGCCATGGGCTCGACGTCATCCGCGCGATGCGCGCCGGAGGTCACGCGGCCGACGTCATCGCGGTCACCTCGGCACGTGACCTCGACGTGGTGCGGGCCGCGGTATCCCTGGGGGTCGTGCAGTACCTGCTCAAGCCCTTCGTCTTCGCGTCGCTGCGCGACCGCCTCGAGGCCTATCGTGCCTATCGCGACCAGCTCGGCGGCACCGACCAGCTGAGCACCCAGGCCGAGGTCGACGAGGTGCTGGCCGGCGTGCGCCACCGTGCGCGCACGGCACTGCCCAAGGGCATGAGCGAGGACTTGCTCGTCAAGGTCTCGCGGGCGCTGCGCGAGGTCGATGGCCTCTCGGCGACCGAGCTCGGTGACCGGGTGGGGGTCAGCCGGGTCACCGCCCGCCGGTACGCCGAGTACCTCTGTGAGGGCCGGCTCGCGGTGCGGACCCAGCGGTATGCCGGCGCGGGGCGGCCCGAGGTCGAGTACCGCTGGGTCAGCTGAGGGCTCGCCGTAGGTCTCTGACATCGGCGGGACCTTCTGTGGTCAGCCGTCGAGTGCCTTGAGCAGCGCGATGTGCAAGGACACCGCGTCGTGGTCACCGTCCTGGGCGGCCCACCGTGCCTGGAAGGCCGAATGCACGTAGCTCCACGCGAGCGCCTCGTCCTCGTGTATGCCGGCGGCCTCGGCACAGATCTCCAGGCGCCGGCGCGTGAGGTACCGGAACGCCGAACCGGTCCCGAGCTCGTCCGCTCGGTTCCGCAACAGTGGCTGGATCTCGAAGCCGGGGTGTCCTGCCATCGCGTGGGGGTCGATCGCCAGCCACGGCGGGCGGCCCGAGGCGGGCAGGCTCGCGAGGACGTTCTCGTAGTGCAGGTCGGTGTGCACCAGGACGGCGTCGCACGCAGGGTCTGACGTGAGCTCGCGCACCAGCGCGGTGGTTCGCTCGATCATCCGACGGGGGAGCAGTCCCTCGGACTCCGTGAGCGTCGCGGCCTGCTCGCAGGCGAACGACGAGAGTCGCCGAAAACCTTGAGGCGCAGGCACATTCAGCTCGGCCAGCAATGCCCCCACCACCTCGCAGGCCAGGTCGACCGCGACGCCGGTGAGGTCCTTGGCGCCGTCCAGGAGCTCGAGCAGCAGGGCGCCGCGCGAGGGGTCCGCCGCGACCATCCGCACGGCGCCGTGACCGTCCCAGTGGCGCAGGGCCAGCGGTTCCTCGCGGCCCTCGAGATGCGGCCACGCGAGCTTGAGCGCAAAGGTGTCACCGTCGCGCAGCACCGGGACCACGAGTGCGCTCGAGCCTGCGGTGGACGGGCCGCTCGGCACCAGGCCCCAGTCATCGAGGAGGTCGGCCAGCAGGCGCGGCAGCCGGTCCGCCCACTGCTGCCCGGAGGGGCCGTCCACGGCGCCCTGCTGGGCGCTGTGCCTGCCGACGGCCGTGACGAACGGCTCGGGAACCAGCGCCGCCGCGTCTTCGGTCCGGGTCACTTCAGGCCCGGGAAGGGCGACAGGGCGACCCCCCAGCGGGATGCCAGGACCTCGGTGTCGGCCAGCCACTGCACGGCCGAGCCCAGGGGTTCGGGGTCGGAGCCAGCCGACCCGACGTCGCGGGCGTTGGCGGCCCGCAGGTCCGCCAGCACCTGGACCGCGAGCCGCCTCGCGGCGGTGGGGGTGGTGACCACGAAGGGGGGGGGGTAGCCCAACGGCGGCGGTCCGGCCGACTCCGCGGCCAGCTGCTCCTGGATCTGGGCCCGGGCGACGAGGGTGGCGAGGGTCGTGCGCGCCAGGATGCGTTGGGCGCCGGTGGGGGACTGGGCGGCGACGACCTGCATCGCGTAGATCGCCGCCCGGGTGGTGTCGAGGAATGCCGACGCGAGCGAAGGCGCCTTCCAGGTCGGGACGGGTACTGCGCGGGCTGCGCCGAGCAGGGTGGCCGCCGCCAGGCGTTGGGCGAGGAGCGCGCCGATGAGGGGCCTCGCATCAGCGTCGATGCGGGCGAGGGCCGCGACGGCGGTGGCTCCGACATCGGCGAGCTCCGACGCCGCCAGACCCCCCGGGCCGCGGTGGGTCTCGGCAGGGGCCGGTGCGGTGGCCGAGGTCCCCGACGGACCCGACGTGGTCGCCGTCGTGGTCGACGTCGTGGTCGACGTCGAGCTGCCGGTGGGCTTCGGCGGCGCCTCGATGACGCTCCGCGGGACGGTGAGCCGCTCGAGCTCGGCTTCGAGGATGGTCGCCTGCCGCGAGTGCAGCACCGTCAGGCGCGCCGGCAGGCCGGTGGGCGCGCCGCCGAGGGCCTTGGCCTCCGTGGCCAGCGCGACGCAGCGGTGCCGCAGTCCGACCAGGAACGACTCGCCGGGGACCGGGGAGCGGGTGGGGATGAGCGGCACCCGGGGCGCGTCGTCCTCGAGCCGGATGCCGCACCCCGACAGGGTGAGGGCGGCCAGGGCGCCGAGGCCACCGGTGAGCACCGCTCGGCGACCGGGCCACGGCATACCGGGGTCGTCGCTGGGCATGGCCCGATCATGGCATGGCCGCGCCGGGGCCCGGACCGCACATGCGACGGCGCGCGCGTGGCGGATAGAGTGGTCGGGCACGGCCCCCCAACTTCAGAGAGGACGAGTCAATGAGCGTCAAGGACCAGATTCGTCCCGCCGTCGAGGCCCCGTTGGGCGACCTCGGCCTCCTCATCGAAGACGTCGCCGTCACCCCCGCCGGAAAGCGCCGCCTGGTCCGCATCTGGATCGACCGGGCCGTCCCCGACGGGTCCGATGACAGCACCACGCCCACCGCGCCGCTCAGTCTCGACGAGGTGGCCGATGCGACGCGGGTGGTGAGCGAGGCCCTCGACGAGGCCGAGGCCCTCGGCGAGCAGCCGTACACCCTCGAGGTGACCTCACCTGGGGTCGACCGCCCCCTCACCCTGCCGCGTCACTACCGCCGCAACGTGGGTCGCCTCGTCACCGTCACGCCCACCGAGGGCGAACCCGCCACCGGTCGCATCGCCCGGGCCGGCCACGAGGGCTTCACCCTCGAGGTACCCGCCACGAAGAAGACCGCCGCCACGACGGTGGACTTTCCGTATGCCGCAGTCGCCCGGTCCCAGGTGCAGGTCGAGTTCTCCCGGCCGTCCGATCCCACCGCCAGCGAGACCGCCAGCGACGAAAACTTCCCCGAGGAGAACTGACATGGACATCGACCTCGCCGCACTGAGGGCCCTGGAGCGAGAGCGCGACATCTCGCTCGACATCCTCATCCCGGCCATCGAGCAGGCCCTGCTCGTCGCCTACCACCGCACGGACGGCGCCTACCGCACCGCCCGGGTCGAGCTCGACCGCAAGACCGGTCACGTCGTGGTCCTGGCGCGCGAGGAGATCGAGCAGCCCGAGCCTCCGGAGGGCGAGGAGCGCCCGCCGCGCGAGTTCGGCCCCGAGTTCGACGACACCCCCACGGGTTTCGGACGCATCGCCGCATCGACGGCGCGCCAGGTGATCGTGCAGCGACTGCGTGACCTCGAGGACGAGGCGATCATGGGCGACTTCAAGGGCCGCGAAGGCGACGTCGTCGCCGGGGTCATCCAGCAGAGCCCCGACCCGCGCCACGTCACCGTCGACTTCGGCACCGTCGAGGGCATCCTGCCCCTGGCCGAGCAGGTGCCGGGCGAACGGTACGTCCACGGGGAGCGGTTGCGGTGCTTCGTGGTGTCGGTGCGCCGTGGTCCGAAGGGACCCCAGATCGGCCTCTCGCGCACGCACCCCAACCTCGTCCGCAAGCTGTTCGCCCTCGAGGTGCCCGAGATTGCCGACGGGTCGGTCGAGATCGCCGCCCTGGCCCGCGAGGCCGGTCACCGGACGAAGATCGCCGTGCACTCCAAGGTGCCCGGACTCAATGCCAAGGGCGCCTGCATCGGGCCGATGGGTGCCCGCGTGCGTGCGGTGATGAGCGAGCTGCACGGCGAGAAGATCGACATCGTCGACTACTCCGACGACCCGAAGACGTTCGTCGCGGCCGCGCTGTCTCCGTCGCGGGTCGAGTCCGTCGAGATCGTCGACCCCCAGCTGCGTGCGGCCCGGGTCATCGTGCCCGACTACCAGCTCTCGCTGGCCATCGGCAAGGAGGGGCAGAACGCCCGCCTCGCAGCCAAGCTCACCGGCTGGCGCATCGACATCCGCCCCGACACCGCTGCGGGGGGCTCCGCCTCGGCACCGTCCTCCTCGCGCGCCGCGGCGAGCAGCGGTGACGCACCCGATCGCCGATAGGGGATAGACTGGTGGGGACCGACCGGACTGGACTCCGGCCTGCGGCACCTGGCACCACCCCCCGCACCACGCACGGGCAACCGACCCGGACGTGTGTGGGATGCCGCGGGACGGATAGCTGGTCGGCACTCCTGCGAGTGGTCGCGGAGACGGACGAGTCCGGGGCAACCCGACTGGTTCCAGACCCGCGGCACCGCCTGCCGGGGCGCGGCGCATGGCTGCACCCCACGGGTGACTGTCTCGACCAGGCCCTCCGCCGACGGGCGTTCGGGCGCGCGCTGCACACCAGTGCCGCCCCGGATCCGGTGGCGGTCACGGCATACGTCGAGGGACTGGCCAGCGGCCACGAGCAGCAACCGAAAGAAACCGTCCACCCCCATGGGAACCGAAAGCGGGTTTGACGCTGATGAGCACCCGATGAGAACTCAGCAATGAGCTCCCCCCAGCAGTAACGACGGTCCGCGCCTGTCTCCCCTGACACACGGACCAGGAACAGGAGAAACGTGGCTAAGGTCCGTGTAAGCGCGCTCGCCAAAGAGCTGGGCACCGACAGCAAGACGCTGATCGCCCACCTCAACAGCATCGGCGAGTACGTCAAAACCGCCAGCTCGACGATCGAAGCACCGGTCGTCCGCAAGGCGACAGAGACATTCCCCGAGAACCTCAAGAAGACGCCCGCCCGTGGTGCCGCCAAGAAGGCCACCCCGGCGGCTCCGGCTGCTCCCGCAGCACGCGAGACCGCAGCAGAGACCGATGCAAGGCCCGCTGCTGGGCCCGCGCCGGCCGCTCCGAGCGTGGTCGAGCCGGCCCGTCAGGCCGAGGTCCCCGCCCCCGCAGCTCAGGCGCCGAGCGCCCCAGCTCCGAGCGCCCCGAGCGTCGCGGCCCCCGCTGCGGCCGCTCCGAGCGCGCCCGCCCCCAGTGCCCCCAGTGCCCCAGCGCCCAGCGCGCCGGCTCCGGCCGCGCCCGCCGCGCGGTCCGAGGCTCCCGCCGCCCGCGAGGGTGGACAACAAGCCGGGCACCCCGTCGCCGCGTCCTGGCGCTGCACCGCGTCCCGCTGCCTCGGGTGGCTCGGCCGGCACCTCCACGGGCCCACGCCCCGGCGCTCCGCGCCCGGGCAACAACCCCTTCGCCCCCTCCCAGGGCATGCGCACCGGTCGCGACGGGGCTCCCCGCGAGGGCTCCCCGCGCCCGGGCAACAACCCGTTCGCCCCGAGCCAGGGTATGCCGCGTCCGCAGAGCCGTCCCGGTGCTGCCGGACCGCGTCCCGGCGGCACGGCCGGTCCGGGTGGACCCCGTCCCGGTGGTCCGCGTCCGAGCCCCGGCATGATGCCCGACCGCAGCGCGGTCGGTCGTCCCGGTGAGCGCCCCGCCCGTGGTGGCGGCCGTGGCCCTGGTGGGCCCGGTGCTCCTGGCGGCGCAGGCCGCGGTCCGGGTGGACCCGGTGGCGGCGGCGGCTTCGCCGGACGCCCCGGTGGCGGTGGCTTCGGTGGCCGCGGTGGTGCGGGTCGTGGTTCCACGGCTGGCGCCTTCGGTCGCGGCGGCGGTCGTCCCGTCCGCGGGCGCAAGTCCAAGCGTGCGAAGCGTCAAGAGTTCGAGCAGATGCAGGCTCCCTCGCTCGGTGGCGTGAGCGTGCCCCGTGGCAACGGCACCACCCTCATCCGGGTGCGTCGTGGCTCGTCGCTCAGTGACTTCGCCGACAAGATCAACGCCAACCCCGGCGCACTCGTGACCGTGCTCTTCCACCTCGGCGAGATGGCCACGGCCACCCAGTCGCTGGACGAGGACACCTTCAAGCTGCTCGGTGCCGAGCTCGGCTACAACATCGAGGTCGTCTCCCCCGAGGAGGGAGGAGAAGGAGCTCTTCGACGCCTTCAACATCGACCTGGAGACGGGTATCGAGGGCGAGGACGACGAGGACCTCCAGGCGCGTCCGCCGGTCGTGACCGTCATGGGTCACGTCGACCACGGAAAGACCCGCCTGCTCGACGCCATCCGCAACGAGGACGTCGCCGGCGGTGAGTCCGGTGGCATCACCCAGCACATCGGTGCCTACCAGGTGCACAAGGTGCACGAGGGCGTCGACCGTCCGATCACCTTCATCGACACCCCGGGTCACGAGGCGTTCACCGCCATGCGTGCCCGTGGTGCCAAGGTCACCGACATCGCGATCCTCGTGGTCGCGGCCGACGACGGTGTCATGCCGCAGACCATCGAGGCGCTCAACCACGCCCAGGCTGCGGACGTGCCGATCGTGGTGGCCGTCAACAAGATCGACGTCGAGGGTGCCAACCCGGCCAAGGTGCGCCAGCAGCTGACCGAGTACAACCTCGTCGCCGAGGAGTACGGCGGCGAGACCATGTTCGTCGACGTGTCCGCCAAGGCGGGCCAGAACATCGACGCCCTCCTCGAGGCCGTCCTGCTCACCGCCGACGCCGCGCTGGACCTGCGCGCCAACGCCGACCGTGACGCCCGCGGTGTCGCAATCGAGGCCAACCTCGACCGCGGTCGAGGCGCCACGGCGACCGTTCTGGTCCAGGCCGGCACGCTGCACGTCGGTGACGCGATCGTGACGGGGTCGGCCTACGGCCGAGTGCGCGCGATGCTCGACGAGCACGGCAACAACCTCACCGAGGCGGGTCCTTCGCGACCGGTCCAGGTGCTCGGTCTGTCGTCCGTGCCCCGCGCCGGTGACACCTTCGTGGTGGCCCCGGACGACCGCACGGCTCGTCAGATCGCCGAGCGGCGTGAGGCGGCCGACCGCCAGGCGTCCCTGGCCAAGGCTCGCAAGCGCATCTCCCTCGAGGACCTCAACGAGGCGCTCGCGGCCGGCAAGGTCGAGACGCTCAACCTCATCCTCAAGGGCGACGTCTCCGGTTCCGTCGAGGCGCTCGAGGACGCGTTGCTCCAGATCGACGTGGGCGACGAGGTCGACCTGCGGATCATCGACCGTGGCGTCGGTGCGATCACGATGAACAACATCAACCTCGCGATGGCGTCCGACGCGATCATCATCGGCTACAACGTCCGGGCCGAGGGCCAGAACGCTGACTACGCCGACCGCGAGGGTGTCGAGATCCGCTACTACTCGGTGATCTACCAGGCCATCGAGGAGATCGAGGCGGCGCTCAAGGGCATGCTCAAGCCCGAGTTCGAGGAGGTGGAGCTCGGCACCGCCGAGATCCGCGAGATCTTCCGCTCGAGCAAGTTCGGCAACATCGCGGGTTCCATCGTCCGCAGCGGCGAGATCAAGCGCGGCACGAGGGCACGCATCACCCGCAACGGTGTCGTGGTGTCCGAGAACGTCGAGATCGCCGGCCTGCGCCGGTTCAAGGACGACGTCACCGAGGTCCGCGAGGGGTTCGAGTGCGGTATCAACCTCGGGTCGTTCAACGACCTGCAGATCGGCGACCTGATCGCCACCTACGAGATGCGGGAGAAGCCGCGCGCCTGACCGACATGAGGCGTATGCCGCCGGCCCAGGCCGGCGGCATACGCCGTCGCTCGCATGACCTTTCGCACGACCGCAGGAGAGACCCCCATGGCTGACACCGGACGCGCCCGCAAGATCGCCGACCGCATCAAGACCCTGATCGCCGCGAACGTCGCGTCGATCGTCAAGGACCCGGACCTGGGGTTCATCACTATCACCGACGTCCGGGTGACCGGCGACCTCCAGCACGCCTCGGTCTTCTACACCGTCTTCGGGGACACCGCGCAGCGCGAGACGACGGCCGCCCTGCTGGAGAAGAACAAGGGCAAGCTGCGGTCGTTCGTCGGCCAGCAGATCCAGATCCGGCTGACGCCGAGCCTCGACTTCTTCGCCGACGCGATCCCCGAGACCGCGGCCCACCTCGAGGACCTGCTCCGCGAGGCCAAGGAGCGCGACGCACAGGTGGCCGCTGCCGCCGCCGGCGCGACGTATGCCGGTGAGCCCGACCCGTACAAGAAGGCCGAGGACGAGGAGCTCGCAGCCGAGGCTGACGCTGACGCGCTCAGTGGCGACCTGAGCAGCGGCGACGGCGCGGATGCCCGCTCCTGACGGCCTGCTCGTCGTCGACAAGCCCGCCGGCTGGACCAGCCACGACGTCGTCGGGCGTGCCCGGCGGCTGTGCGCCACCCGCAAGGTGGGCCACGCCGGCACCCTCGACCCGATGGCCACCGGGGTCCTCGTGCTCGGCATCGGGCGCGCCACCCGCCTCCTGACCTTCCTGGTCGGCTGCGACAAGGACTACATCGCGACCATCCGCCTCGGCCAGGGCACGATCACCGACGACGCCGAGGGTGAGGTCACCGCGTCGACCTCCGCGCAGCACCTCAGCGACGAGAGCATCGCCCAGGCCGTGCTGGACCTCACCGGCGACCTCCAGCAGGTCCCGAGCTCGGTCTCGGCCATCAAGGTCAAGGGAGAGCGCTCGTACCACCGGGTCCGGGCGGGCGAAGCGGTCGACCTGCCCGCTCGCCCCGTCACCGTGAGCCGGTTCGAGGTGCTGGCACGACGCACTGGTGACGCCGACGGCATACCCGTCGTGGACCTCGACGTCGAGGTCACGGTGAGCTCCGGCACCTACGTCCGCGCGCTCGCCCGCGACCTCGGGGCCGCGCTCGGGGTCGGCGGCCACCTGACCGCGCTGCGGCGCACCCGCGTCGGCGCCTTCACCCTCGACCAGGCGCACGACCTGGAGTCGCTCGGTGCCGTCGGCGAACCGGAGAGGATGCCGGTCCTCGTGCTGGCGGACGCTGCTCGCTCCCAGTTCATCGTGCGGGAGCTGACCGACGCCGAGGCGACGGCGGTGGCGCACGGCCAGCGAGTGGACTCGAGCCAGCCGGGGCGGGACCAGCCCGTGGCCGCCTTCGCCCCTGATGGCCGGTTGATGGCGCTGCTCGACGAGACGGGCCCGAAAGCCAAGCCGCACGTCGTGTTCGCGCCCGCCGGTTCGTAGAGTGTCCTCCGTGCAGCGTTGGACCGACCCCTCCCAGACGCCCGCCGGCCTTCGGCCCTGCGTGGCGACCTTCGGCAACTTCGACGGCGTCCACCTCGGTCACCGGGCCGTCCTGACCCGGTTGGTCCAGGAGGGCAGCGAGCGCGGGCTCCCGAGTGTGGCCGTGACGTTCGACCCTCACCCGGCGACGATCTTCCACCCCGACACCCTCGAGCTCATCTCGCCAGGACCCCTGCGCGACGACCTCCTCGCGACGACCGGGATCGACGGGCTGCTCGTCCTCGACTTCACCCGCGAGTTCGCCGAGCAGACTGCCGAGGAGTTCGTCGTCAGCACCTTCGTCGAGACGCTGGGCGTCCGGGCGTTGGTCGTCGGTGAGGACGCCCGAGGCTTCGGCCGTGGCTACACCGGCGACGTCGACACCCTGCGCGAGCTGGGCGCTGCGCACGGCTTCGACGTCATCGTCCTCGACGACCTGGGCAACGGCGAGCGCTGGTCGTCCACGGCGGTGCGCCGCCACCTCGACGCGGGTGAGGTGGCCGCCGCGGCCGCCATCCTGGGCCGCCCGCACACGATGGCCGGCACCGTGGTCCACGGCGCCCACCGGGGTCGCGAGCTGGGCTACCCGACGGCCAACCTTGCGGCGGACTCGCTCGGGCTCGTGCCCGCGGACGGGGTGTATGCCGGGTGGCTCACCCGGTCCGAGCGCCCTCGGGAGGACCCCGAGCGCACCATGCCCGCAGCGGTCTCGGTCGGCACCAACCCGACCTTCGACGGCACCATCCGGACGGTCGAGGCCTACGTCCTGGACCGCACCGACCTTGACCTCTACGGCGAGCAGGTCATGATCGAGTTCGTCGAGCACCTCCGCCCGACGCTGCGATTCGACTCGATCGAGGAGCTGCTCGAGGCGATGGCGGGAGACATCGAGAAGTGCCGACAGGTCCTGGCGTCGATCGTCCCGTCCTGACACCCGGGCGGGGTCGTCTCGCGGCGGCCGACCGCTGGTGGAGCCGGGCTGCCGGGGGCTCGGTGCGCTGGACCCGCAGCGACTGGGGCCTGGTCGTGGCCGCGCTCGGGCTGTCGCTCGTCGGGGCGCTGCTGGTGTACTCCGCGACGCGGCGGGAGGCCGGCACGGCATACCTCGTGCGGCACCTGCTCAACACCGCCCTCGGCCTGGGACTGGCGGTCGGGGTGACCCGCATGGGGTACCAGCTCCTGCGTGCGCTCGCGCCGCTGCTCTACCTTCTCTCCATCGGCGGCCTGCTGCTCGTCCTCACCCCGGTCGGGTCCACGGTGAACGGCTCGCACTCGTGGATCCAGCTGCCTGGCGGCTTCTCCGTCCAGCCGTCCGAGTTCGCCAAGGTGGCACTCTGCCTCGGCCTGGCCATCATCCTGGGCGAGCGGCTCGACCGCGGTGCCGAGCCGGACCGCCGAGACCTGCTCGTGGCGGGGCTCGTGGCAGCCGTGCCCATCGGACTGGTCATGCTCCAGCCCGACCTGGGCTCAGCGCTCGTACTGGGTGCCCTCGCGTTCGGCGTGGTCGCCGTCGCCGGCACCCCGAAGCGGTGGCTGGCAGCGGCGGTGGGCCTCGTGGTCACCGGGATCGTGGTCGCGCTGACGACGCCCGTGCTCAGTGGCTACCAGCGCGACCGGCTCACCGCGTTCGCCAACCCCCAGGCCGACCCGCAGGGCATCGGCTACCAGACCCGCCAGGTGCGGATCGCGATCGGCTCCGGGGGGTGGCTCGGCCAGGGGTTGTTCGAGGGACGGCAGACCCAGGGCGGCTTCATCCCGTACCAGCAGACCGACTTCGTGTTCTCGGTGGCGGGGGAGGAGCTGGGGTTCCTCGGTGCCGCTGGCCTCCTCCTCCTGCTGGGCTTCGTCGTGCTGCGGGCGATCCTCGTGGCCGCCCGGGCCCAAGACGCGTTCGGCCTGCTCCTGGGCGTCGGGGTGGCGGTGTGGTTCGTGTTCCAGGTCTTCGAGAACGTCGGCATGAACCTCGGGCTCATGCCGGTCACGGGGCTGCCGCTGCCGTTCCTGTCGTACGGGGGATCGTCGATGTTCGCGTGCTGGATCGCCATCGGGCTTGTGAACAACGCCCACCTGTCGTCCCTGCGCCGCTGACCTATCGCTGGTCTGGCCCGTTTGGTGGGCTGATCCATCGCGGGTCTGGCACGATCGGTCTGACACCCGAGTGAGGCAGGCCCATGACGACGCAGGCCCGGCAGAGGCCCAGTGCAGCCACCGAGCAGGTCAGGCAGGACGTGATCGACCAGCGCGCGCCCAGCGTGGCGCACCTGTTCCGCGCCCGCGTCGACCAGAGCCCGAATGCCGAGGCCTTCCGGTTCCCGGACGGGCAGAACTGGCGGTCGGTGACCTGGGCGCACGTCCAGGAGCAGGCCTACCGCCTGGCCGCCGGTCTGGTCGCGCTGGGCGTGCAGCCGCAGGACCGGGTGGCGATCGCCTCGGCCACCCGGTACGAGTGGGTCGTGGCCGACCTCGCGGTGATGTGCGCGGGTGGGGCGACCACCACCATCTACCCCACGACCATCGCGCCCGACGTGTCGTACATCCTGGCCAACTCGGGCAGTGTCGTGGTCTTCGCCGAGGACGACGACCAGATCGCCAAGCTGCGTGAGCGTCGCGTCGACCTGCCCGAGGTCTCGCGGGTCGTCACCTTCGACGGTACGGCCGACGGCGACTGGGTCATCTCGCTGACCGAGCTGGAGACGATGGGGCGTGAGCTGCTCAGCACGACGTCCTCGGCTGTGGACGATCGCATCGATGCGCTCACCGGGGACCGGCTGGCCACCATCATCTACACCTCGGGCACCACCGGCCGGCCCAAGGGGGTGCGCCTCACCCACGACGCCTGGACCTACGAAGCGGCGGCCGTCGACGCGGTCGGCATCCTCAGCCCGGACGACGTGCAGTTCCTGTGGCTTCCGCTCGCGCACGTCTTCGGCAAGGTCCTCCTGACGCTGCCCCTCCAGATCGGGTTCCCGACCGCGGTCGACGGTCGGGTCGACAAGATCGTCGACAACCTCGCCGTCCTGAGGCCCACCTTCATGGGGGCCGCGCCGCGGATCTTCGAGAAGGCGTACGGCCGGATCACGACCACCGTGGCAGGCGAGGGAGGCCCGAGGGCCAAGCTCTTCGCCTGGGCCACCGCAGTCGGGGCCAAGGTCGCCGACCTGCGGGCCGCGGGCCACGAACCGACCGGGCTGCTGGCGGGCCAGTACGCGTTGGCCGACCGGCTGGTCCTGGCCAAGGTGCGCGACCGGTTCGGGGGCCGGATCCGGTTCTTCATCTCCGGATCCGCCGCCCTCAACCGCGACGTCGCGCGGTGGTTCGACTCCGTGGGCCTGGTCATCCTCGAGGGCTACGGGCTCACCGAGACCAGCGCAGCGTCGTTCGTGAACCGTCCGGCGACGAACCGGATCGGGACGGTGGGCTGGGCCCTGCCCGGCACCGAGGTGATGATCGCCGCGGATGGCGAGGTGCTGCTGCGCGGACCGGGCGTCATGGAGGGCTACCACGACAAGCCCGAGGAGAGCGCGCAGGCCAAGGACGCCGACGGGTGGCTGCACACCGGCGACATCGGCGCCTTGGACGAGCTCGGGTACCTGCGGATCACCGACCGGAAGAAGGACTTCTTCAAGACCTCGGGTGGCAAGTACGTCGCGCCGGCCCTGATCGAGTCGACCTTCAAGGGCCTGTGTCCGTACGTCAGCCAGATCATGGTCTACGGGGCCGACCACAACTTCGTCACCGCGCTGGTCACCCTCGACCCCGAGGCGATCCAGGAGTGGGCGCAGGCGCGCGGGATCGGCGGTGGGTATGCGCAGGTCGTGACCTCGCCGGAGGCACGCGAGATGGTCCAGACGTACGTCGACACGCTCAACGTGAACCTCAACCGCTGGGAGCAGGTCAAGAAGTTCACCATCCTCGACCACGACCTGACCATCGAGGACGGCGACCTCACCCCGAGCCTGAAGCTGCGGCGCAAGGCGGTCAGCGAGAAGTACCAGCCGACGCTCGACGCGCTCTACACGAACGAGTCGACCCGGGCTCTCGGCACGAGCTAGTCGACCAGGGGCCCCGGCGGCGGGTCGGCGACGAGGGGCACGAACCGGTACCACCCGTGCTCCTCGACGTGGGGAACGTCCGCCCCGGCAGCGGGGGCGACGACCCGCAGCATCCGTCCCGACACGGGGATGACCAGCACGCCCCGCGGCGTGAGCTGCGCGACGAGCTCCGCGGGGAGCACCCGGGCCTGGGCGGACACCAGGATGCGCTCGAACGGCGCCTGCGCGGGCAGGCCCAGCGCGTGGGGCACCGCCGGGCCCACCTGTGCCCACGGCATACCGGAGGCGCGCACGTTGCCCGCCCCGAAGCTGGCGAGGTCGGGCACCCGCTCCACCCCCCACACCTGGCCCGACGGCCCGGTCAGCCACGCGAGCAGGGCCGTGGTCCAGCCCGAGCCGCACCCGACGTCGAGCACCCGGTCGCCGGGGCGGACGTCGAGCAGCTCCAGCATGCGGCGTACCGTGGTGGGCTGGCTGTTGGTCTGGCCGTGACCGATGGGCAGCGGGGCGTCGCGTTCGCTGTGTCGCTGCTGGTCGGCTGGGAGGAACGCGCGACGGGGCACGGCATCCATGGCCTGCGCCACGCGGCTGGGCGGGCCCATCTGGCCAGTATGCCGCGCACTCGCAGCCGTGGGGTTCCTGTGCGGACGCTGAGAACGACCAGTGGGTTCCCAGCATTTCCACGGCTGGCTCTCACACTGGGATGCAAGGCTGGTGACGACTGAGGAGGTGCTGTGGTCCCGCTGCTCGGGTGGCAGTTCGAGACCCTGCTCGCAGGGCTCTTGGTCGTCGTGATGGCCGCGACCCTGCTCCTGTGGCCCAGGGTGGTCGGGCCACGGGTGCTCAGGGGTGCCCAGCGCGTCGGGATGGTGCTGGTCTGCCAGGTCGCCGCTGTGCTCCTGGTGGGTGCGGCGGTGAACAACTACGGCTACTTCTACGGCACGTGGAGCGACCTGTTCGGGACCGGCTCGCAGCAGGTCGTGGCAGCCCCGCAGTGGCCCCAGGGTCACTTCGGCCGCACCATGGTCGTGCCGGCCGTCACGGTGGCCAAGCCCACGCCGTGGTCGCCTGCCTCGGCCGCCACGGTCAGGGGAAAGGTGGAGTCGCTGCGCATCCACGGCGCCCGCAGCGGCCTGACCGAAGACGCGCTCATCTACCTTCCGCCCCAATACTTCCAGCCGGCCTACGCCCACCACCAGTTCCCGGCGGTCGAGATGCTCACCGGCTACCCCGGGGTGACTGCGAGCCTGGTCAGCCGGCTGCACGTGCCCGAGCTGTACCTTGCGGAGCTGACCCACCACCGGGCCGCACCGATGGTCGTCGTCATGCTGCGACCGACCGTGGCCCCGCCGCGCGACACCGAGTGCACCGACGTGCCGGCCGGCCCCCAGGCCCTCACCTACCTGTCGCAGGACGTCCCGACCGCGGTGGACGGGCTGCTGCGGGTCCGACCGCTCGACTGGGGCGCGATGGGCGAGTCGACCGGTGGCTACTGCGCCGTCAAGGAGGCGATGCTGCACTCCGACGTCTTCAGGGCCGCGGTGTCGCTGTCGGGGTACTACCACACGCTCGAGGACCCGACGACGGGCAACCTCTGGGGCGGGTCCCAGGTGCTGCGGAACCTCAACAGCCCCGAGTGGCTGCTCGCGCACCAGCCCGCACCGCCGGTCTCCGTGCTCGCCTCGATCGGCCAGGCGGAGGGCGGACTGGGCGGGTTCAGCGACCTGCGCCGGTTCCTGTCACTGGTCCGGCCGCCGATGACCGCCTCGTCGATCATCGTGCCCGGCGGTGGTCACAACTACGCCAACTGGGCCCGGGTGCTGCCGACCGGGTTCGACTGGTTGTCGGCGCGGCTCCACGCCTAACCCACCGCTCCCATCGCCTCACCCAGCGCGCAACCCAGCGCGCAACCCATCGCCTCACCCAGCGCGCAACCCAGCGCCTACCCCAAGGCCCCCAGCGAGTCGGCCTGGATGAGGGTCTGGGCGATCAGCCGGTGTCCTGCCGCGTTCGGGTGGTCCCCGTCGTCCGCGAGCAGCGCGGTCGGGTTGCGGTCACCAGCACCCTCGAAGGGCTCGTAGAGGTCGACGCACGAGTCGCCGGCCTGGGCTGCCGCCGTGCAGATGTGGGCGTTCGCGGACCGCGTCACTGCGGCACTCCACGGCCCGAAGCTCTTGCCGTAGTCGGCATCCGCGACGTCGCCGTCCTCGAACACGTTCCAGTAGGTCGTCACGAGGATGTGCGCGCCCGCCGGCACGAGCGTCCCGAGGCGCGTCAGCACCGCCGCCAACCGGGTGCCCATGAGGTCCGTCGCCGGCTCGATGCAGGAGGTGTCGCACCCACCCTTCTGCCACCGCCCGATCAGCGGGTTGAGGTCGTTGGCTCCGATGGTGAGCACGACGACGCCGGCCCGGGACAGCTGGACCCGGGCCGCGACGGAGTCGAGCTGCTCCGACAGGCTCATGCTCGTGAGGCCGGCGACCCCGAGGTTCACCGCCTCGGTCGGCCGGTGGGCACGCTGCCGCAGCAACGCGGCATACAGGGCGATGAACGTCGTGCAGTCGCACGCGAAACCCGAGGTCACCGAGTCGCCGAGCCCGACGACGACGACCGGCGAGGTGTCGGCGGTCGTGGACGTAGTGGCCGTGATGGGGGTCTTCGTGGGGGTCGCGGGCGTCGGCGTCGCGGGCGTGGCCGTGGCGGGCGCGGCCACCGTGGCCTGCCCGGCCATCGGTGCCGTCGTCATGGCGGCGCTCGAGCAACCGGTGAGCGCGGCGAGCAGGAGGGCCAGCGCGCCGACGGCGAGCCGTGTCCGGGGTGCGGGCATGCCCGGCAGGGTAAAGGGTCAAACTGGGAGTCGCCCGTCGAGCCCGCCATGGGCGCGCCGCCGATCCGTCGCGGATGCGCAGCGGATGCGTCGCGGATGCGCGTTCATCGCGGAGGCCCGGTTACCCTTGGGCCATCATGAACCACACCCCGGGAGCCACCGTCTTTCCTGCCCTCGAGCCCTTGCTCGAGCAGGTCAGCAAGCCGATCCAGTACGTCGGCGGCGAGCTCAACTCGACCGTCAAGGACTGGAACTGCGGCGGTCACGGCCCAGGCGGCGAGGAACTGACCACCCGCTGGGCGCTGATGTACCCCGACGCCTACGAGGTCGGCGTGCCGAACCAGGGCGTCATGATCCTCTACGAAGTGCTCAACGAGCGCGCGGACGCCCTCGCCGAGCGCACGTATGCCGTGTGGCCCGACCTCGAGGCACTGATGCGCGCGAGCGCCGTACCCCAGTTCACCGTCGACGCCCACCGCAGCGTGCGCGACTTCGACGTGCTCGGGCTGTCGTTCTCCACCGAGCTCGGCTACACCAACATGCTCACCGCGCTCGACCTCGCCGGCATCCCGCTGCACGCGGACGCGCGGACCGATGCGGACCCCATCGTCGTCGCCGGGGGCCACGCAGCGTTCAACCCCGAGCCGATCGCCGACTTCATCGACGCGGCCATCGTCGGCGACGGCGAGGAGGCGGTGCTCGCCGTCACCGACCACATCGGTGCGTGGAAGGCGCAGGGTATGCCGGGCGGCCGCCGCGAGCTGCTGCTGCGCCTGGCGCGCACCGGCGGGGTGTACGTGCCCTCGCTCTACGACGTCTCCTACCTGCCCGACGGCCGGATCCAGCGGGTCGCTCCCAAGGCCGACGCCCACGGGGTGCCGTGGCGGGTGTCGAAGCACACCGTCATGGACCTCGACGCGTGGCCGTACCCCAAGCAGCCGTTGGTGCCGCTGGCCGAGTCGGTGCACGAGCGCATGTCGGTCGAGATCTTCCGTGGCTGCACGCGGGGCTGCCGGTTCTGCCAGGCCGGCATGATCACCCGCCCGGTGCGCGAGCGCTCGATCACCGGGATCGGCGAGATGGTGGAGCGCGGGCTCGCGGCCACCGGGTTCGAGGAGGTCGGGCTGCTGTCGCTGTCCTCGGCGGACCACTCCGAGATCGCTGACATCACCAAGGGGCTGGCCGACCGGTACGAAGGGACCCAGACCGGCCTGTCGCTGCCGTCGACGCGCGTGGACGCGTTCAACATCGACCTCGCCAACGAGCTCACCCGCAACGGGCGGCGCTCGGGACTGACCTTCGCCCCCGAGGGCGGCAGCGAGCGCATCCGCAAGGTCATCAACAAGATGGTGTCCGAAGACGACCTCATCAGCACGGTCGCGGCGGCCTACGGCGCGGGGTGGCGTCAGGTCAAGCTCTACTTCATGTGCGGCCTGCCGACCGAGACCGACGAAGACGTGCTCCAGATCGCCGAGCTCGCCAAGAAGGTCATCGAGACCGGCCGCCAGGTCTCCGGGCGCCGCGACATCCGCTGCACGGTGTCGATCGGCGGCTTCGTGCCCAAGCCGCATACGCCGTTCCAGTGGTGTGGCCAGCTCGGGGCGCCGGAGACCGACGCGCGCCTGGCCAAGCTGCGCGACGCGCTCCGGTCCGACCGGCGGTACGGCTCGTCGATCGGCTTCCGCTACCACGACGGCAAGCCCGGCATCGTCGAGGGCCTGCTCTCGCGCGGCGACCGACGGGTGGGTCGGGTCATCGAGCAGGTCTGGTGCGACGGCGGACGGTTCGACGGCTGGAGCGAGCACTTCTCGTACGACCGGTGGATGACCGCTGCCTCCACGGCCCTCGCGGATCTCCCCGTCGACGTCCCGTGGTACACCACCCGTGAGCGGGGCGAGTCCGAGGTGCTGCCGTGGGACCACATCGACTCCGGGCTCGACAAGGAGTGGCTGTGGGCCGACTGGCAGGACGCGCTCGACGAGACCGAGGTCGACGACTGCCGGTGGACGCCGTGCTTCGACTGCGGGGTCTGCCCTCAGCTGGGCACCGAGATCGAGGTCGGGCCCACGGGCAAGACGCTCCTGCCGCTGACCGTGCTGGGCGCAGGGCGCTCGGACCTGGTAGCCCACCAGCACTGAGCGAGGGCTCTGCCGCGAGTCTTTGAGGGATCTGGGTTGTCCTGGCAGCCCAGACCCCTCAAAGACTCGGGTCCGCGCGACCCTGTGGATGAGCGAGCGCCTCACGGTCGCCGCCCGGGCACCCTGGGCTGGTGGCTGTCGACTGGACCGCGCTTCGCCGACTCGCCGACCACCAGTCGGGGATGCTGACCCGGGCGCAGTGCCTCGAGGCGGGTGTGCCGTTGGCGATGCTGAGGTGGCGGGTGGACTCGGGCAGGTGGGTCCGCGTGCACGAGGGCGTGTTCCTCACGGTTCCCGGGCGCGACGACTGGCGCACCGCCGCGACGGCAGCGCTCCTGCGGGCACTGTCCGGCAGCCCCGCCGCGGACGCCGCTCTGTGTGGCGACAGCGCGGCATACCTCTGGGGGCTACGACCACACCCTCCGCGAACCATCGAGCTCGTGGTTCCGCAACGTCGAAGCGTGGCCCGACCGTCCGGGGCGACGGTCCGACGTTCGATGCGCTGGGACGACCTCGTGCACGACCGCGCCTTCCCCTGGCGAACCACGGCCGCCGCGACCGTGCTGGACGTCGCGACGCGCGGCAGCCGGCTCGACGCCCTGTCGTTGGTGGCGCGTGCGGTTCAGCGAGAGCTGACGACGGTGTCCGAGCTCTGGGCCGAGCTGGTGGCGCGCGGTGGTCACCGGCACAGCGCCCTGTTGCGCACTGCCCTGGCCGAGATCGACGAGGGTGGCGAGAGCGGGGCGGAGCTGCTGTTCGTCCGCGACGTCGAGCGAGCCCACGGACTGCCGCGCTCGCTCCGGCAGGAGGCTTCCGACCTGGGCCGCCGCCGGTACCACGACTTCGACTATGCCGAGTACGGCCTGCTCGTCGAGGTGGACGGGCGGCTCGGGCACGAGCAGTGGCGCGACCGGGTGCGCGACGGGCAGCGCGACCGGCAACAGCTGACCCGGGCGCGAGTGACCACGCGCGTGTTCTGGCCGGATGTGGCGGTGACCCCGTGCGATACCGCGGGTGAGCTCGGCTCCATCCTGGGCAGCCGCGGATGGCCAGGACGACCGCGTCCGTGTCGGCGCGCGGGCTGCAGCCTCCGGCGGTGACACGTTGCGGTGAGTCTTTGAGGGGTCTGGGCTGCCCTGGCAACCCAGACCCCTCAAAGACAAGGGTGACCGTGACGGCTAGCTGGTCATCCCCGCCATGGGCGCGCTGGCGAACCACGGGTGGTGCAGGTCGAGGTACCGCACGTCGTTCATCATGGCCATTTCGTCGGCCCAATCCCGCTGGGCCTGCTCGGGCAGCTCCTTCTGCTCGCCCTCGCGCGCCTCGGCCTCACTGCGGAACGCCACCGTCTCGGTGAACCAGCCATCGGGTTCCATGCCGATCGTGCCGCCGATGATCTCGGGGCGCTGCTCGTGCAGCATGTCCATCGGCTGCTCCATGAAGTGGCGGAACCGCTCCGGGTCGCTCACCCGGCCCTGGATCACCTGGACGAAGCCGGCGTCGTCGGAACCGCCGTTAAGGAACATCACGGCGTTGTCGCAGTCGTGGAACGACGCCGGTCCGTCGAAGCAGGCCTCCATGCGGCTCCACCACTCGCCCTGCTCGGGCTTGGTCGAGTTCCGCGCCGCGGCCTCGCGGCTCTCGAAGCGGACGACCCCGACGAACTCGTTGTCGTCCGTGATGCCGTAGGTCCCGCCGAGCCAGCCCTGCGCGGACGACCCCATCTGGTCGCGCCACTCGTCGCTGAGCCGGCGCATCTCGCCCGCGTCGCGCACCTTTCCCTGGATGATCTGGATGAACACCGTCAGCCCTCCGCATCTCGCCACCGGCCGCTTCACCCTGAAGTGGTCAACTTTCGAAGGTACGCCCGGCCCCCGGCGCTGTCATCCGTCACCAACGCCACCAAGCGGACATCACGCCCAGAGTGCGCCCACCACCTCGCGGAACACCTCGGTATGCCGGTCGACGTCGGCGCGCGACGTGTCCGGGCACATCAGGGCCATGTTGTGGAACGGCGTCATGAGGATGCCGCGGTTGCACAGGGCCAGGTGGAGGTAGGCGTCGAGCGCGTCGTCCGCAGCTGCCGCTGACTCCTCGCCGGTCCGGGGCGCGGGACGGGTGAACCGGTACTCCGCCCGGGCGCCCAGCCGACTGACCGACCACGGGACGTCGAGCTCGTCGAAGGTCCGCTGGACCCCCGCTGCGAACGCGGTGGCTAGCTCGGTCATGTGGGCGAAGGCCTCGGGCGTCAGGACCTCGCCGAGGGTCGCGCGCATCGCGGCCGTCGACAGGGCGTTGCCCGCCAGGGTGCCGCCGACCCCCCGACATCGACGATGTCCGCGTCGCCAGCGGCCGTGTGCCGGGTGACGGCCGCGGCGACCTCGCGGCTGATGCCGTACGCCCCGCTGGGGATGCCGCCACCGATCGACTTGCCGATCACCACGATGTCGGGCTCGAGCTTCCACTCGCGGGTCGCGCCACCCCAGCCCGCGGAGAAGGTGTGCGTCTCGTCGATCATGAGCAAGGTGCCGTGCTCGGTCGCCAGCCGGCGCAGGTCGTCGAGGAACCCGTCCTCCGGTAGGACGATCCCGATGTTGGTCAGCGCCGGCTCGGTGAGGATCGCCGCGACATCCCCGTGGGCGAGCGCGGCCTCCACCGAGGCAAGGTCGTTCCAGGTCGCGACGCGGGTGGTGAGGTCGAGGTCGACGGGGGAGCGACGTTGCCGGGGCGGCTTTGGGCCTTGCCGTCCGGACCGGGAAGCGCGAACGCCTCGTCGACGGACCCGTGGTAGCAGTACGCGAACACGAGCACCTTGGGGCGCCCCGTCGCGAGCCGGGCGAGCCGGATGGCCCAGCGGTTCGCGTCAGTGGCTGACAGCGTGAAGCTCCACAGCGGCATACCGAAGCGCCGCTCCAGCTCGGCACCCACCCACTGCGCGTCCTGCGTCGGCAGCATCGTCGTGATGCCGCCGAGCTCACCCGCGCGCCGCTGCACGGCGGCCACGGTGGCGGCGGGGGAGTGGCCCGCCATGGCGCCGGTGTCCCCGAGCGCGAAGTCGACGTAGGTGTGCCCGTCGACATCGGTGACCCGGTTGCCGGTGGCGTGGTCGAGGTAGAGGGGGAAGCCGCCGGACCACATGTTCATCCACGTCATGGGGACGCCGCCGAAGAGGTTGCCGGCGGCAGCGAAGAGCTCGCGGCTGCGGGGGTGGTTCGCGGTGTATGCCGCCTGCTCACGGTCAAGGAGCGCCGTCAGGCGGGCGCGATCGAGTTCAGCCATGGCGTCACGCTAGAGGGGCGCGCGGTGCGGGGGTGCACATCTGCGGATTCCGTACCTGCGGGCGGCGCGGCATACGCTCCTGCCATGGCACGACAGCGCGTTCCCGAGGGACCACCGCCGGAGCCCGCGGTCCAGAAGCTGCGGGTGCGCTACGCCAAGCGCGGGCGGCTGAGGTTCTCGTCGACACGTGACTTCCAACGGGCGCTCGAACGAGCCCTGCGGCGTGCCGGTGTCCCCATGGCCTTCTCGGCCGGGTTCCACCCCCACCCCAAGATCTCGTACGCGAACGCGGCCCCCACCGGCACCGCGAGCGAGGCCGAGTACTTCGAGATCTCGGTCACCGAGCGGGTCGACCCCGACTCGGTGCGGGTCGCTCTCGGCGACGCGCTGCCCGACGGCCTCGACATCCTCCAGGTCGTCGAGGCCGAGCCCGGGGCGCTCGCCGACCGGCTCCAGGCCAGCGACTGGGTGATCGAGTTCCGAGGGGTGGAGTCGGGTGAGCTCCGCCGGGCCGTCGACCAGCTCCTCGCCCTCGAGCGCGCCGAGGTGACCCGCACCTTCAAGACCGGGCCGAAGACCTTCGACGTGCGCTCGGCCGTCGTGTCGATGGACGTATCCACCTCACCGCGGCCGGACTGTGCGATACTGCGGATGGTCGTACGGCACACCACACCGGCCGTACGCCCCGACGACGTCCTGACCGCGCTGCGAGCAGTAACCGAGCTGGCTCCACCGACACCACCCCTGGTGACCCGGCTGGCGCAAGGCCCGCTGCACACCGCAACCGCTGGGGTGGCTGATCCACTGGCTGCCGACAAGGACGACGACGGCGCCTGAGCTGGTGCCGCGCGACCTGCGCGAGCCTCGACGGGCGTAGCCAACCGACTTCCGTGTCGATGGCAGCCGCCACCGACACGACGCTTGATGCGCACCACGCGGCTGATCGGAGTGGCCCTCGCGGGTCCTCGGGTGTGGCCCTCGCCTCGTGGGTGACGGAAGGACGCCGCGATGGCATCCACAGAAGACCTGTTCCAGTCCACCGAGACGACCGCCACCGGCGACGCCGACGCTCCTCGCGAGGCGAGCGTGGGCGACGAGTCCACCGGCGGTGCCCCTGCGCCCGCCCGAAAGCGCGCCCGACGCGCCACCAAGAAGGCCTCGGCTCCGGCCCCGGTCTCCGCGCCGACCGCGGACGACCCGACCCCGGAGCCCACCGACGCCGCGGCGTCCGCCCCGAAGGTTGCCGAAAAGAAGGCGGCCAAGAAGACGGCGAAGAAGACCGCGAGGAAGGCCGCCACGAAGCGGGCGAGCACGAAGGGCGCCACCGCGCCCGAGGCGCCGGTGGAGGAGGTCGACGGCGTCGAGGCCACGGGGGAGCCGAACGAGCCGAACGAGCCGAACGAGCCCGAGGCGTCGCAGCAGCCGCCCGCCGTACCCAGCTTCGGTCTGCTGTTCCAGGCCCCCGACGTCGCCGCCGCCGCGCCTGCGCGGTCCGCGCGCCGGGCCACCCGCAAGGCGGCCGCTCCGGCAGGGCCGGCCGGCGAGCGGGCAGCCGAGACGGCTGGGGAGAAGCCTGCGACGCGCGAGGAGCCTGCGGCGGAGCCGGAGGACCTCGAGACCGACCACCCGACCGATGACCTCGACTCCGACACGTCCGAGGCCGGTCGCCGTCGCCGTCGCCGCGGCGGCAAGGGCCGCGGCCGTGGTCGCGGTGGCGCGGAGGACTCCAGCGGAGACGCCAAGGACTCCAGCGGGGGTGGCCAGGACGCCAGCGCGTCCGGCGCCGAGCCCCAGGACCGGGACGCCGAGGGCGACGACTCCGGCCACGGCCCCGACTCCGAGGCCGACTCCGACTTCGACGGCGACGGCACCTCGACCCGGCGTCGTCGTCGTCGCCGCCGCGGCGGTTCCGCCGCCGAGAACGACGACCCGCCCGGCACCGTGACCAAGGTCCGCGAGGCGCGCCGTGACGAGCCCCAGAGCGTCAAGGGCTCCACGCGCCTCGAGGCCAAGAAGCAGCGCCGCCGCGAGGGCCGCGAGGCCGGTCGCCGCCGCACGATCATCACCGAGGCCGAGTTCCTCGCCCGTCGGGAGAGCGTCGAGCGGGTCATGGTCGTGCGCGAGCGCGGTGGCAAGACCCAGATCGGCGTGCTCGAGGACGGCGTGCTCGTGGAGCACTACGTGTCCCGCGAGACCAACGCGTCGATGGCCGGCAACGTCTACCTCGGCCGCGTCCAGAACGTCCTGCCGTCGATGGAGGCCGCCTTCGTCGACATCGGCAAGGGCCGCAACGCCGTGCTGTACGCCGGTGAGGTCAACTGGGACGCCTCGGGCCTGGAGAACAACCAGCCCAAGCGCATCGAGAACGCCCTGAAGTCGGGCGACTCGGTGCTCGTCCAGGTGACCAAGGACCCGATCGGCCACAAGGGCGCTCGCCTCACGAGCCAGATCTCGCTGCCCGGCCGCTACCTCGTCTACGTGCCCGAGGGCTCGATGACGGGCATCTCCCGCAAGCTCCCCGACACCGAGCGCAGCCGCCTGAAGGGCATCCTCAAGGAGGTCGTGCCCGACAGCGCCGGGGTCATCGTGCGCACCGCGGCCGAGGGGGCCAGCGAGGACGAGCTGCGCGCCGACGTCGAACGCCTCACCAAGACGTGGGAGAAGATCGCGCAGAAGGCCGAGTCGAAGTCCAAGGCGAAGGGCGGCGCGCCCGTCCTCGTCCACGGGGAGCCGGACCTCACCGTCCGCGTCATCCGGGACGTGTTCAACGAGGACTTCACCTCGCTGGTGGTCGCCGGTGACCAGGCGTATGCCGAGGTCAGCGAGTACCTCGGCGATGTCGCCCCCGACCTCGCGGAGCGCCTCCAGAAGTGGACCTCGCAGGAGGACCTCTTCACCCACCACCGGGTCGACGAGCAGATCGCCAAGGCGATGGACCGCAAGGTCTGGCTGCCCTCGGGTGGCTCGCTCGTGATCGACCGCACCGAGGCCATGACGGTCGTCGACGTAAACACCGGCAAGTTCGTCGGCTCGGGCGGCAACCTCGAGGAGACGGTCACCAAGAACAACATCGAGGCGGCCGAGGAGATCGTGCGCCAGCTCCGGCTGCGCGACATCGGCGGCATCATCGTCATCGACTTCATCGACATGGTCCTGGAGTCCAACCGCGACCTCGTCGTGCGGCGGCTGCTCGAGTGCCTGGGCCGGGACCGCACCAAGCACCAGGTCGCCGAGGTCACCTCGCTCGGCCTGGTCCAGATGACCCGTAAGCGGGTCGGCTCCGGGCTGATCGAGGTCTTCTCCGAGACCTGCGAGCACTGCGGGGGTCGCGGCATCATCGTCCACGCCGACCCGGTGGAGCGGTCCTCCGGTGGAGACGGTGGTAGCGGTGGTGGTGGCGCCAACCAGGGTGGGACCGGACAGGCCCGCACCGGCCGCGGTCGTCGCGGGCGTGCAGTCGCCAGCGCTGCGCCCGCCGAGCCGAGCGCGCCCGCGCACGGCGGACCGACTCCGGCGCAGATCGCCGCGGCGGCGCACGCTGCGGCCCTGAAGTCGACCAGCGACCACCACGACGACGAGCACGACGAGCACGGTTCGATCGACTCGTTCGGGCACGCGGACCGCTACGACGGCACCGACCTCGACGAGGCGACGGTCACGCCGGTCACGGCAGCCGACACGACCAGCACGCCGGCCAGCTCGACGCCCCCGGTCACGCCGGTCACGCCAGCCGACACGACCAGCACGCCGGCCAGCTCGACGCCGAAGCGCCGCAAGCGAGGCCGGGTGGTGGCCCCTGCCGGACCGCCGCGTCCGGTCACGGACGGGGCGGACACCACCCCGGCAGAAGCGACGTCGGACGCGTCCTGACCGATCGGGCAGCGGCGCGGGCTGACCCGCGCCGCCGCCCGGCTCCGGCCGGTTTGTTCGCGGGGCCTTCCACCCGGTAATCTTGCCCCTTGGTGCGCCCACCGTCCGGCGTCCGCGCGAGAGTCACCTCGACCGAGCTGATTCAACCGTGGGTCGCTGCCGGCCGGTTCAGACAGAGAGCGCGTGCCTCCCGAAGTACGAAAGAGAGTTCCCCGTGTACGCGATTGTTCGCGCAGGTGGCCGCCAGGAGAAGGTTTCCGTCGGCGACGTCCTCATCATCGACAAGGTCGGTGGCAAGGCCGGCGACAGCTTCGACCTGACCCCCTTGCTCGTGGTCGACGGCTCCACCGTCACCAGCGACGCTGACAAGCTCGCCAAGGTCACCGTCACCGCCGAGGTCGTCAAGGCCGCCAAGGGCCCCAAGATCACGATCATCAAGTACAAGAACAAGACGGGCTACAAGAAGCGTCAGGGCCACCGTCAGCACCTGACCCAGGTCAAGATCACCGCGATCGACGCCTGAGTCCCGGATCACAGAACGTAGAAGGCAGGTACTGACATGGCACACAAGAAGGGTGCGTCTTCGACCCGTAACGGTCGGGACTCCAACTCCCAGCGACTCGGCGTGAAGCGCTTCGGCGGCCAGCTCGTCAACGCGGGCGAGATCATCGTCCGCCAGCGCGGCACGCACTTCCACCCCGGTGAGGGCGTCGGCCGCGGCAGCGACGACACGCTGTTCGCGCTCGTCGCGGGCAACGTCGAGTTCGGCACGCGTCGTCGTCGCCGGGTCGTCAACATCGTCCCGCTGGAGACCGCGGACGCCAGCTGATCTTTGAGGTATGCCGCGTGGCCCAGCCGCGCGGCATACCGCCTCGAAGGGGGCGGGCCTGAACTGGGCCCGCTCCCTTCCTGCGTTCCCCACCTAGACCCGTCCTAGACCCCTCCTAGAATCGGGGGGCGCATCCATGCATAGAGACCGCACAGAGAGAAGAGCCCCATGACCACGTTCGTCGACCGCGTCGTGCTGCACGTCGCCGCCGGCGACGGTGGCCACGGAGTCGCTTCGGTCAAGCGCGAGAAGTTCAAGCCCCTCGGTGGGCCCGACGGAGGCAACGGCGGCCACGGGGGCGATGTGACGCTCCGGGTCGATGGCCAGGCCACGACCCTGCTCGACTACCACCGCCACCCGCACCGCAAGGCGACCAACGGCAAGCCCGGGGCCGGCGACGAGCGCAACGGCGCCGACGGCGACGACCTGGTGCTGCCCGTGCCCGCTGGCACGGTCGTCAAGGACGCCGACGGCACGGTGCTGGCGGACCTGGTGGCCCCCGACGCTGAGTTCGTGGCGGCCCGTGGCGGTCGCGGTGGGCTGGGCAACAAGGCGCTGTCGTCGGCCCGGCGCAAGGCCCCCGGTTTCGCCCTGCTCGGCGAGCCCGGTGACGAGCTCGACATCGTCCTCGAGCTCAAGTCCCTGGCCGATGTGGCCCTGATTGGGTTCCCCCTCCGCGGGCAAGTCCTCCCTCGTCGCGGTCGTGTCGGCGGCGCGTCCCAAGATCGCCGACTACCCGTTCACCACCTTGGTCCCCAACCTGGGCGTGGTCCAGGCGGGGGAGCAGCGGTTCACCGTCGCCGACGTGCCCGGGCTGATCCCCGGCGCGAGCCAGGGCAAGGGGCTCGGGCTGGAGTTCCTGCGCCACGTCGAGCGGTGCTCGGTGCTCGTGCACGTCATCGACTGCGCCACCCTCGAGCCCGGTCGCGACCCGATGACCGACCTCGACGTGATCGAGCGGGAGCTCTCGCAGTACGTCCCCGACGAGACCCTCGGCGGGCGCCCGTTGTCGGAGCGCACCCGGATCGTCGTGCTCAACAAGGCGGATGTCCCCGAGGCGCGTGAGCTGGCCGAGATGGTCAAGCCCGACCTCGAGGCCCGGGGGATCGAGGTCTTCATCGTCTCCGCGGTGGCCCACCTCGGACTGCGCGAGCTGACCTTCGCCATGGCCCGTCACGTCACGGCCGCGCGCGCCGAGATCGAGGCTGCCACCGCGGTGCCGAAGCGCATCGTGCTGCGGCCCAAGTCGGTCGACGACGCCGGCTTCACGATCGTCCACGAGAACACCCCCGACGGCGAGGTCTTCCGCATCGCGGGCGAGCGACCCACTCGCTGGGTGCGTCAGACGGACTTCTCCAACGACGAGGCCGTCGGCTACCTCGCCGACCGCCTCAACCGGGCCGGCGTCGAGGAGGCCCTGTTCAAGGCCGGGGCGGTCGCCGGGTCGACGGTCCTCATCGGCCCGCAGGACAACGCGGTCGTCTTCGACTGGGAGCCCACCCTCGCGACCGGCGCCGAGCTGCTCGGAGCGCGCGGCACCGACCTGCGCCTCGAGGACGCGGCCCGCCCCACCCGCGACGAGAAGCGCTCCGACTACGCCGCGCGACGGGCCGCCAAGACCGCAGCCCGCAGCGAGCTCGCCGCAGAGCGCAAGGCCGGCCACTGGGCTACGGCCCGTGAGGACGAGGACGACGAGTGAGCGGTGCCGACCGCCGGCTCGACGTCGCCCGGGCCACCCGACTCGTCGTCAAGGTCGGCTCGTCCTCGCTCACGGGCGCTGACGGCGGTTCGCTCGACGAGGGCCGGCTCGTCACGATCGTCGACACCCTCGCCCGCCGCCGCTTGGCCGGCCATCAGGTCGTGCTGGTCTCCTCGGGTGCCATCGCGGCAGGGATCACCCCCCTCGGCCTGACCCGACGGCCACAGGACCTCGCCACCCAGCAGGCCGCGGCCAGCGTGGGGCAGGGAGCCCTTGTCGCGGCATACCAGCGCGCCTTCGGCGCCCACAGACTCACGGTCGGGCAGGTCCTGCTGACGGCTGACGACGTGACCCGCCGGTCGCACTACACCAACGCGCGGCGCACGCTGGGGCGGTTGTTGGAGCTCGGCATCGTGCCGATCGTCAACGAGAACGACACGGTGGCCACCCAGGAGATCCGGTTCGGCGACAACGACCGGCTGGCCGCTCTGGTCGCCCATCTCGTGCACGCCGACGGCCTGTTGCTGCTCACCGATGTCGATGCCTTGTATGACGGGCCGCCCAGTCGTGCGGGCAGCAGCCGGGTGCCGCTCGTGGTGGGCGGCGCCGGGCTCGACGACGTGGTGATCGGGGGCACCGGGTCGAGCGTCGGCAGCGGCGGCATGGTGACCAAGGTCGAGGCCGCGTCGATCGCGAACGCCGCGGGCATCACCACGGTGCTCACCAGCGCCGACCGCATCCAGCAAGCGCTCGACGGGGCCGACGTGGGCACCGCCTTCGTCCCCAGCGGGTCGCGGCGCACGTCGCGCAAGCTCTGGCTGGCTCATGCCACGACGCCGCGGGGCCGGCTCGTCCTCGACGCGGGCGCGGTGCGCGCCGTGACCGAGCGGCGTACCTCGCTGCTGCCTGCCGGGATCTCCGCGGTCGAGGGCACCTTTGCCGAGGGTGACCCGGTCGACCTGTGCACCAGTGACGGACGGGTCATCGCGCGGGGCCTGGTCAACTACACCTCGGCCGAGCTGCCCGGCATGCTCGGCCGGTCGACCCGTGACCTGGCCCGCGAGCTCGGGCCCGAGTACGAGCGCGAGGTCGTGCACCGCGACGACCTCGCCCTGCTGTGACGT